>QALA01000065.1 GCA_003343565.1 Verrucomicrobiota bacterium | reverse complement strand
TATCGTGAAATTTGATTTTGGAAAAATGAAGTAGGATTTGAAAAAAGATTCTTGGGAGAGGCGTTGCAAGGACGGTTCGGAAGGTTGTAAGGGGAGTCCAGCTTATATTAAACTTGGAACAGGGCGAACGCCTTTCCAAATCTTACTTCATTTGGGGGTGCCGGCGCGAAAAGTTTCCAAACTCAAATCCGGCCGACAAGTCCGCCCCAAAGCCTTTAAATTCTCGCAATTCCTCATTATTTCCCGCCATTTCCCGTTTCCAATCTCATCTTTCAAACGCCATTGGGCGCGCATGTCGGAGTGTAGCAGCTGTCGGGCTGCGCGCCGACTCCGAATTTAAATTGCGTTTCCGCATTTTTTGCCGGAATTTGCGCGCGCCGCCTTTTGGCGTTTTTGTCCGCGGCGCGGGAGGCGCGCCCACATTTGGGAACCCGCCTTTTGCGGGTGTTTGCAGGCGGGCTTTTTCTTCCTCGTTCGGCTCTTCTAAACGGCGTCCCGCATTTCCGCGCCTTTGGACTGCCGCGCAGCCTTTTGCTCAATGCCGGTCTTTGGGCGCGAGATACTTTTTTATCTGTTCGTCTTCTTCGGCTTGCGCGCGCGCGGCCTTTTCGGCGTAATAGTCGTAAAACTTCCTCTCTTTCGGAGTCCATGCGTTGGACTCCAGATAGTCTCCGCAATACGGAACGTACAGGTCTATCCACGCGCAGATTTTGTCGAGCTCCTCTTTGGAGAGATTGAGTCCGCTGTGCCGCTGGCTGAGCATCATGTACAGTTTGCTTGTGGCCGAGCCGCGCTTGTAGGGAGGCTGAAGTTCGGGCGAACTCTGCGCGCCGAGCCAATTTACAAGCTCGCTATTGCAGTCGGCCATATACGGGTGTTTCGCGTTTCGCACGGACGGGCGCAGAAGATTGTAGTAGGCGTCGTTGAAGTTTCGCTTGGCCATGGCGTTAGGAATGGGAACGTCCAACAGGCTGAATGCGCGCCGCACTTCGCCCTCGCAGTCCTTTATGAACGCGCGCACGGCTTCGTCCTTCACGGGGGCGAGGTCTTCTACGGACAGGGTTTTCGACGCGTCGGCGTGGTCGAACAGCCTGTGCGCGGAGCGGTCGTTGTGGCAGTGTATGCAGTGCCGGTTGAGTATGGGCTGGATATGCTTTCTGAAGGAGAATCCGCCGCGAACGTCGTAGAACGGCTTGAGCTTTTTGGGCTTTCTGGAGGAATCCAGCCTGGCGTCGGCGCGGCTGTTTAAATTCTTGTCCCCGTGGCAGCCCAGACAGGCGTAAAATTCGTTGGGCTGCATTGTCGTCCACGAGCGCATCGTGTTTACGGCGCAGCCGTTTTTATCGATCGGCTGAAAGTACACGGGCGTGCGCGCGGGGACTTCAAAATAAACGGAGCCGTCCTTCTCGACCTCGACTTCGCCCAAAATTTCCTTTGCGTCCCACGAGGCATTTCCCAGCGCAATCGGAGTGTGGCACGTCCCGACGCCGCCGGGGCCGACCATGTGCATAATTCCGATCGGCGCGCGGCGGTAGTGCAGCTTTATGACGCGGATTTTTTCTATGTCCCCCCTCTTTACGCCGGCCGTTCCGCGCCCGGCATAGACGTCCCTTATCAGGCAGTATCCGCTCTTGTTCGAGTAGTCCAGAGGCGATTTCGCAATCGCGGGCAGGGGCCTTTTTTCGAGCGGCGCTATTTGCATTTGGCTGAGCTTGCCGGAGGGCGGCCCGCCGATCAGGAGCTCGCGTTCGCCGTCGTCGTTTACAAGGTACAGCAAAAACGGGAGCGCGCGGAATTTTCTTGCCGTTTTGGACTCCCTCCAATGGACGCTGAGGGGATTTATGCTGGCCAGATAGAGTCCGTCCTCAAGGGGGAAGGGGTATCTGAACTGTGGGCCGTCCTGCGCGTATGCGTCGGTTCTCGGCGGAATCTTGCGCACCGGGGCGAGGGCCGACATTCCGTTCCCGTTTTGGCGCCCCTTTTTAACGTCGAACTTTGCCAAGTGGCCCTGTTGCGGAGTGTGGTGTCCGTGCAGAATGCAGACGAACTTCGACGGCTCGCCCGGTATCTGCCTGATGTGCCCCATCGCGGTGGGAATCCACGATTTGTTGCCGTAAAGCTCGGTCTGGAAGGAGCCGTCGGGCTTCATTGTGAAGGCCGCCTGCGTGTAGACTTGCCCCCTGTCGTTGTAGTCCCAGCGCGTATAGACGACGTCGCCGTTTTCGCAGACGGTCGGGTATGTGGTGTGCACTTGGTCGAAGCCGACCCTCCGCAGGGCGGTCCCGTCGGGACGCATGATGTAGAGATTGCTCACTTCAGTGTTGAAACAGTCGGTAGAATGTCCGCAGCGAGTCGAGCTGAACACTATTTCCCCGGTAGGCAGATAGCGCCCCTCGTAGTCGGCATGTTTGGGCGACTTGGTTATGAGGCGGATTCGCCCTGTTTCGGCGTCCATTTCGTAGAGGCTGTAATCGTCGGACTTGTCCTTTTTCCATGCAAAGAGGATTTTCTTTGCGTCGTAGGAGACGTCCGGATCGCGTATGACGCCGGTTTTGGATTCGAGCAGAACTTCGCGCTTTATCGAACCGTCTTCTGCCACGGCGAGGCGGCACAGCTTTGAACCCGGCAAAAAGTGCGATTCTCCGCGGGCGTCGGAAAGCCCTTCCGTATAGGCGTAAAAACTTGGGGTTATGGGTTTGCGCTCCACATAGACGTACTCCTTCGGCCGCCCTTTTGCCGAGAGCTTTTTGAGAAACCGCTCCCTGTTCTTTTCGCGTTCGGCGAGGTATTTCTCGGCGGCCTCGGCCAGCGTCTTCGAGGGAGTTGCCGATACTGTCGATACTGCGGCGGAGTTCTTTTCGGCGTATTTTTTTGCGAGCCCGTCGAAGGCGGCGATTCTTTCGGCTACTGGCGCGCGCAGAAGGGCGAGCCTGCCGGAGAAGTCGGCGGCGAGCCAGTCGGCCTGAACGGGATTTTCCGTCATGGATTCCGCCAGACGCGTCCGCGCGTCGTCGTCGTCTGCGGCGGCGGCCAGTTTTTGAAGCGTTGCCATGAAGCTCTCCGCCGCGCTTTTTTGCGCGTTCGGAGCAAGGGGGGCGGCCGGGCAAAAATGAGCCGCCGCAAAACATATTGCAATCGCTCCCGCCGCCGCCCGCACAAGTCTTGCGTAATTTTTCCTTCCCATCGGGAGACATTAAGTCCGCTCTTTTGATATTCGTCAAATTTTTTTGTTTTGCGCGGCGAATGCGGCGGGGAGGGCTAATGGAGTGCGGAGAGTGTCCGTGCCCGTTTTTGCGGACAACTCTTCGAGGTAAAAATCTCCAGCCAATCTTTAGGCCTTCTGCCAAATCTTTTGGCGGGCATCGAATTTGATACTCCGTCAAATTTTTCCGCCTATATTCAAACCGTCCCGTTCCGATACCCAACCACATGCAAAAATCCGTTCTCCCCCTCTTTGCGACGACCGTTTCGCCCATTGCTGTCAGAACGTTTTAAAATTCCCCGCAGATTTCTCCGGGCAAGCCGCACTGGCGTTTAAAGATGAGATTGGAAACGGGAAATTGCGGGAAATAATGGAATTGGAAATGGCGGGAATCTAAAGGCTTTGGGGAGGGCTTGTCGGGCGGATTTGAGTTTGGAAACTTTTTGCGACGGTACCCCCCCAGAAAAAATGAAGTAAGATTTGGAAAGGCGTTCGCCCTGTTCCAAGTTAATATAAGCTGGACTTCACTTACAACCTTCCGAAGCGCCCTTGCAATGCCTCTCCCAAGAATCTTTTTTCAAATCCTACTTCATTTTTCCAAAATCAAATTTCACGATACAGCGCAAAGAATGAGCGAAAGCGCGCAAAAAAAACGGAGCGCGCAAAAAAACGCGCTCCGCAAATATCCCCCAAAAATTGTAAAGAGCCTACTGCTCTTCAAACGAATAAAACTTCCTATCGACGGACTGCGCGGCCACGATGACGCTCGTTCCGAATATGTCGTCCACGCTTGCGCCGCGCGATATTTCGGCGACGGGCTTGGTCAGGCCGGTCATTATCTGTCCATAACACTTCAGCCCGGAAGTGATGTGAACCAGCTTGTACGCCGTGTTGCCCGACTCCAAATCGGGGAACACTAAAATATTCGCCCTTCCGGCAACCGACGAATTTATCCCCTTAAGCTGCGCAACCGCCGGGCAGAGCGCGGCGTCGACCTGAAGCTCTCCGTCTATGTCGATATCGAGCGACTGCTCCTTCGCCTTCTCGTGCGCGAGAGCCGTTGCCGATTTCATCTTGAGGACGTTCGGATCCTTCGTCGCCGCCAGCTTCGTGCAGTATGAAAGCATCGCCACGCGGGGACGCTCAAGCGTCAAATGGTTTACCAGTTTGGCCGTGGTGACGGCTATGTCGGCCAGCTGCTCTTCGGTCGGATTCGGTATTACGCCGCAGTCGGCCATAAAGAGGTCGCCGTCAATGCCGAGAGAATCGCTGTCGGAAGCCAACACCAACATGGAGCTTGCCGTCTTGATGTTCTTTTGCAGCGGAACTATCTGGAATATCTGCCTGAGGGAGCTCGAACTGGCTATCGTCGCCCCGATGACCTCGGCGTCCGCGCGGCCGGTCATGAGCATCATTGTCGAATAGTAACCGGGTTTTTTTAGAAGTTCGCGCGCGTCGGCATATTCATAGGAGCGGAATTTGGGCATGCCGTGAAATATTTTTGCGATGTCCTCAAAGTCGTCGGAGAGATCCGGCTGTATGATTTTCATTCCGTCCAATCTCACGTCCAACGACTTGGCGACATCTTGAATCTCCTCCCTGTCGCCGACGAGAAACGGAACTCCCAATTTTCTTGTCGCAAATTGGCGGGCGGCCTGCAAGACGCGCGGATCGGCGCCCTCGGCGTAAATCAGGCGTTTCGGGTGGTTTTGCAGGCGGGCGGAAAGTCGTTTCAGCAAAGACATATGTGCAATTCTGTTTTATGCGGTTGGTTTGTTGTTATTTTTATGGGGTTGGGCAAAAAATTTGAAAAGCGGCCGAAAGCCTCGCGAGCCGGCCTTCTATACAGCCCGGCAAAACTTCCGGCGTTATGAAAAATTCCGACTCTCCCTGCGCGGCCGTTGCAAAGCAACGCGCCGCCTGCGAAGCGAAACCCTCCAAAAACCGCGCGAAAAACGCCTGCTTTTCAAACGGTTTGCCGGCTTCCGCCGAAACTTTGAGCCTGCGCATGCGAAATGCGCCCCAAAGTCATGCGTTTGATTTTTGCGAAGTGCGGCGGCAAGTCAACACTGTTTTACAAAGACAAAAAGCGCGGCGGCGCTTGACGCGCAGCCGCGCTTTCCATTGGAACAATGCCGAATTATTCGGCCGGCTTTGTCTTGGGCAGGCTCGTCACGCGCTTGACTTCCTTGATAGTTCCGCGCTTGAGCAACAGATCTATGCGCTCAAAACGCTTCAATACGCTGCGCTTTTTCTTCGACGACGAACCGCCCGTTTTCAAACTGCTGTGCTGAGACATAAATTCTACTCCTTCTTAAAAATCATAAAGCCCCTGATTAAAGGCGGAACTTTGCAAAAATCAACATTTTTTTAATTAAATTTCCTGCGCCAAAATCGGGCGGGCAAAAAGAAGTCGAAGGCGCAATCCGAACCGAAGAAACGCCGGTAGGAAGTTTTATAAAGGCCGAACGCGGCATTGTGCGGCGCAAACCGGCGCCGCGGAAGTCGAAAGGCTCAATTTGTCCGCTTGCAAAAGACCTTTCGCAAAGTCGGCTTATTCCGGCCAAAAGGCAAATTCCGCAAAAGCGGCCGCCCGCGGCGGAGCGCAAATCTTAAATCGCCCTCCTCCCATTTCGCGGGCGCTCTATCCGAGCTTTCGCGCTTTATCTTCGCGCTTTGGACTCGCATACCGAAATCATTGAAGGCGTTAATGGCGAGAGCGGGCAACCCGTTTATCGGAACGCAAAACGGCGGCGCGGTTAAAAATGGGCGTTGGGAAAATTTTTGGCTTGCGGCTGTCGGGGGGGGTAAGTGTTTGAGCGGACGCCTCCGCAATGTATTTGGAACTTTGCGCGCTCCATACGCATTCGCATATTTTCAATGTGCGGCTTATGCGCGCAAGTGCGCCGGCTTTTTAAAGAAGAGTGTATTGATAACGGGCGTTTCTTGAAAAGCCTCTACGGCAAAGGCGGGATTTTTTTAACGGCTTTTTGCGGAGGATTGTGGGGTTTTAGACTCGCGCGAAAGCATTCGGCGCGGAGGGCGGAACAGGAGCGCAAAAGATGTTTTTTTGCCATTCGTCATGGGCGGCGAATGGGGCGGAGCATTGAATGAGCGGGGCTTTTATTCTTTCGCAATACAAAAAAAGCGGAAACCGCTTGGAGGGTTTTTTCCGCTTCTTGTCCGAGGCGTTTTTTTCAGCCTACTTTTTCTCCGGCGTCAGCTGCGCGGCGGGAGCATTTGCGTTTATCGCCTTTATCAGGTCTTCCGTAATGTCGACGGATTCCTTGAAGAAGGGGCATGCGTTGCGCTCCAGAATGAAATCGGCCTTCTTCTCGGCGGCGAGCTGCTTTATGACCTCCGCAATCTCCTGCAAGTGGACTTGGCGGACGTTGTTCATATTGTTTTGCAAACGCTGCGTGGTTTGCTGCTGCATGTCGCGCATGGCGTTCTCAATGCGGGAGGCCTCGACGTATTTCGGCTGAAATTCCGTCTCCATTATTTTCTTTTTCGCGTCCTCGGAAAGGGCGGGATTCTTTACCTTCTCCTGCACGGCGTTGAGCTCCTTTACTATGGCGTCGCGCTTCTTCGCCATTTCCTGAATCTCCTTTTTGGCGTTGTCGGCCGAAGCCTGTATTTGGGCGAAGGCCGTCTTTGCCTTGTAATAGTTCTGGTATGCCCTCGCCATATCGACGACAAAAATGTTTTGGGCCGCCGCAACCGCCGCAACCGCGGCCATACCCGCTATCAGTGCCAATGCTTTTTTCATAATTTATATATTCTCGCTTTGATTGGTTCTAATGTAAAGACTTATTTGCTGCCGGATACGTTCAAAAATAAATTCCGCTTTAAAACACCGTTCCGAACGAGAAGTTAAACTGCATGCCGTCGTCGTTGTATTCTCCGGTTTTCAAGGGGAAACCGAGGTCTATGCGCATCGGCGCGCCCATCAGGAGAATCCTCAACCCGATGCCGAAGTCGGAATTGTAGTTCGACGGATCCCAGTCCCAGTCGTTTTCGTTCACAAAGCCCCAGTCGTAAAATACCGCAAAGCGCACGGGATTGAACAGCTCTATGGAGTATTCAACCGCGACAAACCCGAAGCTGTTGCCGCCCAATGGCTCCTCCGTCGCGGGGTCAATCGGGCCGACCTTCCTGTACTTAAAGCCGCGCATGTTGTAGCCGCCGCCAAGAAAGCACTTTTCAAAGAAGGGAACTTCCTTGCCGCCGTATCCCATCACCGTTCCCGCGCGGCCGACGATTGAAAACACCTGTTTGCCGAAGTCGAAAGTCGGTATCCACCAGCCGGCGCGCGCCTCTATGCGGTAGAGGTTTGTCTGTCCGAGGAACGGGCCGCCCGCCAAGTCCTGCACGAGCTCGAAGCGCGTGCCGCGCGTTGGCATCATGTAGCTGTCGCGGTCGTCGCGCAGAAACGTCAGGCTGACCTGCGATATGGAGCGCGACCCGCTCTCGTCCTTTATGACGTACGGCGCGTTGTTTTTGACATCGTAAATGTCGACAAGCTCGATTTTGTAGGCAAGGCGCGCCTCCACAAGCTCGTAGATGCGCTTGCGCAAATAGTTGAGCGCGCCCAGGCGAACTTCGGAGTAGTAGTCCGAATAGTATCCGGTATCCGTGCGGTACAGGTCTATCCCGTAGCCGAGCTGGCGGTTGAACAGCCACGGCTCCTCAAAACTCAAAATCACCTGGTTCGACTCCAGCCCTATCGTTCCGCGCAGGCGAAACTTCTGCCCGGCTCCCTGGAAGAGGCTGTCGTAATTTTCGTAGTCGAAATTGCTCTGCGTGACCTCGACTGTCGCTACAAGGCTTTCAATCGTGCTGAAGCCCGCTCCGAATATGAGGTTCCCGGTTCTGCCCTCCTTCAGGACTATGCGCAAATCGCGCCTCTTGGGTATGTTTGTGGACTCCGGAGACAGGGTCACTTCGTCGAAGAAGCGCGTCTCCTTCAGGCGCTGTTCGGAAATTTTCATGCGGTACAGGTCGAACACGTCTCCGGGAGCAAGGGCCAGTTCGCGCAGTATGACGTCGCTCTTGGTCTTGGTGTTGCCCTGTATGTTTATGGATTCAAGATAGTATTTGCCGCTCTCGATTATGTCTATCGTGAGGTCTATGTTTCCGGTTTCAACGTTCGGCCTGCGGAGCGCGCGGACGATTGTGTCTATGTATCCGAACTCGCCGTAGAAAGTCCGCAGGTTTTCTATTACCTCGTCCACGCGCGCGGGCGAGAAAACGTCGCCCTTTCTGAAGCCGTATCTGTCGTTTGTCAGATACATCAGATGGTCGGTGGTGAAAATCTTGTTGCCCTTTATCTTTATGTCGCCGACAAAATACTGCTTGTTGGGCTGGACGTCTATTATTATGTCCATGTCGCCCGGCTCGTCGGAATCGGGAAATTCAAACTTTATTTTCGACTCGTCTATGACGACGTCGAGATAGCCGTGGTTGCGGTAGAATTTCCGGAGCTTTTCGATGTCCTCCTGAAGCTCGTCCTCCTTAAAGCGCCCGTTGTCCGTCAGGTGCGAAATTATCGGAATCCACGTGTCGGTCTTCATCTCCGAGGCGAGCTTTATGGAGTCTATTTTTGACGGGTCGTCTTCGCCGAAGAGCATCTTTGAGATTCTGCCCCAGAATCCGTAGGTTTCCTCGGCGTTTTTGTCGCCGGTGAAGCGTATCTGCATTATCTTTACGTCCTGCCCCTCGTCTATTTCAAATATCACCGCGCCCACGCCGTTTTCGTCGTTGCGCTCTATGGAATAGCCGACCTTTGCGAGCGAGTAGCCCTTCTTCTGGTAAAATTCCCTGAGTTTGTCGGCGTCGCGCTTTACGTCTATCTCGCTCAGCGTGGAGCCCGCATAAGTCGACACCTGCCCCTTCAGCCTGTTGGCCGAATACTCCTTGTTGCCCTTGAATACGACCGACGCGACGCGGTACTTGGGCACTATCGTAAAGCTTATGTCGATCTTCTTGCCGTCGTTTGAGAGCGCGCGGTGCGCCTCGACAAATTCGTAAAGCCCCGTGTTGTAGAGGGAGCGTATCGACTGATCCAGCGCCTTCTGGTCGAATTTCATTCCGGAGCGCAGGCGGACATGCACGTTTACCGCGCTTTCCGACACGTTTTTCGGCCCCTCGAATTTGTACGAAATCTTGTCGACCACGGGAGCTTCCTGCCGCGCCGCCGCCGTCTGTTGGGCGAGCAGGGAGGGCGGATTCGCCCAAAGCATGGCCGCCGCCGCAAGGCACACCGCCGCGGCCGTTTGCCGCAGCCGGAAAGCGGCCCGTACCCGCGCGCTCTGCGCGCGCGCGGCGAATTTTTGTGTCGTAAAAGTTTTAAAGTGAGGCATCTTCGCGCGGGGTAAAATTTTCATAGCGCGTGTAATTCCTGTTGAAGAGCAGGGTCACTACTCCCGTTGGACCGTTTCTGTTTTTTGCCAGTTCTGCGCGTATCAGCCATTGCGAGTGGGAAACGGTATCGTCATCTGTGTCAGATTTCCTCGCCCGACTCAACAATAAAATGGCGTCGGCGTCCTGTTCTATCGAGCCCGATTCGCGCAGGTCGCTCGGCCGCGGATTCCGGTACTTGTCGCCCTTTTCGCTCTCGCGGTTTAGCTGCGCCAAAACTATCACCGGCGCGCGGAGCTCCTTAGACATGGCCTTCATTCCGCGCGAAATTTCCGACACCTGCTGCTCCCTCGGCATGTTTGGATCGGTTCCCACGAGCAGCTGCAGGTAGTCTACCACCACCAGGCCGAGTTTGCCCCCCAGCTGCTGGTTGAGGCGGCGCGCCTTCGCTCGCATTTCGAGAATCGTCACGTTCGCGGTGTCGTCTATCCAGAGCGGCGCGCCCTTCAGCTCCTTTGCGGTCGCGTTTATGTCGGCTATGGCCTCGTTCGTGACGAATCCGTCGGCGAGCCTCTTTTGGTCTATGCGCGCGCGGCTGGCTATCATTCTCTGATAGAGCTGCGCCGACATCATCTCAAGGGAAAATACGAGCGTCGGAACCCCGCCGTCGGGCGTCTTGAAGAGCGCGTGCTCCACAATGTTGAGCGCAATCGAGGTCTTTCCAGTGCCGGGGCGGCCCGCTATGACTATCATTTCGTTTTCGTGCAGCCCGCGCATGAGAGCGTCTATGTCGCGAAAACCCGTGGGGACGCCCAAGAGTTCCCCCTTGCTCATAATCATCGCATTGATGCGCGCGACGGCCTCGTCCACGTTTTCGCTGGCCTTTTTTACGGAATCCCCGACCCTGTCCTGGCTTATTCCGAGTATCTTTTGCTCCACGCTCTCGATGAACATGTCTATGCCGCCGTTGGACGCGTAAGCGTCCTCCACCGTCCGCACGCACGACGCAATCAGAAGCCGCAAAAAATACTTCTCGCGGACGATTTCGGCCCAGTGCCTATAATTCGTAAACGTCTCTATCCTGCCGGCTATTTCCGATATGCCCTCGACGCCGCCGGCCTCCTCCAGTTGTCCGCGCGCGGACAGGTATTCGGCCAGGGTAATCTCGTCAATTCCGCGCCCCTCGTTGAACAGGGCGACCGCTGCGCCGTAGATTTTTTGGTGCTGCGGCTTGAAGAAGTAGTCCTGCCTGATCTTCATGGCCACACACGCATTGACGACCTCGTTCGTGCCGTCCAGCATTATGCTTGCGAGCACGCCCTGCTCGGCGTCGAGATTGTGCGGCAGCTCGCGCCCGAGAATTTTTGAGCGTTCGCCGTCGGAATGCGAAAAAGCCGCGGCAAGGCCTTTGCGGCGTGTCGAGGCTTTTTTATTTGGAGTGCTCTCCGACATCGGAAACCGAAGTGGAAAGATTACTTTTGCGCGTCCTCTATCGGATTTTCCGAAACGACTTCAAATTCAATGTCAAAACGGACGTCTTTGTGGAGCTTCACATGCGCCGTATGCTTGCCGAGCTCCTTGACGGGACGCTCCAAAAGGACCGCCTTCTTCGGCAGCTCTATTCCGCCTTCGGCTATGCGGGCGGCGAGGTCGGCCGCGGTGATCGAGCCGAACAGCTTGCCGCCCTCGCCGGTCTTGACCGCAAACGCGATGCTCATCTGGGCGATCGCGTTGGCCAGAGCCTGCGCGTTTTCCAATTCTTTGGCCTCGCGCAGCTGGCGCGCCTTCAACAGCGCCTCTATCTGCTTCTTGTTGGCCTTGCTAATCGGAACGGCCAGCTTTTTGGGAAGCAAAAAATTCCGCGCGTATCCCGCCTTGACGGAGACCTGATCCCCTTCGCCGCCCAGATTCTCCACGGGCTTTATCAATAACACTTTGCTTGTTGCCATAGTAGTTTATGCTTGTTTAAATATTCTCTTTCGCAATATTCCCGCGCGCGGCAGATGCGCGCAAGGCGCGGGAGGAAAAGTTTGAGCGGTAAAAATCAGAACGGCACGTCGTCGTCTTCGGCGTCGTCGCGCGCGGGGGGCGGCGGAACCTGCGAGCCGCCCCTCGAAGCCGGAGCCGAACGGTCGTAATCCGCGCCGGAGAGCGCGTTGTCGGAACGCCCGCCGACAAATTCAAAACGCTCCACGACAACCAGAAGCTTGCTGCGCTTCTGCCCCGTCTGCTTGTCCTCCCACGAATCCTGGCGCAGCCTTCCCTCGACGAGAATCGGCTTGCCCTTGGAGAAAAACCTGTTGATGTTCTCCGCGGTGCGGCCGAAGCTGTCCATTTCCACAAAGCACGTCTCGTCGCGCGAAGAGCCGTCCTGCGCGTTGAACGAACGGTTTAATGCGATCGAAAAGCGGCAGATGCTCGTCCCGTTTTTCGTCTGCATCAGTTCGGGATCCCGCGAGAGATTCCCCATTAATATGACCTTGTTGTAAGACGGCATGTCGAATTGCCTCCTGCGCTTAGTCCGCCAGTACGAGGACGCGGTTTACGGTCTTGTCGAGGCGGAGCTTCTCTTTGATTTGCGAATTGGCCGACGCCGGCCCCTCGAACTTTATCCGCACATATATGCCGGCAGGGAATTTTTTATCCGTAGTGCGCGCAAACGCGCGCTGGCCCATGTTTTCCACATTCTCTATCTTGCACCCCACAGACTCCATCACGCCCTTGAGTCTTTCAATGAGGTTTTCCACGGGATCTTGATAGCTCCTGGTGTCGAGAATGAATGTTGCTGTATATTTTTTCATGATATAGTATATGTTTTAATTAAAGTTTTTGCGCCGCATGGGGCCGCGTAGAACGGCTTTGCCGAAGCGGCTTCTCCGGGTCAGGAGGCGGCGGAGCCGGTCCCCGTTCCCGCGCGCCGGTTGACTTCGTTTTGCGCGCCCTCAAAACCCTTCGTCAAAAGCAGGCTCATGCAGCCCCATATGTCCGCCGCGGCGATTTTTTCCGCGTCCTCCGCAGTCGGACGGCCGAGCACGTAGTCGGCCAAGTCCATGCGCTTGTCCGGCCTGGCGCCGACGCCCGCGCGGATCCGGATAAAATCGTTTCCGCACTTCTCGATGATGTCGCCCAATCCGTTGTGCCCGCCGGAGGAGCCCCCCCGCGACAGTTTCAGTCGGCCGGGCTCAAGGGTGATGTCGTCGCTGATTACGGCGCATTCGGCGAGCGGCGTCTTGAAGAATCTCAAAATTTTTTTCAAGCTTTCGCCGCTGAGATTCATGTAGGAATCCGAGAACGCCAAAATGAGTCCCGCGCCGCACAATTGCGCCCGCGCAATGTGGGCTTGGCAGTATTTTTCATAGGAAAAATCCGCCCCGCAGCGCGCGGCCAGCTTTCGCAACAGAAAAACCCCCGCGTTGTGGCGGGTGCCGTCGTACTCGGAGCCGAAATTGCCCAAACCCATTGCGATTTTTACGGACATATGCTCGATTGTAAAAGAACTGGGGCGGAAGGCGCCTGTCCCGGCGTCTCCGCCTTGAAAGGCTACTTCTTGGGAGCCTCCTCAGCGGCCTTCTGCTCGGTGGCCGGAACCGCGGCCGAAGCTGCGGCGTCGGTGGCGGCGGGAGCGGCCTCTTCGACATCGACGGCGTTGCAGGTGACAAGTATGTCCTCAAGCGCGTGCGCGTCAAACTCGACGCCTTCAGGGGCCTTCACGTCCTTGAGGTGTATCGCCTGTCCGACGCGCAATTCGGAAATGTCTATCACTATCATTTCCGGGAGGTCGCGCGGGCGGCACTTGACGGTGACTTCGTGCTCGTGGATTTCTATCACGCCGTTTTCGTTCTTCACGCCGTAGGATTCCCCGGCAAAATGCAGCGGCAGCGTGGCCTTCATGGGCTTGCCGCGCACCACCTCGACAAAATCCACGTGCAGGGGAGCGCCCGTGAGAGGATTGCGCTCGGCCGCCTTCAGCATGGCGAAGCGCGGTTGCGTGCCGTCGTCAAATTCGAGTTCGAGCAGGACCGCCTTTCCGCTTATTTCTTTGAGCGTGATATCGAGCGTCTTGGCGTCCACAAGAAGGTTCTTTTCCCCGTTTTCGCCGTATATTACGGCCGGTATCTGCCCGTTTCTGCGGTAGGCCTTCGCCGAATTGCCGCCGATCTTCTCCCTGCTGCTTGTTTTGAGTTTTATCTGTTTCATCTTGCTGCTGTTAATAAAAAACAATCCTGCGCCGGCTTTCGGACGCGGCGCATAATAGTTAAAAAGAAAAGCACTCTATTTAAGAAAAAGAGAAAATCAACAAAAATCTGACGCGCGTATTTGAATGCCCATTATAAAGTCGTTCATGAAAAATCCGCCTCCGATGTCGAAGTCGCCCTCGCGCAGTTTCCTCATGCCCATTTTTTCGTAGAATCCGACGGCGGGATTATTCCTGTTGACGTTTAATTCCATGAGGGCCGAAGCCTGGCCGGATTCCCTCAGTTTGGAGCGCACGAAGTCTGCGGCGGCCTCAAACATGAGCTTTCCGCCGCCCATTCCCCTGAACTTTTCGTCCAGATATATCTTTTGGAGATGAAACAGATCCGGCTTCTCGCGCTCAACGGAGAGGTATCCGACGGGCGTTCCGCCGCGGCGGACCAAAAAGTAAACATGCCCGCTGCGAAACTGCGATTCGAGGCTCGCGCGCGAGTACATCATTTCCATCATGTAGGCGGTTTGTTCCGGCGACAGAATCCGCGCGTAGGCGCGCGGGAATATCTCGGCGGCCAATGCCCGTATCTGCGGAATATCCTCCTCCCGCGCCGTTTCAATTTCAAACATGGCAAAAGTGGAACAGCCGGCGCGGCAAAAGACAAGTTTTTTCTCCGCCCGTCCCACTCCGGCCGTTGGCCGCCGCAGTCCGCGCAAGTCGGGGGACGGGATATTTGATGGCGGTCATTCCGAATGCGCCGAATAAATCACGTCGGCAACCGGTTGGGGAGGCGGACTGTTTGAAAGCGGGCGTTGCGCGATTGCGGATATTTCGGGCGGCGTGCGCAGTCGGGATAGGCGGAGTGCGCGGATTTCCGCTTTCCGGGGGGGGAGTCTTTTTGCGGGCGCGTTAAATTGCAAATAAAAGAAACGCACCCTCCTATGCAAAAAAATTAGCTTAACTTCAAAACCAATTTCATTGCGAAGATTCGCGCGACTTAATTCAAACATTTGCGCGATTTGGCGGGGAAGCATCGGTAAAAGAGGCAAAGAAGCGTTGGGGGCGAACCGTTGGGACGGCGGCAAAGACGCTGCAAATTGCGTTGCGGCTAACGCACGCAAAACGCGTTGCCGAACGAGACGCAAAAATTGTCCGCGCCGAAATGCGAGATGCAAAAACGGCGCGCGGAAAGGAAACATTCCAAAAATCGGCGTGCGCAAGGCAAAAGTCGGCATGCTCAAGGGCGGAAGTTGCCGAAAAGCCACGCTGAAAATAAAAGTTTCGGACGCAGTTTTACTTTTGTCCGAAGTGAAAGAAACGCCCGCCCGCATTTTCTCTTTATTTATAAGAGTATAAGTATAAAGGGCGCAACGGGAGCGGTGCGCATGTTTCCCATTTTCCCTCCCGCCGGCCAAAATATTTGGCGCGGGCATAAAAAATGCCTTGTGCGGACGAACGGGAGACGGGGGAATTTTAAGTCGACGCGAAAATTAGCGGCGCGCAGATGCGGCGCGGACGAAAACTGCGAGATATGCGAATCCCAAAAGACGCGAAATTTTTGCGCGGCGAAAGTCGGGTACTACGGCGATGTTTGAAAGATGAGATTGGAAACGGGAAATAGCGGGAAATAATGGGAAATTACGGGAATTTAAAGGCGTTGAGGCGGAGCTGGCGGCCGGGTTTGAGTTTGGAAACTTTTTGCGCCGATACCCCAAAATGAAGTAAGATTTGGAAAGATTTTTCGCCCTGTTTCGAGTTCTGGCGTCCAACCCGCATCACGTTCCGGGTTGAAAAAAGAGAGCCCCTGCAACACCCCCTCTGAAGGCCTTTTTTCCAAATCCTGCTTCATTTTTCCAAAATCGAATTTCACGATACAGCGGCGACGGGGAGCGTTTCGCAAATTTCCGAATGCGCGGGGGCGCAAAGTCGGACGCGGGAAAATCGGGGCGGCAGATGGGGAAGCGGAATCGAGGGGAGGAATTAGTCTGGCAACGGGCGGGTTTCGTCAACCCACTTCGCGTACGATTGGCTGGCTTCTGCCTCAAGGGCAATCCATTGCGGGCATTCGTAGGGGTGGTCGCGCAAAAAAAACTCCCGCGCGGCGTCAAGTTTGCCGAGCGGAATCTTCAGCTTTACCGGGATTTCCCTCTCGTCGCACAGTTTGCCCTTCCAGCAGTATATCGACGCAATTTCTCCGCCGATTTGCGCGCATGCGGCCAAGCCCTCCTTCAGCATGGACAACGCCGTCTTTCTGGCCGATTTGTCGTCTGGGAAGGTCGTCAACACGACTGCGATTTTGTTTTCCATGTCCGAATGGCTAAAAAAATTTTTCGGAATTTTCAACGAAGTTTTCCCCATTTTGCGCGGGAGGCGGCGGAAAGCTTTTTTGCCGCGGGCTAAGCGTTTGCCCCCTTCCGATTTTTGCCATAGGAAAAATTTTCCCGATTTTTAAGGCGAGAGGCTTGGCGGGAAAGGGGAGCAATGTGAAATTGTACCGTCAAAAAGTCAAAAATGCCGGCCAAAAAACCAAAAAAATCTCTTGAAATATGCGGGAAGCGGATTATCTTGATACCTGATTATGCGGGCGTTTGACTTTGACGGCCTCGCGGGAAATGGGGGGAAATCTTAAATTTTAATCGACATTAATGCTTATGAATTGTTCGAGACGTTTTTTTCTTAAGGGTGCGGGGTGCGCGGCGTCGCTTGCGATTATGCCGTCGCTGTTGCGGGCGGAGTCCAAGAACTCCAATTCCAAGTTTCATGTGGCAATCGTCGGTGTCGGAGGAAGAGGGGACGCCGCGGTGCAGGCGTTCATGAACTGCCCGGAAACCAAGGTGGTCGCCTTCTGCGACGTCGACGATAAACAGGCCGCCAAAAATTACGAAAAGTATCCGCGCATACCGCGCTTTCGCGACTACCGCGTTATGTTGGACAAAATGGGTAGGGATATCGACGGCGTTGCGATTTGCACGCCCGACCACATGCACTATCCTATAGCCGCGTGGTCGATAGCCAACGGCAAGCACGTCTTTTGCGAGAAGCCGCTGACGCGCACGATTTGGGAGGCGCACGAATTGAGGCGTCTGGCGAAGGAGGCCGGAGTGTTTACCCAGATGGGCAATCAGGGGCATTCCAACGACGGCTGGCGGGCGCTTCAGGAGTGGACGGACGCCGGAATACTTGGGGAAATCGAGGACATTTACGCTTGGACCGACCGCGCCATCTGGCCGCAGGGGGCGAATTTGAAAGTTCCCGCCGGCGAGCCCGTGCCGAATACGCTCGACTACAACCTGTGGCTCGGAGTTGCGCCGTTCCAGCCGTACAGCAAGGAGATATTGCCCTTCAAGTGGCGCGGAATGCGCAATTACGGAACGGGCGCGGCCGGCGACATGGCCTGCCACTTTTTGGACATTCCCTATTCGGCGTTTGAATTGGGAATGCCGTCTTCGATAGTCGGCAGCGCGGATCCGGCCACGGATTACAGCTGGCCCAAGAGCGCGTCGTTCGTCATGACTTTCGACAACAAGCGCGGCAAGGACGGAAAAATCAGGCTGAACTGGTTTGACGGCGGCCGCAAGCCGAAGGAGATCAAGCGCGTTTCACAGGAGTATTTCGACATCGCCAACAAGAGGCGCAGCTATACGGACCGCAACCAGATATTCATAGTCGGCACGAAGAACACGATGACGACAACCCTTTACGGCTCGAATCCGATGCTGTTCCCGCTTGAGAAGATGAGGGAGGCCAAAAAGGCCAATATATTCCCGCCGGCAAAGCTGGAGCGTTCGATTGCGCCGGGCAATCCCCATGTCGAATGGGCAAAGAGCTGCCTGAAGGGCGTCAATCCGCCCGCGAATTTCGACTATGCCGCCCCGTTTACGGAGCTTGCGCTCGTCGGAATGGTGTCTGCGCTCATGCCCGGCAGGGAATTGAAGTACGACGCGCAAAAGATGAGCTTTACAAACTGCCCGGAGGCCGACAAATACACGAGGTCGCTCTACGACTACCGCAAGGAGTTCTTGCCGTAGTTGGCTCGCGCCCGGCATGCGGACAATCCTTTTATTCAATTAATCACAAAAACAAACCCGTAAAAAACATGATAAAAAGAAGAGAATTCATAAAAGGCGCGGCGGCGTTTTCGTCGCTGATGTTTCTGCCGTCCTGCGCCACGAAAGCCACGAAGAGAGCCAATGGCAAGCTCCATGTCGCCGTTGTAGGCGCGGGCGGGCGCGGGCGTGCGGCCGTGAACGAAGTCGCTTCCAGTCCCGACGCAAAATTGGTGGCCTTCTGCGACGTCGACGATGCGAGGGCGGCAGAAACCTACAAAAAATTTCCGAAGGTTCCGCGCTTCCGCGACTACCGCGTGATGCTGGACAAGATGGACGGCGACATCGACGGCGTGGCAGTCTGCACGCCCGACCACATGCATTATCCGATAGCCGCGTGGGCGATAGCCAAGGGCAAGCACATATATTGCGAAAAGCCCTTGACGCGCACCGTGTGGGAGGCGCGCGAGCTCAGGCGTCTGGCCGACGAAGCCGGAGTGTTCACCCAGATGGGCAACCAGGGGCACACCAACGAAGGCTGGCGCGTAATCCGCGAATGGTACGACGCCGGAATCATCGGCGAGATAGAGGACATATACATTTGGACGAATCGTCCGATATGGCCCCAGGGCGGTCTGACCATGCCCGCGGGCGAGCCCATTCCTCCGACGCTCGACTATCCGCTGTGGCTGGGCGTGGCTCCCTATCAGCCCTACAACAAGGCGATATTGCCCTTCAAATGGCGCGGTCTGCGCAATTACGGGACGGGCGCGGCCGGCGACATGGCCTGCCACTTCATGGACGTGCCGTATTCAGCGTTCGATTTGGGATTCCCCTCGAAGATAAGCGCAAACTCCACGCCTTTCTCGGACTACGACTGGCCGAACAAGGCCTCCTGCAAGATGGTATTTGACAACAAGCGCGGCAAGGGCGGAAAAATCAGGCTGCACTGGTTTGACGGCGGCCGCAAGCCGAAGGAGATCAAGCGCGTTCCGCAGGAGTTCCTCACCGACAGCCGCAACATGAACTGCACGTTCATCGTGGGCACGAAGAACACCATATTGACCAACGAATACGGTCAGGGGACGACGATTTTCCCGCGCTTGACGATGCGCGAATACGCCAAGTCCGGCAAGCTTCCCGCCAAGACCATAGCGCGTTCGACGAATCCGGGAAATCCGCACAAGGAATGGGTGAAGGCCTGCGTCGACGGCGTAAATCCGATGGGCAATTTCAACTATGCGGCTCCGTTTACCGAGATGGTGCTCTTGAGCATGGTTGCGATTCTCAATCCCGACAAGGAGCTCATTTACAACCCGACCAAAATGTGCTTCCCGAAGACTCCGGAAGCCGACAAGTACTTGCGTTCGCTCTACGAATACAAGGCCGAGTTCCTTCCGTCGAAGATTCGCATATAGGGCCTGCGCGGTTCGATTTTGCAGCCGGCGGTTTTCCCGCCGGTTGCAGTTCGGACTGGCGGATTCGAAGGAGAGATTTGCAAATTGCGTTTCCCGCCGGTTTAAGGCGCGCGCGAATCGGCGTTGCGCGGCGATTTAAATGCGGCATGCGATTCGGAAAATTTCGTTGTTTTTGCCTTCCGAAGCAGTAGCCGGCGGCGATTTAAATGCGACGCTATTTCGGCTAATTGTCGGCGCGGGAAATTTGCAAAGGCTTCCCGAATCGCCGGCGGAATTTGAAAAAAGACGCTCAATTTGTGCGAACGCTTCGCGCATGGAAACGGTTTGTTCGCGGGAACGGCTTGCGCGCTGGGTCGCGACTTGAAGTTTGCGCGCAATAATGGCGCGTAGCATTCCAATGTGCCGCGACGGTTTTTTTTGTAGTGTCGCGACGCTTGCGGACGGATACTTGCGGACGCCTTGCCTTTGCATTTAGACATTGGAAAATCCGGCGGGCGCGCGGCGGGCGTTCTCTTCGGCGGGAATGGGCATGCCGCTATTGCCGGCGTTTGAAAGATGGGATTGGAAACGGGAAATTGCGAGGAATAATGGGGAATCGCGGGAATTTAAAGGCTTTGGGGCGGAGTCTTCGGACGGATTTGAGTTTGGAAACTTTTTGCGCCGGCACCCTCCCAAATGAAGTAAGATTTGGAAAGATTTTTGTCTTACTCCAAGTTTAACGTAAGCTGAACTCCCTTTACAACCCCCTGAACTGCCCTTACAACACTCTTCCCAAGAACCTCTTTTCAAATCCTACTTCATTTTTCCAAAATCAAACTTCACGATACATTGCAAATGCGATTTAGAAGTTTGCCAAAGGCGGATAAGTTTTTTGTCCACCGCCCCCCCTTCCCGCAGAGGGCTATGCGCGGCATTTGCATTTTAATCCGAATTGCTCTGAGAAGCGATAAATCGCACAGCGGATTTTAACCGATACTGCTTCGGAAAAATTTGACTTGGCCGTAGATTAGTCAAGAAACGCTCATATGACAAAATTTCGTCCGGCAATTTTTTCGCGGCGGTTTATCAACCAATGAACTTTGAAAGGCGCGATGGATTCTGCCAATTACAAGATATTCGTTATAAATCTGGATTCTCGAAAAGACAGACTTGCGAGAATAACGGATAATCTTAACCGTTTGGGAGTGGAATTTGATCGCTTTCAGGCGGTCTTTATGGAGCGCGACCGCAATTCGCCGCGCATATTGAACGCGCCGTTGAAATTCAATTCCGCCAAGAACAGGCTGTTCGACTTCAACCCAATCTCGCCGGGCGCCCTGGGCTGTTATTATTCCCACATGCTCGTGTGGAAAAAGATATTGGACGAGAAACTTGACTTTGCCGTAATTTTGGAGGACGACGCGGATTTGGGCGAGAACTTTCCCGATGCCGTCAATCTCTTGGGGCGTTTGAAAAATTGGGACTATATAAAAATTCCGCCGTCGCATCTGGCGTTGAAAGTGTCGAAGAGCGCGCCTGTGCCGCTGCGGCATGCGTCGTCCGCCTCGCCCGCCGCGGAATTTCGCTTGTGCGCGTGGCGGAAGGTTCCGTTTTTGACAACTGTCGAATGCGTTTCATTTCAGGGCGCGAAAAAATTGTTGTCGGTCGGGGAATTTTACCGTCCGATAGATTTTGACTTGCAGTTTTATTGGAGATTCGGCGTCAAAATATTCGGGTTGCTGGGGGAAAATATAGTGTCCGTCGCGCAGAGCAAATCCGATATTTCCACAACCGCGGATCCGGGCGCAAAATCCAATGTTTTTGTAAAATTGTATATGAAGCCCTATATGTATTTGGCCAATCTGGCATATCGCGCGTTATGGAGAAATTCCCTGCGTGAAATCGAGATTGCATAGCCTCAAAAAGTTTTTGGAAAAATAGAAATTTCTGCCGGGCCTTTCGCGGCGCGGCGTTTTTTAACGGTTGTCGATTGCGGTTAGAGAGGCGTTATGATTCAGGCTCGTCCACAATGGCTTTCATCTGCTCTTTCCTGAATTTTCTCAAGGTAGAGGCGGATCGGGCAGTCCGAGCGCAAGGCGCGCAGGGCGGGAAGAAGAGGGGGAAGAAGGAGGGAGAATGCGTCTTTGTTTTCGCGTCTTTCTTGCGTTCTTTCTTGCAAGCTTCGGAGCTTTTTTCGGCGCACATCAACGTTGCGCGGGCTTTTCCGGCAAGCGATGCCGCGCGGTTGCGATACTTTCGAGATTCGCAAAATTTAAAATATTTTGGCAAAAGAACGCGTCGGCAACGGATATAGGCGCATTCGATTTGGCCTCGTCCACAATGGCTTTCATCTGCTCTTTCCTGAATTTTTTTGGGTACAGGCGAATCGGGTAGTCCGAGCCGAACGCGCACGAACGGGGAAATTTCAGCGGCCCCTCCCTCCACGGGAACGTTTCCCCGCGGAATTGCAAAGGGGTTGCCGCCGAGTCAAAAATCACGTTTGGCAGGGCGAGATATTCTTCGGGTATTTTGCCGGCGAAAATTTCTCCACCGCCCCAGTGGGCAAATATGAACTTTGTGCGCGGAAATTTCATCGCCGCCCGAAAAGCCGCAAAGTTGTCCGTTCCGACTTTCCCCGGATAGTCCCGCCCGTTTTGTTCCGTCAGATGCACGCATATCGGCAGTTCTTCGTCGGCACAGGCGTTTGCGAGCCTGCCGAATTTCTCCGACAGAAATCCGAATCCTTGCACTCCGTCGTGTATCTCGCCGATTCCGCAAAAGCCGTCTTTTCTCGCGCTCCGAACTATGCCGATTGCGGCGGAAATGTCGGAGGGATTCACCGAGGCGAAAGCAAAAATGCGCCCCCGTTGCCGCGCGCAAAACTCCGCTATTGCGCGGTTCATTTCCGCGCATGCGGCCGAATTTTGCCAGTACCAACCCTGTATTATTGCCGCGTCGACGCCGGCTTCGTCCATGTCGGCGATAAACTTTTCCTCCGACGGAAATCCCTGGAGCGACATTTTTCCGTCGGCGCGCGGCCCCGTCAGACGCCCCCAGTAAAACTCTTTTGCGCCTTCCGCCCAGCGCGCCGGATCTTTCGCGACGAAATCCGGATAGAAATGCGTGTGCGCATCGATCGTCATTTCAGATATCCGAGGTAGAGCAGGGCGCAGAGCGCGGCCGCCAGCGCGAGCCTGTACCACGCGAACGGCGCCAGCCCCCTCCGCGTGAGGAATCGCACCAGCCAGCTGACGGACAGTGCGGACGAAACGAACGCGACCGCCATGCCGAATGCCAGCGGAGTTATCGATATGGTTTTGACAATGGCCTCGCCGTCCTTGAATATTTTGAATAGACTCGCCGCAGTCAGGGTCACCAAACCCAGCAGAAAGCTGAATTTTGCCGCTTCCGCCGGGCGCAGTCCCGCGGCGTATCCGCCGAGAATCGTCATCATCGAGCGGCTCGTTCCCGGCCACATGGCTACGCATTGCAATATGCCGACCAATAGAGCCTGCCCTACGGTCATGTCTTCCATTCGCGGATAGGCGCGGGATTTGTCCGACGCGCGCGCGTCGTAGAATTTTTGCGCGGCGAACATCAGCAGCGCGCCGGCCGCGAGGGCGGCAATTACCGGCCTTACGCCGAACAGATTGGATTCTATGAAATCGTGCAGCATAAGCCCCGCAATCGCCGCCGGCAGGAAGGCCACGAAGAGGTTTGCGGCAAGTTTCAGCCCGTCTTTGCTCCGTCCGGCCAATCCCATAAACATTTGCAACACGGAATTTCGGTACAACAGCGCCACTGCGAGAATTGCGCCGAACTGTATGATTATCGCGTATGAGTCCGCGGCCATTTTCATGGTGTAGGCTTCGCCCGACGGATTTTTCAGACTTTTGCCTTCCGAGGTCAGCAGGGGTTGTTGCGAATCCAGCCCCAAAAACGAGTTCGCCAATATGAGGTGTCCAGTGGACGATATGGGCAGAAATTCCGTGATTCCCTCGACGAGGCCGAGAACGAAGGCGTCCAACATTCCGATGTCGCCCTTTTGCGCTTCCCGTTCCGGCTTTGGAAGAGTTGCGCCCGCGGGAATCGCCGCGGGGACGGCCGCTGATGCGAATGCGTAAACGGGCGCGGAAAATGAGGCGGGAGCCGAAAGCGGCGCGGAACGGGGGGCGTCTTTAAATATTGACATTGGCGCGCGCGCGTGCGCCTGCGCGGAAAGCGCGTCGGAAGGGGAAGGGCGGGCGGACAGCGACGCGTGCCCATTGACGCGCGCGGAAGTATTGGCGTACGCGAAAGTATCGGCATGCGCACGGGCGTTTATAGGCGCGGAAAGCGCGTCGGGCATATCGGAAACGCGCGCGGCCGCGGGGGCGATTGCGGGACGTTCCCGCTCGGCTGACAATCCGGTTGAAAACGCCGCAACAAACGCGGCCGCCAACGATGCGAAGGCGAGCGCGTTTTTTATGAGTGTGTTTCTTTTCATCGGATTGAAATTTCGCATTTGGAATTTTTTAAGGATTATCTTCCGGCGACAATCACGCTCCTGCGCGCATCTTGCGGGGCGGGGGCCGATTTGCCCGTTTCAACCGGCCGCATTCCGGCGTCCAAAATTCGGGCGTATCAGAAGCTCCTGCGCGAATCCAGAGCGTTTTTTATCGTCACGGAATCGGCAAATCCGAGCTGGCTGCCGTTGGGAAGGCCGAAACCTATCCGCGTGAGGGTTATCTGCCGCGTTCCGACAATCCGCTCGCGGATATAGTGGCATGTGGCCTCTCCCTCGATGTCGTTTGAGAGCGCCAAAAGTATCTCGCGCACGCCGTCGCTCTCTATGCGCTCCGATAGCAATTTGAGGTTCAGCTTGTCGGGGCCGATTTTGTGCAGGGGCGAGAGCTTGCCGCCGAGGACGAGATACTTTCCCGTCCACGCTCCCGCCCGCTCAATGGCTTCTATGTCGGCGTTTCTTTCGACTACGCATATGCGGCTTGGGTCTCTTGCGGGATTGGCGCATATGCGGCATTGTTCGCCGGATTCCGCCAGACCCATGCACTTCGGACAGGGCGTTATTTTTTCGAGGGCGTCGCTTAGAAGCTCCACCAACTCCCTGGCCGACTGCGGAGATTCGAGGCACAGATGCGCCGCCATGCGCTCCGCGCTTTTCGCGCCGAGCCCCGGAAGCTTTTTTAGCGAATTTTTGAGCCTGTCGAAAGTTTCGCCCATTTGTCAGATAATTCCGGGGATTCCGAATCCGCCGGTCACCTTGCCCATTTCCTCCTCGCTTTTGGCCTTTGCCTTTGCGGCGGCGTCGTTGACTGCGGCCAAGATTGAGCTTTCCACGGATTCCGCGTCCTCCTTCAAAAATTCCGGATCGAGCTTTATGGATTTGAGCGTCCCCTGTCCGTTCACGACGGCGCGCACCGCGCCTCCGGCGGCCGAGCCCTCTATCGACATCTGTTCCAGTTCGGCCTGTACGGCTTCCATGGCCTTTTGCATCTTTTGCGCCTGTTTGAGCAATTTTCCTACGCCTGGCATTTTCTTGTTCTTTCTATGTTATTTTTGTTTGCGGTTTGAAGCGTCAAATGCGCTTGATTGTAAATAGGGTGAAGTCGTCGCGCAATCCGCGCGCTCCGGCGAAGTTTTCCACGGACTTCTGTATGCCGAGGTTTATCTCGCCCGCGCCGTGCAGGTGAAGGTTGGCGACCGCCTGCCGCAGACGCTCTCCGGAGTATTCGGCGCCCTCGGCGTTTGTCGCCTCGGTGAGGCCGTCGGTATAGAGCACGAATATGTCGCCGCGCTCGAAGTTCACGGACACGTCGCCTATGGCGGCGTCGAAAATTTCCGGGCCGACCATTCCCACCGCCATTCCGGGGCTCAATATTTCGTCCGCGGGCGCGCCCGCGTTTTTTGCCGAGTACAGCAGCGGAAGCTCGTGCCCGGCCCGCGCAAGGGTAATTTTCGAGTTGTCCTTTGATATCACCGCGTAAACGAGCGTTATAAACATGTCCGAACGCATGGTGTTGACCATTTCCGCATTCAGCTCCTTCAGCGTTTCCGACGGAGCATTCCCCTTTAGGGCTATGTTTCTAAGCTGAGTCTTGCACAGCGCCATCAAAATCGCCGCCGAAATTCCCTTGCCCGAAACGTCCCCTATCGCCACGCCGCACGCGCCGTCCGGAAGTTGGAAACAGTCGTAGAAGTCGCCGCCTATCAGCTGTTGCGGAATGTATTTTACGGCAAATTCCAAATCGGCGTTTCCGGGCAGCGACTGGGGCAGTATGTAGCGTTGGACACTGCTGGCCAGCCGCAGGTCGAAATCCAATTTCCCCTTTTGCAACAGCGCCGATATGGCTTCGCTGCTGTGCACGGCGACCCCCGCCTGCTCGCCTATCGACGTCGCAAGGGAAAAGTCGGTCTGCGTGAACGGCTTTCCCGATATGGGGTTGGCAACGGCGAGCACGCCGTGTATCCTTCCGCGAAATTTCACGGGAACGGCCATCAGGCTGTGTATTGCGAGCGCCTCGTCGGCGTGCTTTTTTACGCGCGGGTCGGCCGAGGCGTCCTCTATCAGCACGCCGGTTCCGTCGTTGGCGACGGCTCCTATGATTCCCTCGTTGGCCTCTATAGTCTCCCGCCCTATGACGTTTTCGAGAAACTTCACGCGGCTGTCGTTTCTGCCGGGCCTTCCGACCTCGGTATTCATCGGCGGAAACAGCCCCTCCACGGCTTTCGCATGCAGCGTTCCGTCCTCCGATTTTTCGTATACGCACGCGCTCATCGCCCCGCAGCTCAGGGCCGTGGCGCGCACGATGAGATTGTAGAGCTTTTCGCTGTCTGCTCCCTGCGAGACGTATTCGGAACTGCGGTGGAGAAACTCTATGAGTATGTCTTTTTCCTCGTTCGAGCGGAATAGGTCGTCCCTGGCTTGCAGGTATTCGACGCGCCCTCTCAAATAGAGGGCCGACATGGCCGCCGCCAACGCAAGCGAGATTATCGATATTGCCATGTACAGCATTTACTTTTTCATTTCGCGTTTCAAGAACGATATCACGTCCTCGAATTTCGCCTCGTTTTCGGCGGATATGGAGGCGAGCGTTTGATGCGCGGCAAGAATGTCGTCAAATCCGGCCTTCTCTCCGCCGAGATTGCGGCGCGAATCCGCATTCGCGTCCGGTTCCGGCGCGTCCGCGGCCGGCGACACTATCATTATGTTTTCCAAGCCGAGGTTCCGCGCCAGCTCCATATTGCGTTCGTTCAGATTTACGAGCCTCATCGACGCGTTCGCCTTGCGCAGCTTGAGGGCGCCGCCGGCCAGCGTGCCCAGAAAAGTGCTGTCCATTCCCAGGCACTCCGCGCAGTCCACCGTAAGTTCCGACACCCCGCGTTCGGCCGCCTCGGAAAAAAACGCCCCGGCGTTTGCGCAGTTCAAATAGCTGGCGTGCCCGACGACCCGCATCGTGGCGCGCGCGCCGTCGAGATTGACCAGATACTTCGTTTCGGAATGCATCTTGCTATTCTTCGACTATTTTGTCCAAGACGTAAGGAAGTATTCCGCCGGCCTTGTAAAACGACGCCTCTATCGGGGTGTCTATTCTCAAGTTCAGCGGAATTTCCCTGACATTTTCGCCGTCGCGTATTTCGAGCCGGACTTTCATTCCGGCGGCGACGCCGTTTTCAAGGCCCTTTATCGAGAACGTTTGCGTTCCGTCGAGGCCGAGGGTTTGCGCGTCGGTTCCGTCCTCAAATTCGAGGGGCAATACGCCCATTCCCACCAGATTGCTGCGGTGTATTCTCTCGAACGACTTTGCAACGACCGCCTTGACTCCGAGCAGCGCCGTGCCCTTGGCCGCCCAGTCGCGCGAGCTTCCCATGCCGTAGTCGCGCCCGCCGAACACTATGAGCCCCGTTCCTTTCTCGGCGTATTTTTCGGCCGCCTCGAATATCGTGACGTTTTCGCCCGCCCCGCATATTTTTGTGAATCCGCCCTCCGCGCCGCCGGCCATGAGGTTTTTGATTCGGACGTTCGCGAATGTGCCGCGCGTCATGACTCTGTCGTTCCCGCGTCTGGAACCGTAGGAGTTGAAATTCTCCGGGCGGACTCCGCGGTCGCGCAGCCATATTCCGGCGGGGCTGTCGGGCGGAATCGCGCCGGCGGGGGAAATGTGGTCGGTTGTGACGCTGTCGCCGAATATCGCCAGCGCGCGCATGTTTGAAAGGCCGCCGCTTCCGGAATTTTTCGGCGCGTCGAAGAACGGCGGATTTTGTATGTATGTGCTCTTTTCGTCCCAGGGGTAGAGGATTCCGGAGGCCCCGGCGATTTCCTTCCACTGGCGCGGCCCGGACATGTCGGCATAGCGGGTTTTAAACATCTCGCTCTTGACGCACTTCGCGACCGCCTCGGCGACCTCTTTTGACGAAGGCCATATGTCGGATAAAAACACGTCCGCCCCTTCCGGAGTTTTTGCCAGCGGCTCCCTGTCGAAATCTATGTCGATTCTTCCCGCGATTGCGAACGCGACCGCCAGCGGCGGACTCATCAGATAATTTGCCTTTATTAGCGGGTGGACGCGCGCCTCGAAGTTTCTGTTGCCGGACAGGACGCTTGCGCACGTCAGGTTTTCGCGCTTTACCGCCTCCGCTATTTCGGGCTCCAGCGGGCCGGAGTTGCCTATACAGGTCGCGCAGCCGTATCCGGCGAGATTGAATCCGAGACTGTCCAAGTGCTTTTGCAGGCCCGCGCATTCGAGATAGTCCGTCACCGCGCGCGACCCCGGCGCCAGCGTGGTCTTGACGTATTTCGGAGGGCGTATTCCAAGCTCGTCCGCCCTCTTGGCCAAAAGCCCTGCCGCCATGAGCACGGACGGATTCGACGTGTTCGTGCAGCTTGTGATTGCCGCTATTAGCACGCTGCCGTCGCGTATTTCCCCATACGGGGTGTCGGCCTTCTTGGCGCGCGTCTGCCCCGCGCCGTCGAGGAGCTTGCCGAACGACGCCTTTGCGTCCGCCAGCTCTATCTTGTCCTGCGGACGCTTTGGGCCGGCAATGCAGGGCCTTATGGCGGAAAGGTCCAGCGTGACCGTCTTTGTGTAGTCGCATTCCCCGTCGGAGGGAATCCCGAACAGGCCCTGTTCTTTGAGGTAGTCGCGCGCCAGGGCTATTTCGCCTTCGCCGCGGCCGGTGAGGGCGAGGTACTCCAAAGAGGTTTCGTCGACGGGGAAGTATCCCATTGTCGCGCCGTATTCCGGCGCCATGTTCGCTATCGTCGCGCGGTCGGCCAGCGCGAGCCTGCGCGCGCCCTCCCCGAAAAATTCCACGAATTTTCCCACGACCTTTTCTTCGCGCAGCAGCTTTGTCACCGTCAGGGCGATGTCCGTGGCCATCACGCCCTCGGCGGTTTCGCCCACAACCCTGACGCCGACAACTTCGGGCATTTTAAAATATATGGGCTGGCCGAGCATTCCGGATTCGGCCTCTATCCCGCCGACCCCCCAGCCTACGACTCCCAATCCGTTTATCATAGTCGTGTGGGAGTCGGTGCCGACAACCGTGTCGGGATAGAAAATCTTTTTTCCGTCTTTCTCCCCTTCGAATACGACTCTCGCCAGCCGCTCAAGGTTGATTTGGTGTATTATTCCCATCGACGGGGGAATGACCGAAAACGTCTTGAACGCCTGCTGCCCCCACTTGAGAAATTCGTAGCGCTCGCGGTTGCGCTCGAACTCCTTTTCGAGGTTTTTTTCAAACGCGTCCCGCGCGCCCCAGTAGTCCATTTGCACGGAGTGGTCGACGACCAAATCTACCGGCACGAGCGGCTCCACGTTCGCCGGGTTTGCCCCGCGTCGCTTCGCGGCGTCGCGCATGGCGGCCAGATCCACCAGCAGCGGAACTCCCGTGAAATCCTGCAACACGACGCGCGAAACCACAAACGGAACCTCGCAGTCGCCGGGATTTTCCGCATTCCACGAGGCCAGCCGCCTTGCGTCGTCCTCCGTTATCTTTTTGCCGTCGCAGTTTCTCAGCACGCTTTCGAGCACTATGCGTATGCTGACGGGCAGACGGGAAACGTCCAGCCCGGATTTTTTCAGCGCCTTGAGGCTGTAAATATAACCCTCTTTTCCGGCGTCGTTCGACTTGAATTGGATCAGGCTTCCTAATGGGTTCTTCATATGTTTTCTTAGCGTGCCATTAAAAGGAAATTTTGCCTTTCGGGCAATTCAATTTCGCGCAAAAATCGGGAAAATTTGCCCTTTTGTCGCACGGCCGGGATTTTGTGCGGCGGCGCAATTCGGGAAGGCGCATTTTTGCGCTTTGAGAGCATATGCGAAACGCATTTGTTTTTCAATGCGTTTAGCAAGTTGCGCTTTCGTCTCTATGCTTATATGGTTCGTCTATCCGATTTTCGTTGATTTGTGAAAATTTTATTCGATTCTGATTCCAGAAATGGAAACTCTGACAGATATCTTTATTACGCTTTTGCTTATGGTTGTCATAGGGGGCAGTTTCTGGTGTTTGTTGAAACTGTGGGGCAAGTTTATAAAATATTCTACTGTTAAGGGCGGCCATACTTTTCTGACGGACAGGGAATCTCGATGATTTAGCCGTTGCATTTCCTCGATCCGCGATTAAGGCGGTTGACGGATTTTTCGTTTATGAGGGCGGCCTGCGCGGCGAAGATTGCGAGCTTGTCGAGCGCGCGTCGGCGGTCTATTGCGCGGGTGACGAATAAAAGCCGCAGCGACGGCAAGTCCAATATCTCCTCCCGCGTCAGCCATGAGTTTTCCCGCAATGTCCCGCAATGGCGTTGCGTTCGGATTGCGTTTTTTCCAAGCCGGAATGCGCAGTGCAAAAAATGTTTTTTGCGCGGCGTTTTTATTGTGAAATTTTTTTGTGAACGCGCCCGGCGTCAGGGAAGGGTAAATGCGCCTTGCGGGTTTATGCCCTATGGGTTTAATTGAAAAAGTTTTTTTGCTTTTTGCGAAAATTTTTCGCGCCGGCGAGTTGTAAGAGGGCGCATTTCCGCGCGAATGGCTGTCAGAAGCGGACGTTTTCGTAGTGGAAAATATCGGGGTCGGACTTGCCTGCGGAAGTGTCCGCGCTTGTGCCGAACCGCACTTCCACGACGTCGTATCGAAAGCTTTTCGGGGCGCGCGGCAACGCTCTCATGTAGGCTTTTGCGCACCGCCTGATCGCCGCTTTTTTGCGCTTCTGCACGGCGGCGAAATATCCCGGAACCAACGCGTCCGCCGAGCGGGTCTTGACTTCGACGAAAACGAGCGTATCGGCGTCCGCGGCTATTATGTCTATTTCATCGCGCCCGCTTCGATAGTTTCTTTTTACTATGCGCAGTCCGCGCTTTTTAAGAAACTTTGCCGCCGCGTTTTCGCCCGCGTCGCCCAGCGCTTTCCGCGGAGTCTTCGGGCGCGAAATTTTTTCGAGAAGCTTGTCGAAAAATCCTTTTGTCCACTTCGGAAGCGGCATTGCGGAAAATTTTTTTCGTTTTTTCGGCTCGGATTGCGGCCGCCGCGCTATCGGGCAAGATCGAGCGTTTGGGATTGCGCGCCGCCGATTCCCCCCGCATTTTCCGCGGAGTTTTCGTCGTTGAAACGCATGGATATTAGGCGGGTGACTCCGCGCTCCTGCATCGTCACTCCGTAGATTGTCTTGGCCGCGCTGACCGTGCGCTTGTTGTGCGAAATCACCAGAAATTGCGAATAGCGGGTGAACTCTTTAAGCAGGTCGGTGTACCTGCCTATGTTGGCGTCGTCGAGCGGCGCGTCGAGCTCGTCCAGCACGCAGAACGGGCTAGGCTTTACCATGTATATGGCAAACAGCAAAGCGACCGCCGTCATCGTGCGCTGTCCGCCCGACAGCAGCGAAAGGCTCTTTAGCATCGTTCCCGGCGGGCGTGCGACGATCTCTATTCCGCTGTCGAGCACGTCTTCGCTCTCGACCAGCTTCAGGTCCGCCGCGCCGCCTCCGAACACTTTTTCAAATGTGAAGGCGAAATTCTTTCTTATTTGCTCGAAGGTCTGCGCGAACATTTGCTGCGACGTTTCGTTGATTTCGTCGATGTCGGCCACCAGCGCGTTTTTCGACGTCCAGAGGTCGTCCGTCTGCGCCTTCAGGAAGTCGTAGCGCTCCTTCAATTCGGAGTACTCCTCTATCGCGACGAGATTTACCGCGCCCATTGAGCCGATTTTTTCGCGCAGGCGGCGCACCTGTTCCTCTATCTCCGACATGTCCGTTTCCTCCATCGCCGCGAAGTCCTCCTCCGTCGGCTCGCCGCGCTCGCGCCGGGGCTTGATGTCGGGTTCCTCGCCCTCCTCCAAGCCGTCGAGTTTCACTTTGACTTCAAACTCTTCGTCGGCCTTCCAGAGTTCGGACTTCCAGTCTATGCCCGCGATGTCCAGCTCGTAGTCCGCCGAGATTCTCTCCGAAATGTACTCCAGCCGCGAGCGCAATTTTGCCGCGCGCACGTCGCAGTCGCTCTTCTGCGAATTTGCGCGCATGAGGGCCTCCCTGTCGCCCGCAATGGACGATTCAAATTCCGATATGCGCTCCTCGCGCCGCGCGATTTCGACGCGCTTTTGCTCTATTTGGGCGGTTTGCTCTTCGAGGCTTTCGGCTAGGGATTTCGCGCGTTCGGTCTCCTCCGCGGTCTGGCGGTCGAGGCTTTCGGTTTGGGCGGATATGGATTCCAGTTCGCCGTTGCGCCGCTCGATTTCGGCGCGCGCGCTTTCCTGCTGCCGGCGTATTTCTCCAAGCCCGCGCTCCAGATTCTCGAGGCGCGATCTCTTCTGCGCCAAATCCAGGCGCGCTTCGGACATGGCTTGACTCTTGGCGTCGCGCTCCTGCCGCAGTTTTGAAATTTCCGTTTCAAGCCCGCCGGTCGCCCCGCGGGAATCGGCCGCGGACTTTTCGGCCTCCGCCAGCTCCCTCTGCGCCGAATCGAGCCTGTCCTGCGCCTCGAACCGCGAGTTTTCCATTTCGGCGATTGCGGAGTTTTTGCGCTCCAAATCCGCGTTCTTTTCCGCAAGCGCGCTTTCGGCCGCGCCGATTTGCGCGTTCATGGACGCCATTTCGCGCCTGATTTCCGCGGCGGCGTTCTTCCTGTTTTCAATTTCGGCCTCCGCGGACGACAGCTCGGACTGGATTTGCATGGCGCGCTCGTTGAGCTCCGTGAGCGCGGCGTTGTCGGCCTCAATCTCGGCGTTCAGGCGGCGGATTTCGCTGTTGCGGAGAATAAAGCTGCTTTCCGTGTCGCGGTTCTGGCTCCCGGCCGCGTAGAGCAGTCCGCGGGCGTCGAGCATGTTCAGATTCCTGTCCGCCGCGGCGAAGAATCTGAAGTTCGGCTCCGATTTCGCAAATTCGGCAAAGGCGAAAATGTCGTCGCAAAAATAGCAGCCGCGCACCAAATTCGCCACGGCGGAAGCGGCGGATTCGTCGGAGCATTTCAGCGCGTCGGCGGCCCTTATTATGCCTGCGGGAAGTTCGCGGTCAAACTCGTCGACATTGGCTGCGCGGGTCTGGAAACACGCCTTTCCGAATCCGCCTTCGCGCAGCCTTTCGGCTATTTGCGGCAGCTTGGATTCGTCCGAAAGCTCCACCGCGTCTATCGCCGCTCCGAGCAGCGTTTCAAACGCCGGAGCCCACCGGTCCGACACCTCCGCGCACTGGCTGACAACCCGCGCGCTGTCCGGCCCCGCCAAGTCGGGCAGCGACCCTTTCAATATGGCTTTGACCCCGTCGGAAAATCCCTCCATGCGCGCCTGAAATTCGTTCAGCAGGCTGAGCTTTGCGCTCTTGCTGGCCAGGCGCCTGTCCATTTGCTGAATTTCCTCCTGCTGCGCGCGGTACTGCGCCTTGAGCTCGTCCGCGCGCGCCTGCGCTCCCGCGGCGTCCGCGTCGGCGTTTTCCAGCCTTTCGCGCGCGCCTTCAAGCGCGGCTCTCGTCTGTTCTATGCGGTTTTCAAAGGAGAGCTTCTCCTCCTTGATTTGGTAAATCGAGTCGGACAGCGCGGCGTGGCGAACCTGGTACGATTTCAAGTCAAGCTCCAGCGACGTGCACTTGACGCGCAGTTTCGTTATCGCGCCCTCCGCGACGAGCGCGTCTTGGCGGGCCTGCGAAAGCGCGTCTTCGCATGCGCGCAGCTTCTGCTCAATCTCGGACATCTCGTCGTTGTGCCGCTTGAAGGCTTCGTCCGAATCGGACACTAACGCCAGCTGCATCTGCTTTACTTCCGCGTCCCCGCTGGCGCGCCCGTCGAGCGCGGAAAGCTGCCCGCGCAAAGATTCGAGTTCGCGGCTTATCTGCGCGGCGCGCTCTCCGAGATCCCGCTTGCGGACTCCGGCAAATTCCGAGCTCCTTTCGGCCTGCTCCTTTTGCGAGCGCGTCTCCGCCGCGGCCTGGCGCGCGCGCTCAAGCTCCGTCATCGCCTCCGCGCGTTCGGAGCGCATCTGCGACAGCTCCGCGTCCGCCGCGGACAGCTTTTGGCCGAGAGCCAGTATTTGAGCGGAAATTTCCCCGATTACGGCGTCGTCGCCGGCAAGCTTTACGTTGAGTTCCGCGAAGGTTCTCGCATTGACGGCAAGGTCGAGATGGCGCAGGCGGTGGCTTAGCCTCTTGTAGCGCAGGGCCTTTGAAGCCTGCCTTCTCAAACTGCCGATCTGCCGCCCGATCTCCTCCATGCGGTCGGTCGCGCGGGCGAGATTCTGCTCAACGAGCGCGAGCTTGTTGAGGGCTTCGCGCCGCTGCGACTTGTACTTGGTTATGCCGGCGGCCTCCTCGAAAATCGAGCGCCTCTCGCCGGGATTCGACGAGAGTATCTGGTCTATCTGGCCCTGCACCATGAAGGAGTACGAGACGCGCCCGACCCCAGTGTCCATAAAAAGCCCCTGAATGTCCTTCAGGCGCGACGCCTTGCCGTTTATGAAGTATTCCCCGCCGCCGTCCCTGCTGACTTTGCGCGTTATCTCAACTTCGTTGAAGTGCGTTCCAAGCTGCGCTTCGCAGTCGGAAAAGAGCAGGGAGACCGAGCAGAACTGCAAAGGCTTGCGCCCCTCCGTCCCCTGAAATATCACGTCCTGCATCTTCCCCCCGCGCAGGGCCTTCGCGCTTTGCTCTCCGAGCACCCAGCGTATTGCGTCGACTATGTTGCTCTTGCCGCAGCCGTTCGGCCCGACTATGCAGGTTATTCCCGCCGTCAGATCGATGACGGTCTTGTCGGCAAAGCTCTTGAAGCCGTCTATTATGACTTGTTTTAGATACATTGCGTGAGGTCGAAGCGAACCCGTCGGCCGGGGCGCGTCCGAAATTGAAGTCAGAGTTTTTTGCGGAGGCTGTCGCGGTATTGCTCAAAGGCCTGCGCGAGATTGTCCGGCTTTCCGCCGCCCTGCGCGTAGTCCGGCTTTCCGCCGCCGCGCCCGCCTATCTTTTCGGCGAGCGCGCGCACGATGTCGCCGGCCTTCAGCCCCGCGGCGACGGCCTCCGGCGAGCACAGCGCGACTATCGACGCCTTGTCGCCAATCGCGGCTCCGAGCGCGACGACCCCGCCGCCGCGCTCCTTTGCCGCCGCAACCGCCAGCGCGCGCATTTCGTTTGCGTCCTCCGCTTCGACTATCGCCGCCATGTGCGGAATCGCGTTCGCATCTTCGATCGCGTTCTGCGCTATTTCTTTTGCCTGCGCGGCCGCCTTCTGGCGGCGGAAAGCCTTGAGCTGCCTCTCGCATTCCGATTTTGCGGCGGAGAGTTTTTCTATCCTGTCGACGGCTTCCTCCGGCTTGCACGAGAGCCTGCGCGATATGTCCGAAAGCGCGGTCTGCATCTGCTCCACTCTTGAGAGGGCCGCTATTCCGGCGACGGCCTCTATGCGCCGCGTCCCGGCGGATATGGAGCTTTCGCTCAGAATCTTTATCAGGCCCAGCTCGCCCGTGCTTGAGGCGTGCGTGCCGCCGCACAGCTCCTGGCTGAAGTCCCCCATCTCGACTATCCTGACGACCGCCCCGTACTTTTCCGAAAAGAGCGCCATGCAGGTCTTGGGCACTTCCAAATACGGTAGCTCGCGCCAGGTTATCGCGGAGTTTTCCAAAATCTTCTTGTTCGCCAGCGTCTCTATTTCGGCGAGCTGCTCCGGCGTGGGAGCCTCGAAGTAGGTGAAGTCGAAGCGCAGCCTGTCCGGATCGACGTAGGAGCCTGCCTGCCTCACGGCGGAACCGAGCACTTGGCGCATCGCCCAGTGGAGAATGTGGGTGGCGGTGTGGTGGCGCTGTATGGCGCGGCGGCGAAACGCGTCCACGCTCGCGGACACCTCCGCCCCGACCTGCGCCGGCTTGAACACCCCCTTGCGCACCTTGTGGAGCACGCGCCCTGCGGAGTCCATCTTTGTGTCGAAAACTTCGTGCGCTACCCCGCCTATCTCTATGAAGCCCGTGTCGCCCACCTGTCCGCCCTTTTCGGCGTAAAACGGAGTTTGCGGGAGAATCAGATAGTCGAAGTCGTCGTCCTTTATTATCGCGCTTATCGTGGTGCGAAAATCCGACAGGCTCTTCGCGTCGTACCCGACGAACTGCGTCGTGTGCTCAAGCTCGCCCGCGTCGGATACCGATATTATCTTTTTATTTTGCGCGTTGCGCGAACGCTCGCGCTGCTTTTGCATTTCCGCCTCAAATCCCTTCACGTCCACCGGAAGGCTCCGCTCGCGCGCAATCAGTTCGGTAAGGTCGAGCGGGAATCCGTAGCGGTCGTACAGTATGAAGGCCTGCTCTCCGGAAATCCTGCCCTCGTTGACGGTGATGTGGTCGAGCAGCTGGAGGCCGTTGTCTATGGTTTTTGCAAAGCTTTGCTCCTCGTTCCGGATTGTCTTTATTATCGCCTTTCTCTGTTCGGCCAGCTCCGGAAAGGCGGGAGACATCTTGTCTATGACGGGCTCGGCAAGGCGGGCGAAAAAGCCGTCCTTGAGGTTAAGCCTCTTTCCGTACATCACCGCGCGGCGCAGTATGCGGCGCAGAACGTAGTTGCGCCCCTCGTTGCCGGGAATTATGCCGTCGGCTATGGAAAATGTCAGGGTGCGGATATGGTCGGCGAGCACGCGGAACACGCAGTCGGTCAGCTCCTGCGCGGACATGTCGCGCGGGTCGCGCGGGACGGTGCCCGCGTATGTGCAGCCCGACATGTGGGAGAGGTGCTCGAATATGTCGGTAAACAAATCGCTGTCGTAGTTCGACGCCGGAACGGAAAAATCCGAGAAGTTTTTTGTGGTGGCCATTATTCCCGCCACGCGCTCAAGCCCCATTCCGGTGTCGATATTCCTGTTGCGAAGCGGCGCGAACGAGCCGTCCGGCTCCGCGTTGAACTGCATGAACACCAGATTCCAAATCTCTATGCAAAGCGGGGAACCCGCGTTGACCAAAACCCCGTTCGTGTCGCCGCCGGGAGTCAGGTCGATATGGATTTCCGAACACGGCCCGCACGGCCCGGTTTCGCCCATCATCCAGAAGTTGTCCTTCTTGCCGCACTTCTTGATGTGGACTTCCGGATCCATGCCCTCGGCTTTGAAAATATCGCTCCAATATCCGTAGGCCTCGGCGTCGAATTCGGCCGGATCGCCCTCGGCGGGTTCGTAAACGGTGGCGTATAGGCGCTCCTTCGGAAACTTCCAGACCTTTACGAGCAGCTCCCAGGCGTAGTTTATGGCCTCCTTTTTGAAGTAGTCGCCGAAGGACCAGTTGCCCAGCATCTCGAAAAAAGTGTGGTGGTAGGTGTCGAACCCCACGTCCTCAAGGTCGTTGTGCTTTCCGCCGGCGCGAATGCACTTTTGGGTGTCCGCCGCCCTGAGAAACGGATTTTTTTCGTCGCCCAAAAAGTAGGGCACAAACTGGTTCATGCCCGCGTTCGTAAACAGCAGGTTGGGCGAGGAGGGCATCAGGGAGGCCGACGGCACGATGGTGTGCCCCTTGGAACTGAAAAATTCCAGAAAGCTCTTTCTTATTTCGGCTGATGTCATGGCGTTTTGTTTGCGTTTTGCTTTTTGCGCTAAGCCCGGCGTTTTCGGAAGACCCAAACGGCGCGGCGTCAGAGATTCGATGCGATTGCCTCCGCCATGCGGGCGGTTCCGACCGGCGGATTTCCGAAGGCGATGTCCGCCGTCCGAACGCCCCCGCATACGGATTTGCGCACGGCCGCCTCGATTTCGCGCGCCGTTTCCTCGCGGCCGAAGGAGTAGCGCAGCATGAGGGCCGCCGACAGTATCTGCGCGCAGGGATTGGCAACGTTTTTGCCGGCGATGTCCGGCGCGGTTCCGCCGGCGGGCTCGTACAGGCCGAACTTCAGCCCCAGCGAGTTCTTCAGGTCGCCGAGCGACGCGCTGCAAAGCATTCCCAGCGAACCGCAGACGGCGGCCATCTCGTCGCTCAAAATGTCGCCGAACATGTTTTCGGTAAAGAATACGTCGAATTGGTTTGGGTCGCGCGCCAGCTGCATTGCGGCGTTGTCGACGTACATGTGGCTAAGCTCTATCTCCGGATAGTTCTTTGCGAAAAATTCCGACACCGTGTTGCGCCAGAGCACGGAAGTTTCAAGCACGTTCGCCTTGTCTATCGAGCAGATTTTCCGCCCGCGCGACATCGCGGTTTTTGCGGCAACCTCGGCTATGCGGAGTATTTCGCCCGTCCGGTATTGCATGGTGTCGCACGCGGCGTTTTCCCCGTCGGGCAGATTCCATGTCTTTTTTTCGCCGAAGTATATGCCGCCGGTAAGCTCCCGTATGCACACGATGTCTATGCCGTCGGGGATTCTCTCCGACTTCAGCGGCGAGGCCTGCGTAAGCTCTCCGTACAGCAGTCCGGGCCGGATATTCGCAAAGAGTTTGAACTCCTTGCGCAACGGCAGCAGCGCGGCGCGTTCGGGGCGCTCGGCCGGGGGAAGGCTGTCCCATTTCGGGCCGCCCACGGAACCGAACAGTATGGCGTCGGAATTGCGGCAGGCCTGAAGCGTCTTGTCGGGGAGCGCCTTGCCGAATTCGTCTATGCCCGCGCCGCCGACGGCTTCAACGGTGTATTCCAGCGTGTCGCCGTGCTTTGCGCAGGCCGTTTTGAGGACGCCGAGCGCGGCGTCCATGACTTCGGGCCCGATTCCGTCGCCGGGCAGTACTGTAAATTTTAGTGTGGCCATATGAGGATATGTGTCAAAGTCTTTCGCGGCGGGAGACGCCCGTTGCGACAATTAAAAAATAATCCCCCATTAAAACACCTTTCGGCTTTATTTCCACAAAAATTTTATTCGGAATGGAGCGTTTTGAACGGTCGCGTTCGGCGGCGTAAAAACTCATGAAAAGCGGGTAGGCATTCGGACGCTTGCCGAAAGAGTCTTGCAGGGAGCGCATTGGGGATTTGCGAAGGGGGCTTGGGCGGGTATAAATAAAGGCCAGAAAAGAAATGCGCGGCGTTTGAATGGGATTGCGCGCGATGCGTGGGTTTGGTTGTGCGCGATGCGCATGTCGGGGTGCGCACGGGGTATGTGCGGGGGGGCGCTATAAATACTTTTTCGCTTTGGCATTTTTGAAGGCCCTTTGCGCGCGGATTCCGGGATTGGCCGCGTCGGAGGTTGGACGGGATTGCGCCCGCAATTTTTCCGCCTCATTTTTTCGGTCTTCCGCGCGCCGGGCGCAAACATGAAAAGGGATTCGTCCAAAACTTCAAAGCCGTCCCGACAGACGGCGCGGGCTTAATCATGCGGATTTAATCTCGCAGACTCAATCGCGCGGGCTTGGGAGGGCGGGGAGGAGAGAATGCAACAATCCTACAATTCGGCAATCCGACAATGCGGAAAGCGCGTCAGTACATCAGGTCGCGACTGATTAGCTCTTCCGGTTTAAGGCCGGCCTTGTTTGCCAATTTCTCCAAGGCGTCGTAGCTTTCGTATTCCACCGTGCTGAAATCCACCCTGGAAAACGGCAGGGGAATGGCGAACTTGTCCCACGCTCTTGATATTTTTATGGCGCAATGCGGCCGCAGCCTCAAAAGCACGATTCGCGCGCCCGATATTTTTGCGACCATCAAAACTCCGCGTTTGGCTACATGCACCGGCCCGCGCGGGCCGTCCGGAGTTATTGCGACGTCGGAAACTTTGAGCGCGTTGGCCAGGTCGCGTATGGCTCCGGCCCCGCGCCGCATGTAGGAGCCGCGAACCGTTCCTATCTTGCACAGTTTGAAAAACGCCGCCAGATACGCGCCGTCGCGGCTGGCGCTTATAAGCCCCGTCATGGGTATGTCGTCGCGGAATATCCTCTTGAGCGCGGCGAGAAAAAATATGCGGTTGTGCCACGCCAGACATATCATGCGCCTTCTGTTCCTGACGCTCGCGACGTCGGATTCGCCGTATCTAAACCGCAGCGTTGCCTGCCAGAGCCAAAACAGGACAAATAGCGGAAACACGACGGCGTAGTGTTTCAGGCGCACTTGCGTTATGTCGATTTTCTCCATTGAAAAATTCCGCCCTATTCGTGTCCGAGCCTCGCCGAAATTTCCCGCGCCGCGCGGACTGCCATCGCCCCCAGGCGGGGCAGGTCGGCTTTGGAGATCCGCCTCGACGGGCCGGTTATCCACAAAACCGCCGCGGGGTATCCCTTGCTGTTGAAAATTGCCGCCGCCGCGCAGCGCAATCCCTCGACCGCCTCTCCGTCGTCCGTGGCGAATCCGCGCCGTCTGATTGCGGCAAGCTCCCTTTCGAGTTCGGCCCGGTTTGAAATCGTCCTTTCCGTGTGGCGCACGAACGAGATTTTCTTCAGCGCGCTATCGAGCGCGTCGGGCGGAAGGTGCGCAAGAAGCGCCTTGCCAGGCGCGGACGCGTGAAGCGGAGATTTCATTCCGAGCTTGCCGGTAAAGTTGAAGTCGTGCGGGCCGGCCTCCTGCTCGACCATTATGCACGAGTCGTCCATCAGGGCGCCAAGCATTACGGTCTCTCCGGCTTCGTCGCGCAGGCGGCGCATGACGTCGAAACTTTCGGCGGGTATGTTCGGCTCCTCAAGCGCGGAGTATGCAAGCGCCATTATCTTTCTCGAAAGCGTGTAAAGCCCGCCTTCTGCGGAGGTCGCCAGATATCCGCTCGTTCCCAGAGTCTCCAGTATCCGAAAAAGCGTTGTCTTGCTTATCTTCAGACGCTCCAGCAGCTGCATGAACGAAGCCCCCCGCGGATTTTCCGCCACGCATTCGAGAACCTCGAAGGCGCGCTTGAGATTGGGTATTACGTAGGCGTTTTTAAGCGCTTTCTTCTTCACTTTTACCGGGATATTTTCTGTGTGCTCAACGCGCGCCCCGCGCAATGTACGGGAATATTCCGACACTTTTTTCGCAAACTCAAAAAATGTCAAGTTCTCAATCCCGGCCGGCCGTTTTTTGTTGCAGCATCGCCCCTTTTCAAAATCATTTGCGAGAATGCAAAAGGCCTTTATATTCGACTTCGACGGCACCGTTGCCGAGACGATTCCCCTGACGCTGGACGCCTTTTTTGCGGCGTACAGAAGGCTCTCCGTGCCGGAACCGTCGCTTGAGATGTTCAAATCCCAGTTCGGCGCGGAGGAGCGCGGAATACTGCGCGCGCTCAATCCGGAAATCGAGTCCGAATTGTACCGCGCATATCTGGAAGAGTACGAACGCCTGCTGGAGGAGCGCGCCCAAAAGCCCTTCGACGGCATCGTGGAACTTTTGCAAAACCTGCGCAGCCGCGGCGCGCGGGTTTCCCTCGTGACGGGCAAGGGGGCCGAAACGGCCGCGATTTCCGTGCGGATTATGGGGCTTGAAAAATATTTCGATTTCGTGGAGAGCGGCGGGCTTTACGGTTCGGTCAAGCCCGAAAAGATGCGCAAAATTCTGGACAACTACAAAATTCCGCCCTCATCGGCTTTTTATATCGGCGACAGTCCGCGCGACGTTATCGACTCCCGCGAAGTCGGCGTTTTTCCGATGGCGGCGGCGTGGTCGGAAATAGTTTCGGCGGAGCAGTTTTCGCAGGTAATGCCGGTTGACATTTTTTATACGGTAGGCGAGGCCGCCAAGTTCGCGCTGGAACGTCTGGACGGGTAAACGCAAGCGCGCCCTGACGCCGCGTAGGCGCATGTTCGTTCGGAGGCGGGACGGAAAAATTTTTGCTTTTTCGTTTTTTGCGCCTGTTTGCTTCGTTTGCCGCACCGCAAAGTTTGAGTTTTTTTTAACAGGCGGCTTTTGAAAAAAATTTTTCCGCTTTCGGAAAGTTTCCGGAAATTTTTAAAGGCACAAAAGGCTCGTTGCAATACGGCTGTTCGGGAGGGCACATCGGTATCGTATGGAGGAATTAAAAACGCATCGGACTTGCCGCCGCCAATGTTGCCTTCATAACCCGTGCGCCCGGCTTGCCCCCCCGTGCCGGGCAAGCCCGCAATCTTTGAGGTTTAGGCGGTTCTTATCGGTGAAAATCCCCTATCTGTCGCAACTCCGAATTTATGGAGAGGCTCAAAGGCAAATATGTAGAAGGCCTACACTGGGATAAACTTCCCGCGAGCGCGGCATTCGGAGCGTTTACAACAAAGACAAAATATGAATCCGCTAAGGCAATAAGGCTTATCAATTATTGATGGGATTGTAGGGCGTATTGCCGGTTTTGGATTCGCTCTTTTACAATTTAAATATAGTCCAAAGATTCCATGAGAGCAAATGGAGAAATGTGGCGGGCGAAAAGCGCAATATGGAAATTGCGGTGAAAACCTTATTTGGGAGACCCTAAAAATTTTTAAGGGTTTTTCGACGGGATAAACGAGAAAGTGGGTGCCGTTTCCGACGACGCGTCCGGTTAAATGGCTTGCGTCGCCCATTATTTCCCCTTGCGGCGTTCCCGCCGGAAGGGGGGCGTTTTTTTTAATCCCGCTTCATTTTTTCCAAAATCAAATCTCGCGATACGTCAAATCTCGCGATTCGGCGGGCTGTTCTGCGGACGCGACGGTTTGCGTTGCAAAAAAAACGCTTCGAAATTTTTCCGAAGCGCACGGGCCGGTTCAAACCGCCTTGTTTTGTCTTACGCCTTTTCGACGAGTCCGGCCTTGATTGCCTTGGCCGAGACCCATACGCGCTTGACCGCGCCGCTTTCGGTGCGAACGCGCACGCGCTGCACATTGGGTTTGAATGTGCGCTTAACCTGTTTGACCAACTGCAAACCGATGCCGCCGCTCTTCTTGCTTTGCCCCTTGTGGATAATCTTGCGGCCGCTGACGGGACGCTTGCCTGTTATCGAGCATATTCTTGCCATGGCTGTTCTTTCTGTCTTATATAAAGTGTATGTTCTGCCTGAATTGCAATTTTTTTAAACGTCGAATGAAAAGTACTTTTACTCCAAAAGGCAATAAAAATTTTCTTTTTGGGGCAAAAATTGTTTTTTGCAACTTTTGACTCAATTTTTTGTCAACTACTTTGACGGCAAAAGTCCTTCCTTCAACCCCCATTTGATTTGGCGACAATTTGCCGGCTGTCGAACGTTCGCAGGAGCCTGCATTTTCCCGCGCGGGGTTTGTTTTGGAAAGGTATTTGCGCAGTCGGACAGTTCTTTTGGCGCTTTTTGCTTTGCAAAGCTTTGGAGATTAGGCATTGTGCACCGGTTATCGGCGTTTTCGCGGATATTTTCGCGGGCTAAAGCCTTCGGGAAAAATAATAATCAATAATAATCGAAAATTAGAATAAATAATAGGACAGTTAAATGGAACTCTTTGTAGGTAATTTGCCCTTTTCCATCACGGAACAGGAAATAATAGTCGCCTTTTCCGCCCACGGGAAGGTCGAGAGCTTGAAGATGCTCACTGACAGGTTTAGCGGAAGATTTCGCGGAATTGCGTTTGTCGTCATGCCCGACGAGTCGGAGGCGAGGGCTGCGATTGCGGCTTTGAACGATTCCGACTTGGGCGGAAGATCCATTCGCGTGGACCAGTCGCGCGAGAGGCCTGCGCGATTCGGCAGTTCGGGAGGCTCTTTTGAACGTCCCCGCCAGGACGATGCGCGTCCGAGGGGCAGGGGGCGCGCGGGTTTTCGCCCGCGCTTTGAAAACGGCGCAGGCAGAGGCGGTTTTAGGCCGCACGGGGCTCCGCGCCAAAGGGACGGATCCGACTTTAGAGATGCGCAGTCTTTCGGAGATTCGCAATAGGCGCCGGGACGTTTGGCAATTCAATAGGAATTTGCGGCGCGTTTAGCCGGATTTTTGGGGCGGGAGTTTTCCCGCCCCTTTTTGCGCGTTTTGTCGGATCTTGAATCGCGCAATCTTTCCGCATGCGCAAAGATTGCGCAGAGACTGCGCTTGGCGGGTATCGCGTCGGGTCGACGGGAAATTTCGGAATAGTTAAAGGGATTTAAAGGGATTGCGTCGAATTTTCTTTTTTAACTTGCGTTGGTAAACTTCTTTTGCCCGCAAGTCAAAAATTCGCCCGCAAGTCAAAAAAAATTAGAACGGGATTTGAAGCGGTTTTGCGAAGGCGCGAAGTTTTCCCGCCCTTTTTGCGCGATGCGCAAGGGAAGATATGCGCGGTTTTTTTTGCGCCTTTTGCATGTGCGCGCAAATGGATTCGGACTCGCCGTCTTTGTCGTCCTTGCTGAAAATCCGAATGGGCATCTTGCGGAATTTCGCCGGGAATCTTTGGAAGCGTTGGCGCCGGCCGAAACGGGAGGCGTCTTTCGGGTGCGGTTGCGGCTTCGCTTTTTAGGAATATACCCGCGGGCGGCAAATTAAAAACTTTCCGATGCGATAAATAAAAATGGCGTTTCGCAAAAAGCCGAAACGCCATTTTTACCAATTGTTTTTTTGTCCCATACTCGAATATTTCTTTCCGGAAACGCGGGCGTCGTCTTTGCAAGGCTTTCGCGCTTGAGCGATGTTTTTAGACCTTCGGTAACCTCCGCATTTATCGGATATTTCAACTTGCAAAAAAATTTTGCAAACTTTCGCACATCGGCCGCTGAATCTGCCGGCTCATTCGCCGCGCCCTTCCCGCGCGGCAAATGTCGGCCGTTGGCGTTTGCGTTCCGCCTATTTCTCCTTGAACTTGCCCACAAGTTCGGTGACGGTGGCTTTTGCGTCGCCGTAAAGCATTCTGGTGTTCGGCCGGAAGAACAGGGCGTTCTCAAGGCCGGAAAATCCCGCGCCCTTGCCGCGCTTGAGCGCGAATACCGTTTTGGCCTTTGAGGCCTCGATTATCGGCATTCCGTAAATCGGGCTGGATTTGTCTTCGGCGGCGGCCGGATTTACTACGTCGTTTGCGCCTATGACGATTGCGACGTCCGCGCTTTCGAGAATCCTGTTGGCGTCCTCCATCTCCTTGAGCTGTTCGTAGGGGACGTCGGCTTCGGCAAGGAGAACGTTCATGTGGCCCGGCATGCGCCCGGCCACGGGGTGAATGGCGAAATTGACTTCGGCGCCGTTGTTTTCGAGTATTTCGGCAAGCTCCTTCACCGCGTGCTGAGCCTGAGCGACGGCCATTCCGTATCCGGGAATGAACACCACGCTTTGGGCGGCCTCAAGGATATAATAGGCGTCGTCGGCGGATATGGGCTTCATTTCGCCGTCGACTTTGCCCTGTCCCTTCGAGCCGGAAGCTCCGAACCCGGAGAACAGGACGTTCGAGAGCGTCCTGTTCATGGACTTGCACATGATGACCGTAAGTATTATTCCCGATGCTCCCACAAGGCAGCCGGCGACTATGAGCACGTTGTTTTGAATGACGAATCCCGCCGCGCTTGCGGCCAATCCCGAAAGGGAGTTCAACAGCGATATTACCACGGGCATGTCGCCGCCGCCGATGGGCATGACGGCCGCAAAGCCGAGAACCAGCGAAAGTATTGCCGCCGCGAGCATCCAGTATCCCGCGCAAACCTGCGGTCCGACGACCGCAAATACGACGGAACAGACCAATAGGGCTGCCGCAATCGCCGCGTTGACGAATTTCTGGCCTGCGTAAACGGTCGCGCGGCCGGATATTTTGCCGGAGAGTTTTCCCCACGCATAGACGCTGCCCGTGAACGTGACGCCGCCTATGACGATTGCCGCGATTGTCGCCCCCTTCGTAAACAGGGCGACATTTTGGGAATTTACTATCGCGTTGTAATAGAAGTCCTCGGCTCCCACAAGGAGGCTGGCCATGCCGCCGAACCCGTTGAGCAGGGCGACCATTTCCGGCATGGAAGTCATCTTGACGCGTTTGGCCGCTATCGCGCCGACGACGGAGCCCGCAACGAGCGTACCCGCCAAAATCGACCACGTTTTCGCGTCCGCCGCGTCGAGTATCTGTTTGTCGAAGAGCGTGGCGACTACCGCTATGAGCATTCCGACGGACGACACCAAGTTGCCGTTTCGCGCGGTGTCGGCCTTGCCGAGCATTTTTATTCCGAGAATGAACAAAACCGACGCGACGATATAGGCGAAGTTCACCGCCATTGCGGGATTCGCCGAGCCCGCGCCCAATGAAAATGGAATCAGATCTTGCATTGCTATTTGCCCCCCTTCTTTTTGAACATGGCCAGCATTCTGTCGGTGACGAGGTATCCGCCGACGACGTTCAGCGTGGCTAAGAACAGCGCAACCGCTCCGAGAACGGTGGCAAAATCGCTGTTGGCCGTTCCCGCGGTGGCTATCAGGGCGCCTACGATTGTTATGCCGCTGATGGCGTTGGAGCCGCTCATCAGCGGGGTGTGGAGCTGGCTCGGAACCTTCGATATGAGCTCGAAGCCCAGGAAGGCGGCCAGAGTGAATATGAACAGCAGGAGGATAATTTCCATTTTTGTCGCGTAGTTGAAATTTTTGCCGAATCCCGGCCTATCGGAAGCGCGGGTTTACTATTTCTCCGCCGAGGGTGACGACGCAGCTTTTCATGATGTCGTCCTGCATGTCGACCTCGAATTGGCCGTCGCGCATAAAGTGCTCGATGAAGTTTGTCGCATTGGACGAATACATTTGGCTTGCCGTCGCGGGAACTCCGGCTTCGAGGCAGGTGTCGCCCACGATTTTTACGCCGTTGGCGGTTATGACGGTCTCGTCGGGCGCGGAGCCTTCGACGTTTCCGCCGCTGCCGGCGGCCATGTCGACAATGATGCTGTCGGGCTTCATGCCGGCGACCATTTCGGCGGTTATTATGCGCGGGGCCTTTCTACCGAACAGTTTTGCCGTCGTTATTATCACGTCGGCCTGGGCGCAGACCTTGGCCATTCCCTTGCGCTGGAGCTCGATCTGTTCGGGGGTCAGCTCCTTTGCGTAGCCCTGCGCGGTCTGTCCGGTCTCGCCGAGGTCTATCTTGACGAACTTGGCGCCGAGGCTCTTTACCTGCTCTTCGACCACCGGCCTTGTGTCGAACGCGTCGACGCGCGCGCCGAGGCGCTTTGCCGTGGCGATTGCCTGAAGGCCTGCCACCCCCACGCCCACCACGAAAAATTTTAGCGGCGAGATTGTTCCCGCGGGCGTCATCATCATCGGTATGATTTTATTGGAGAGCTCCGCCGCCCTTATCACCGCGCAGTAGCCGGCCAGATTCGACTGCGAGCTGAGCACGTCCATCTTTTGGGCGATCGTGCTTCTGGGAATCATCTCGAAACTTGCCGCCGTCACTCCCGCCTTGGCGAACGCGCCTATCAGCTCCTTTTCGTTAAACGCGTCAAGCAGGCTCAAGTGGAACGAGCCGGACTTGAATTTCCCAACTTCCGAAATCGCCGGCTGTCTGACGGAAAGCGCGAAGTCGGCTTCGCGCGCAAATTCGGAGTCGACAATTTTTGCGCCCGCCTCGATGTAGGCCGCGTCCGTAAAACCGGCTTTCAGCCCGGCCATGGATTCCACGTTTACCGACCAGCCGGCCGCCGCCAGTTTCTTTGCGCCTTCGGGAACGAGCGCCACGCGGGTTTCCCTCGGATCCCCTTCCGATGCTACAAATAGAGTTTTCATTAACCCTCCTTTTTATAATTCGGAAATATTAAAACAAGAATTTTTTAGAAATTCCGCAAACTTTGGCGTTTTCGGTCTGCCGGCGCCATTCGGGTAGTGGCAGACGTTCTGCCTGCGGCGGACGTCTTTTCCCGTTTCCGGCGGGAATCTGGCGAATTTGGGAATCGGTCGGGGCGGTGTGAAAAAAAGGGGGGGGAGAAGAAGAGCGAGAGGAACGTTTTTTTGTTCCGGCTTTTTTGGAAACGCCGCCTATTGTCATTTGAAAGATGAGATTGGAAACGGGAAATTGTGGGAATTTAAAGACTTTGAGGCGGACTTGTCGCCGGATTTGAGTTTGGAAATTTTTTACGCCGGCGTCCCCAAATGAAGTAAGATTTGGAAAGTTTTTCGCCCTATTCCAAGTTTAACATAAGTTGCATTTCCCTTACAACCTTCTTGAACCGCCCTTGCGAGACCCTTCCCAAGAACATTTTCCCAAATCCTACTTCGTTTTCCAAAATTAAATTTCACGATACACTGCGCCCGCCCGGCGGCGGAGGAAGAGGAAACGAGGGGGGGAGATTGCCTGCGAAGGTAAAGGCGAGTACAGGGGCGGCAACGGATTTAATCTTTTTTTTGCGAAAATGTTTTATGGGGATATTCCGAATGGGCGGTGTCGGAGAGATTTGGAAGTGTCGGCAAAAGAATGGAGGTTGGGAAGGCGCGGCGCCGAAAGTGCGGCTCGGTCCCAATTCTGATGCTTCGCCGCGAAAGAGATTTGCGAAGGAAAACGCGGGTGCGGAGCTTGCGGTGAGATTTTCGATTTCCTGCGGAAAGCGGACTTTCAAACGCTTGCCGCTTCCGACCCGTTTTGAAGGCGGGGATAGCCGGCAAACCGGCAAAGGCGAAAAAAGTTTTTCCGCTTTTGCCGGCGGAATTTTCGGCGGCTGAGCGGTTTTCGGGGAGGGGGTCTTGCGGGAATCGCAGGTGGGGGGAAATGAAAGTCGAAAAAAATGGAGGAACAGCAGGTAAGAATGCCAAAGCGAAAAAGTATTTATCGCGCCCCTCCCCGCATGTACCCCGCACGCAGCCCGACATGCGCATCGCGCACAACCAATCCGCGCGATTGAGTCTGCGAGATTAGACCCTCATGATTAGGCCCGCGCCATCTGTCGGGACGGCTTTGAAATTTTGGACGAATCCCTTTTCAGGTTTTCGCCCGGCGCGCGTAAGACCGAAAAAATGAGGCGGAAAAATTGCGGGCGGAATCCCCCCAACCTCCGCACGCGACTAATCCCGGAATCCGCGCGCAAAGGGCCTTCAAAAAAGTGGAAATCGGGAAATCGGCGGCGTCCGTATTAAAGCGGCAAAAGGCGGCGGGCGCGCAATCGCGCGGCAATGGCGCATTTTTTAATCCGCGCAATGCCTTAGGAATATGCGAATGGCGGGGCGTTTTTTGCAAAAAAAGCGTTGACATCACCAAAAGGTTGAACCATTTGATTAAAACTTTTATTTTTATGAAGGAGGGCAACTACGTACAGGCCATGTTGGACGGACGCGTCGGAGGCGACGCCAAATCCAGAATCATGGCCGCCGCGCTTGAGGAGTTCGGAATGAACTCCCTCGCGGCCGCGCGCACGCGCAGCATCGCCAAGAGGGCCGGCGTCAACCACGCCGCGATAAGTTATTATTTTGGCGGCAAGAACGGTTTGTACGAGGCTGTTGCGCGGCAGATAGTTGAGTTTATGGAGATTTACGACCGCCGCCATTGCGAATGGTTTGAAAGGGTCAAGAAGAGCGGTTCAGCGGAGGAGGCCAGGGAGCTGATAAAGTCGATACTGGCCTCCCGAATGTCCTGCGAGGGGCATTCCGGCGAATGCCTGCGCTACATAATCATGATAATAATGCGCGAGGAATTTTTGAGCGGCAGGGTTTTCGATATGTTTTTTAAAAAGGCCTTCAAACCCGTGAGCGACATGATGTGGAAGCTTGTGGAAATAGGCAGCGGCGGCAAGTACGCGGGCGAGCGCGCCCATATAATTGCCGAGATGCTCATGGGGCAGGTCCATCTTTTCAACAATGCCCGCACCGGGGTTGTCAGGTCGATGCGCTGGAAGTGCTTCGACCGCGCCTGTGTGCGGCGGGTCGGCGCGGTGAACGCGGAATTAATAGATAAAATCTTGGAATAAGAATATGAAAGGCAAATCAATCACAATTTTTGTATCAATCGCGTTTGCGGCGGCTGCGGCGATGTCCGGCTGCGACAAGGCGGAAAATGGGCAGGGGGGAATGCCGTCTGTGATGTCGGAGGTCAAGTTCGTCTATCCTCAGAAGAGGGCGGTTGACATTTGGGACGAATACACCGCGAGGGTTCAGGCGGTTGCCACGGTCGATTTGCGTTCGCGCGTGAACGGCTACCTGCTGGAAAAGAATTTTCAGGACGGCGAGTACGTCAAAAAGGGCGATCTGCTCTTCGTCATAGATCCGCGTCCCTACGAGGCCGCGCTGGCCGCGGCCAAGGCCGCCCGCAAGGAGGTCGAGGCGCGACTGCTGCTTGCCAAGAGCAATCTTGCGCGCGCAAAGGAGCTGTACGCGGCCAACGCTCTGGCGAAGGAAGTCTTGGAGACGCGCCAAAGCGAGCTGCTCTCCGCGGAAGCCGCGCTCATGAATGCCGACGCCCGCGAGAAGGAAGCCCAGCTCAATCTCGACTACACGCACATACGCGCGCCGATGTCGGGGAGAATGAGCGAGAGGTTTGTCGATATAGGAAATCTCGTGACGGCAAATTCTACCCTCCTTGCCACGATTGTCGAAAGCGACGTCGTCCAAGTGTACTTTGAAATCAGCGAGCGCGATTTTGTAAACTACGCCAAGAACGGGGTGTTCAAGAGCATAGACATGGTTAAGCGGACGGGTCCGGAGGTGTATTTCACCATGGTCATGGGCGATCATCAGACGTTTAAGGGAACGCTCAACTATTACGACAACCGCATAGGTCAGGAGACTTCCAGCCTCACCATGCGCGCCGATTTCGACAACAAGGACGGATATTTGGCTCCCGGCATGTTCGGCAAGTTGAGAATGCGCCCCGGCGCGGTCGGAGACTCGCTCGTCGTTCCGGAGGAGATAATCGGCACGGACCTCGTCAGCCGCTATGTTATAGTCATTGACAAGGACAACGTGGCGCAGTATCGCGCCGTGAAGGTCGGGAGGCTCGACGGCAAGTACCGCGTGATAGAGGAGGGATTGTCGCCGACCGACCGCGTGGTTGCGCAGGGGCTTCACCGCGCCGCTCCGGGGGCGAAGGTCATACCTTCCGAACTCAAGGAGCAGCCCCCCGCGGCGGACGCCGGGAAAAAAGACGCCCAGGCGAAGTAGGGGCGTTTGCGCTTCCGATAAAAAAGGGGAAAGACAATGAAGTTTTCGCACTTTTTCATAGATCGCCCGATATTTGCGTCGGTCGTTTCGATTATAATAACGCTGCTTGGCATAGTCGGGTATGTGAGCCTGCCTGTCACGCAGTACCCGGAAATCGTGCCGCCGACAATATCGGTCACGCTGAACTATCCGGGGGCGTCGCCGGAGATTTTGATGAACACGGCTATAGCGCCGCTGGAGCAGGAAATAAACGGCGTCGAGAACATGATGTACATGTCCAGCCAGTGCAACGCCGACGGCAGCGCGTCGATAAACGTCACATTCGAGCTTGGAACGAACATCGACATCGCGCAGGTGCAGGTTCAGAACCGCGTCTCCATGGCCAGTTCGAGGCTTCCGGAGGAGGTGCGCAACATAGGCGTGGTCGTCAAGAAGCGCTCTCCGGACATGCTTGTCGCCGTCAACCTCGTATCGCCGGACGGCTCGCGCGACAAGATATACATGACCAACTACGCCATCACCCAGATGAACGACCGCCTCGCGCGCATCTACGGCGTCAGCGACATCACGGTTTTCGGCTCGCGCGAATACAGCATGCGCATATGGCTCAATCCCGACAGGCTCGACCACTTCAATATGACCGCCTCGCAAGTTGTCGCGGCCTTGCGCGAGCAGAACAAGCAGGTTGCGGCCGGAAAAATCAACCAGCCCCCGATTTCGTCTCCGGACGCCGCGCACGAGCTCATCATCAATACGCAGGGCAGGCTGACGTCGCCGGAGGAGTTTGAGCGCATAATAATCAGGTACACCCCCGACGGGAAAATCGTCCAGCTCAAAGACGTGGCCCGCATAGAATTGGGATCCTACACTTACAGCGACGACTCCTACATGGACGCCTCCCCCGCGGTCACCATGGCCATTTACCAGCTGCCCGGCACGAACGCCCTCCATACGGTGGAAGTCATACGCAAGACGCTGGAGGAAATGAAGGCCGACTTCCCCGCGGGAATGGACTACTACATAGCGGTCGACAACACCGAATACATACGCGCCTCCGTGGACGCCGTCTACCACACGATTTTCGAGGCGGTTTTGCTGGTCGTTCTCGTCATGATGGTGTTCCTTCAGGATTGGCGCGCGGCCGTGATTCCGCTTTTTGCGATTCCGGTGTCGCTGATCGGGACGTTCTTTTTCATGTCGCTTTTCGGGTTCTCGATAAACAACCTCAGCCTGTTCGGACTCGTGCTGGCGATCGGCATAGTGGTTGACGACGCCATCGTCGTCGTCGAGAACGTCGAGCGCAATCTGCGCGACGGCCTCGAAATAAAGGAGGCCACCAAGAAGGCCATGACGCAGGTGCAGGGCGCGCTCATAGCCATAGTGCTGGTGCTCAGCAGCGTGTTTATTCCCACGGCGTTTATCGAGGGAATATCGGGGCAGTTTTACAGGCAGTTCGCGCTGACGATAGCGGTTTCCACGATACTTTCGGGCGTCGTATCGCTGACGCTTTCTCCGGCTCTGTGCGCGCTGATGATGAAGCCGCAGGAGCGCCCCGACACGTTCAGCCGGGCGTGGAACTTTTTGTTCGGCTGGTTTTTCAGGGCGTTCAACGCGGGATTCAGGTGGATTTCGGAAATATACGGGAGGTTTGTGCGCGTAATCGTAAAGCTGTGGGCGCCCATGTTTTTGTTGTACGCGCTCATGCTGGCATTCAGCGTGTACCTGTTCGACATTACGCCAAAGGGGTTCATACCCAAGCAGGATACCGGATACGTGTTCTGTACGGTGCAGCTGCCCGACGGCGCCGCGCTCGACCACACGGACAGCGTGATGAAGAAGATAGTATCCATAATACGCACGTTTCCGGACGTCGATACCGTCATGTCCGTCGTGGGGTTGAATGGAGCCACATTCGGCAAGGCCTCCAACGCCGGCGCAATATTCATGAAGCTCCACCCGAAGTCCGAGCGTTTGAAGAAGGGATTGCATCTGGATTCGTTCATCAGCGGATTGTCTTTCGCCCTGATGAAACAGGTGCCGGAAGCGTCGACTTTCGTCCTGACGCCGCCGGCCGTCAACGGCATAGGGGCCGGAGGCGACTTCAAGGCGATGGTTCAGGACAGGACCGGGAAGGGGATAAACGCCGTGGAGGAATGCACGCGAATGCTGGCGATGAAATCCATGCAGGATCCCGCCGTGTCGCTCGCGTTTACGACATTCCGCGTCTCGTCTCCCCAGCTCTATGTGGACATAGACCGGGAGCGCGCGCAGAAGTTGAACGTTCCCATTTCCTCCATATTCGAGACTATGCAGTTCAACCTCGGTTCGGTGTACGTAAACGACTTCAACATTCTCAACAGAGTCTACCGCGTAATGGCGCAGGCCGAGGGCGGAAACAGGAGCGAAATATCCGACATATACAAATTGAAGGTCCCGAACGTGCGCGGGGTCAATGTGCCGTTGGGGTCGGTTGCCGACGTAAAGCGCACGATAGGTCCGGAGCGCGTCGGCCGCTACAATCTGTATCCGGCGGCGGAGCTGATGGGCAATTGCGGAATCGGTTATAGCACGGGGCAGTCGATGGCGGCCATCGAGAAGATCGCCAAGGAGAATCTGCCCGCCGGAATGGATATAGAATGGACGGATTTGGCGTTCCAGGAAAAGCGCGTGGGCAACACTTCGATTTACATATTTGGAATGTGCGTGCTGTTCGTGTTCCTGTTGCTGTCGGCGCTCTACGAAAGTTGGAAGCTGCCGCTGTCGGTGATTCTGGTGGTGCCGCTGGTGCTGCTGTTCGCAATAAGCGGCGTCTTGCTGCGCGGAATGGACAACAACATCATGACGCAGGTCGGATTTGTCGTGCTAATCGGGCTTGCGTGCAAGAACGCGATTCTGATTGTCGAGTTCGCAAAGCAGAGGCAGGAGCGCGGCGAGGAGGTAGTCAGCGCGGTAAGCGCGGCGTCGAAGAACAGGCTGCGCCCGATTTTGATGACGTCGTTTGCGTTCATTTTGGGCGTGGTTCCGCTGGCTTACGGGACGGGATCGGGTTCGGAATTGAGGCAGGCGTTGGGGACGTCGGTATTTTTCGGAATGCTTGGCGTGACAATTTTGGGCTTGCTCTTTACGCCGGTATTCTTCTATGTAATTCGGCGCGGGTACAAGCCCGCGTTGCCGGAAAAGTGATTTTATTGAGGGGAATGGAAGTATGAGAAATTATATAAATATTCTGGCGGTTTTCGGGGCGGGGCTGTTGTGTTCGTGCACGGTCGGGCCGGACTACGAGAATCCCGATTCCGAAGTGGCGAACTGGGACCTGACCGCCGAACACTTCTCCAGAGACGACGGGCTTTGGAAGGAGGCCGTGCCGAGCGACACCCTGCCCAAGGGCGAATGGTGGTGCATATTTTCCGACACCGCGCTCGACAATCTCATCGCGCTGAGCTCCAAAAACAGCCCCAATCTGGCCGCGGCCTTTTACGCGGTCGAACAGGCCAGGCAGAACGCGCGCATGAACGAGGCCGACTTGTATCCGCAGGCTTCGGCAAACGCGGACTACGCGCGCACGGGCACGTCGAGAAACTACCAGCAGTCAAGCACCGGGACGTACAACCGCTGGGCGGTAGGCGTCGGGCTCACGTGGGATTTGGACTTCTTCGGCAGGGTTCAGAGCATGGTCATATCCGCCGAGGGGCAGGCGCAGGCCGCTTTGGACGCGTATTACAACATGATGCTGATACTCCACACGAATGTGGCCTCGACATATTTCACGATTAGGCAGTACGTTTCGGAGAAGGACCTGCTTGTCCGCACGCTTCAAGTCCGCAAGGAGCAGACGGAATTTGTGCGCCGCCGCGTAAAATTTAATTACGCGAACGACTTGGACTTGCACCGCGCCGTGCTTCAGGAGAACGAGGCCGCCGCGCAGTTGTCGGCGGTGGAGCGTTCCATGGCGCTGGCGGTAAACCAGCTGGCGATATTGGTGGGCGTGCCTCCGTCGAAGTTCAAGTTTGAGGCCAAGCCCCTTGAGGAAAAACTTCCGCAGCTTCCGCAGGCCGTGCCGTCGCAGCTTCTCGAACGCCGCCCGGACATCGCGCAGGCCGAGAGGGAGGTTTTTGCCGCCAACGCGCAAATAGGCGTCGCGCAGGCGGGATTCTTCCCGACGGTCTCCATTACGGCCAACGCGGGCATGCAGAGCAACAATTTTGAGAAGCTGCTCGATTCGGCGAGCTTTGCGTGGGGCGTCAGTCCGCAGGTGTACATACCGATATTTCAGGCCGGGCGCATCTACGCCCAAAAGCAGGTCGCGCTTGCGGCGCACAAGCAGGCGCTTGAGCGCTACAAGGCCACGGTTCTCACGGCGATAGGCGACGTTGAGAACGCGCTGACTTCCATCAATCATTTGAACGCGGAGTACGCGCGCCGCCGCGAGGTGACGAAGTCGTCTTTGAAGGTTCAGGATTTGACGCAGAAACAGTACGATCTCGGCGCGGAGGACTATTTTGCAGTCAGCGACGCCCAGCGTTTGGCGCTGGCGAACGAGCGTTTGCAGCTGTCTCTTTTGGGCGATAAATATCGCGCCTGCGTCGAGCTGATTGGCGCGCTCGGCGGCGGTTGGACGCACGCAATGCAGGCCACCTCGGAGGAGATGAAGGCGGACATGTACTCGCCGATACGCAGTCAGGAGGAATTTGAAAAGGCGGAGATGGAGTCTGCCGATTAATCTCTAATCGGTTTTTTCGCCTTGCCCGAAACGGAGTTGTTCGGGAGGCCGCCGGAGGGCGGCTCGGCCGCGCAAGACGCTTGCGCGGCTTTGTCATATTTGCATGCCTTATGTTCGCGCGTTCCGCGTTCCGCGAACGCGCGCGGGCAAACAGATTCCGCCTTTGTTTGCCGTATGTTTGCCGCAAAAGTCGGACGCCTTGCACGTTGCGCGCGGGAGTTTTATTTTCGAAAAAATAGAGGATATTGCTTTATCGCATCGCAAGATTTGGAGGATAAAATCTGTATCGTATTACAAGGTTTGAGGGAAAAATCGAATGCTTGAGACAGACGCCCATTTTTTTAAGATTTTCGGAAAGGAATACCGCCCGCTGATATTTGAAAGATGAGATTGGAGATGGGAAATGGCGGGAATTTAAAGGCTTTGAGGCGGACTTGTCGGACGAATTTAAGTTCGGAAACTTTTGCGCCGGCAGCCCCCCCAAATGAAGTAAGATTTGGAAAGGTTTTCGGCCTGTTCCAAGTTTAATATAAACTGAACTCCCTTTACAATCTCTCTGAACCGCCCTTGCAACAGCCCTCCCAAGAACCTTTTTCCAAATCCTACTTCATTTTTCCAAAATCAAATCTTAAGATACACTGCGGCTTTCGGGGCTGGTTGCCCAATTAAATGCGCAATCGAAAGCGGGATTGGGCGAAAGTGGATGCGGTTTGCGGCGGAATTTAAAAGTTCGCGGGGCGTCCGGGCGCGTTTCGGCGTTCGAGATTTGCGCGTTAAAACAGCGACGGCGCGGGCGGGGCGAGCATCATTTCCGCGCGCCTTCCGAAGCTCGAATATTCCGATATGATTTCCGCCGCCTTGTCCGGCCCCATGACCAGCGCGCAGACGGGAGCGACGGCGGAGAGTATTTTTAGGGTTTCCTCCGGGCTTGCCGCGTTGTCCATTACTGACTTCAGTCTCGCCTCGTCGCCGTTTGCCGCAAAAAAACTTGCGGCAAACGTCCTTACCTTTTCCCTGTGTATGGCGAAATTGAAGGGCGGATTTGAGGCTGTGCGGTACATGTCCTCAAGGACGTTCAACGCCTTGCCGTATTCGCCGCAGTTGGAGAGGCATTGCGCCAGAAGGTATTTGTTGAAGTAGTACGTTCCGTCGGACAGTTGGCGAAGCCGGTCGGAAGCCTTCTTGGCCAGGTCGGGATTTTTCCTTTTTGGCAGGCTGGCGTCCAGCAGGGAAAATTCGCGCGCGTAGTGGGGGGCGGTTTTTTTCAGGTCCGCCAATCTTGCCCCCGCCGCAATGGCGGTTGCTTGCAGCCGGTTCAAATCGCAGTCGAATGCTGAGGCTATGGATTCGGCCAGCCCAAATCTGCGCTGCGACAGCGCGAGATAGGCCAGCCTGAGCCCCGTTTCCATGCGGCGAACTTTCGAACCGAAAACGTTTTTCGCCGTATTTTCAAGTTCCGCCTCCCCGATGCGCGCGCCGCGCAGAATCCTTCCGGCGAGGTTGAAAAACGCCGTTTCGGCGGGGTCGGAGGAGATTAAAATGCCGCCGTTTGATATTGCGGACACTATTTCGGCGTCGCGCCTTCTGGAGTCGGATTTGAATTTGGGAAGGGCGCGTTCGAAGAATCCGGGGTCGTTTTTGCCCGCGGCGCAAAGCGCGTAGAAAAGCGCGTTGTCGAAGTCGGCATAGTAGCGCGTCAACGCCTTGTATGTCGCAAATCCCGCCGCCGCTGCGACAGCCATGCACAGCAGGATTGACAGTATTGTCGCTTTGGATTTATTCATGCATTGCCCGAATGCGGCGCAAGGTGCGCCGTCTGCCGAAACTTCCGCACCGAAATTTCCGCGCGCGCCGCGCGTTTTTCATTTTTTGGAGCGTTCGTTTGAGCATCGTAAAAATCGGCGGGTTATCAAGGATTCTTCTTTTGTGATTCCAGCGCCCGGAGAATGAACGCCTCGGAATTTTCGCGCTCGCGCTCAAGGCGCGACCGCAGCTTTTGCCTGTCCCAGTCGATGCTTGAAAAAGCCGGTTTTTTGTCGGAAGGGGCGATTCTGTCGGACAGCCCCAGCACGTCGAGTATTTGCACGACCCTGTTTTCGGAGGAGTTGTTGTCCGACACGTAGTAGAAGTCGCGCTTGAATACGGCGGAAAATACGACGGCGTGGAAGGACGTAGTCACCACGCATGAGGCGTTTTTTACAAGTCCCAAAAACCGCTGCACTGACGTCTGCGTCTCCGTGGAAAGCGGATTTTCCGGGCGGTATCCCGCCCAGACGCGCACTATTTTGAGGTTGAGTTCGCGCGCCAGTTTCCTTGCGATGGCGAGTGTAGAGCGCGTGTGGTAAACTTCGTAGACGAGCAGGTATTTCTCCTTCTCTCGCGGATCTTGCGCCAGCGCCTCCCATAGGGCGGGAGGGACGAGAAGGGTGGGGTCCAGCACGGTTGTTATAGGCTTTTTTGAAAGCGGACGCAGCTGTTCGGCAAGCTCGTTTTCGCGCACGGAAATCGCGTCCAATCCGTTCAGCAGCTCTCCCAACGATTCCGTTTGGGCGATGCGTTTTGTGTATGCGCCCGCGCTTGCCGCGTATGAAAGTTTCAGGGTTCCGGCGGGTATAAATTCCGCGCCCCAGTAAACTTTGTCGGGCTTGAGTCCGCTTATGTTGAAATTCCAGATTTGGTCGCTGCCGAACACTGTCGCGTCGTATCCGGCGGTTTTCATGCAGGCCGGAAATTCGCCCGACAATTTGAAATGTTCGGATATGAATTTTTCAAACACCCTGCGCCTGAAAATTTTTGCCGGAAACATCAGCGCGTAGAACGGCCAGTGCAGCCAAATCCACAGGTTTTCCGTGAGCGTTTTGGACTTGTAGTATTCGAGCTTCGGAAAAACGGCGTAGGTGTTTTCTATATAGTCCGGCCGATAGTCCACAATCTCCGCGTCGTGGCCCTTTGAGGACAGAAATTCCTGAAGCGCGTACGCCTGGAGCATCGCTCCGTAATTGTGCGCGCGGTGAAATGTGAATATTCCTATTTTCATGCTACTTTTTGCCCGCCAGCTTTCTTGCGGCATTCCAAAGTCCGAGCTTGAAAAGAACCGCGCGAATGCAGCGTTTCAGGGCTGTCTTTGCGCGGGTTCTTAACGGCGGCGTCGTCCACTTGAGCAGGACTTTGTATTTTGCTTGGGGGTTCGGGGCGCGCGCAAATTCGGCGAAGAATTTGTCCCTGTCCTTATTCAGCCTGCGCGCGCGCCTGATTCCCTCGTTATGCTTGGCGGCGGCTTCGTACGGAAAACGCCTCAGGAGGGAAAACTTGCCGGCGAGCCGCTCAAGCGTCTCCTCGGCCTTAGGCGAGTTTGGCAGTATGGCCGAAAGCCCCGCCCGCGGATTCAGCGACGGGTCTTCAAAATTCGCGCCCCAGAAGTCGGCGATTATGAAATCGGCCGAGCACCTGCTTTCTTTGGCGGGGCAATCGGCGCACGACGGGCGGGAAATGAGGTCGCCGATAAAGGCTCTCCCGAACGGAGTGCTCCAATAGTCCTGCGCTTTTTCCGATTCTTTCGCGTCGGTTTCCACGGCGAATCCCATGCAGCTTTTTCCGTAGTATTTAGTCTCGTACTTTTTTCTGAATCTGATGTTCCTTATGTCGGAATCGGAATTTTTTCGGCGGCAGTTTTCCAGAAAAACCGACCAGACCGCCGGGGAGGGAACGCTGTGGCAGGCCACTGCCGCCGTAGTGAGATTGTCGTACTTCTTCCGTAGGAAGAGGTTTAGGGCGTTTATTTGGCACGGCGTTCCGGAGTACAGGACGCGGCGGCCGGAGTTCAACAGCGTTTGCGCCTGCGCAAGCGTGTCTTTCGGGTCGGATTGGACGTACTTGCTGCCGAGGAAGTCCTCCAAGCCCTCCAACGAGTCGGCGGATTTTTGGACGACGCGCCAGGCGGACTTGTCCCATGCCGCCCCGAACACGACTCCTCCCCCTTCGGATTCCAGCGCGTCTTTGGCAAGCACGTAGAATCCGCCTCCTGACGACGTGCGCGCCAGCGCCTTTTCGTCCCCCGCAATCGCGGCGTATGCGAAACGGGCGAGCGGAAATTCGGAGGCGTTCCGCATAGGGCAGACTTTTTCGCACAATCCGCACTGTATGCATGCGGCCGCGTTCGACGCTTTAGCATACAGGAATCCCTCGGCGTCGGGCTCCATTTTCAGGCAGTCTTTCGGGCAGGCGGCAACGCATGCCGAACAGCCGCAGCATTTGGATTTGTCGCCGAAGTCTATCATATGAATTTGCGCATTATGTTTGCCGCGTACGCGTTTGCGGCGCCGCGTTCGGAGGAGTCCATTCCGAGAAAGTAAATTATTCCCGCAACCGCAAGTCCGACCAAAGCCATCGACGGAATGTTCCACGGAACCGCGAACTTCACCGCAACCGACGCCGCGTACGCCGCCGCGGTGACCGCCGCGCACTTTACCGCAACCGACACCAGAAAGCCGCGCACGTCGAGGCGTATCGTAAACCTCAGCACCGCCAGGCGCGCAAACAGGCACACCACGCACAATATGACGCTTATGGCAATTGCGAACTGCGCCGTGCAGCCGAGTTTCAAAGCCGCATAGGCTATCGGAATGTTCATCAGCAGTATTACGCCTATCAGCGTCTGGTAAAGCGCGATTTTGCGCGACGCCTGCGCAAGCGTCATCAGCGACAGCGACAGCGCGTTTACCAGCACCTGCGCCATAAAGAGCTTGGTAAATATCACCGTCTCGCCCGGATAGGTCTTAAGCCAGATTTTCAAAATCCACTCTATGTTTGTGTATATGGGCGCTATCATCAGCAGCAGGAGAAAGTATCCCAGCTTTGTGGACTGGAATGCGAGCTTCATGCAATTCTTTCTGTCACCGGCTCCCCAGTACTTTATTATTTGCGGCCTTGTGGCTATCATGAAATTGCCCATGAAGCTGGACAGCCCCGTGGACACCTGCACGGCTATCGAGTTGGCCGCGTTCACCACGGAGCCGAAAAATCCGTTCAGCATTATGCTCCTGACATGCGACACCACTATGTCCGATACGCTGCCCCACAAATTCCAGCCGCCGAACACGACAATCTCCTTGAAGTCAGAAACGCTCCAGTAGCGCACGAACCTGCTCTCTTTGTATTTTATGTTGCAGTAGCCGAAATAGAGCGCCAGCTTTACCGCCCCCGCGGCCAGGAGTATGATTCCGTATATCTGAAGCTTTTCTCCGAATCCCGCAATCCCCATCAGCGCGACCAGCCCGACCTTCATCACTATTTCCAGAATGGTTATGTATGAGTACGCCCCCATGTTCTCGACCGAAATCAAAAACGCGTAATACGGAATGCTCAATATGTTCAGCACGAACGCCGCCAGCGCAAACTGGAAAAAATAGAAGGCCGGAACCGTCTTTTCGGCCGGAATGTCTATGTAGTGGAAGAATAGGACCGTGCCCACGGCTTCGCTCGCAATGAAAATCGCGGCGACGAATATTATGTAGGCGATTACGGATATGGAAAACAGCTTGGCCATTCTGTCCAAGTCGCCCCTTCCCAGCTCTATGTTGAGGTAGCGGGACGTCGTTATCGCCATGGTGTTCGAGAGGAAGGAGAACAGGGTCACTATGTCGCCGAGCAGGCAGGTGATTCCGTAATCGACAATGCCGAGAATCAGCACCAGCTGCCTTGTCAAAAACAGATTCAGCACAATCACGACTATGAGCCTGACGTACAAAACCAGAGTATTCTTCGTCATTCTCCGGTTGTTGTCGCTCACGCGGAATTGCGCGGTTTCGTTCTCCGTATCCATGGGAACTATTCCGTCCTCTTTTTTACGCAGAAGAACTTAAGGTAGAACACGAAACAGAGTATCAGCAGCAATAGATAAAGCGCGCTGTTATAGACGCCGTTGTAAAGCTTTGTCGAAAATTCGAGCAGCATCATCGGCAGTATGTACTTTCCGAAATAATATGCGAAAAATACGCGCATCATCGTGGACGCCAGCATGCCCTTGGATCGCGGAAATCCGTAATCGATATATAGCACGAACAGGGATATGAATATCACGATGAAGGTATAGAACGGGTATCCGAACATGTACGCGCCGGGAAGAGTGACGCAGCCGGAGCTGTGCATTGCGTGGTGCGGAGTTTGGTCGATTCCGTAGGTGTGAAAGGCGGTGACGTCGTAGTTGTAGTGCTTCAGCGAGCTAAAGAGCTCCTCCTGCCCCATGATGGAGTTCAGCTTTATGAACATGTGGCCGTCGGTGAATATCCTGTGAACGTACTCCATTGCGGAATATCCCATTCCGGCGGACGTAAGACTCTCTTTGTAAATCGTCTTTTTCGAATCCCGATACGCGCCGAGAAAGCTCGCCATCACGAACGCTATGAGGCACAGGGCAAGGCTGAAGTAGACAAATCCGGCGCTCAGGCGCTTCGTCATTATCACGTACACCGCTATGATGACAACCGGCTTGATTAGCGCGCCCTTCGACAGCGATACGTACGCCGTCAGAACGCTGAGCGCCATTATTATTCCTATCGGGACAAGAACGTTTATCTTGCGCTTGCACATGGCGTCCAAAATGAAAATTTGAATGAACGGCGCAATTCCGTAGGCAAAGAAATTCGTGATGGCGGTAAGTTTGTAGGGCAGCAGAACCGCCTGCTCGCCGAGCGTTCCCAAGCCGAAAATCTTTACTATCGCCAGCGCGACGACGTTCAGCGCCACGACTCCGGCTATCGTCGCGTAAAATCCCGTTTTGGACGCCTTCAGAAAATAGTCGAAATTCGGAGTCTTTTCGTTTTTGCACCAAACCGAGGCCAGGAACGTCAGCATCATCGTGTATGTGCCGATGTTTATGCAGAACGACACGTCGCTTACATTGTACATGAAAGTGACGCCGTTCATGTTCATGTACGTTCCGGCAGTGTAATAGTCGAACATGAGCGTCGGCACCACTATCAGCGAAAGGTCCCAGCTGACCCACAGGATATAGCGCGCCATATTCTTGCTGATATCCGACATTCTTGACAGATAAAACAGCCTGATGGGTATTACCGCCGCGCCGATCAATATCGACTCCATCGGAATGCGCGCGTTTATCAAAAAGCCGATACATTGAAGGACAGTAAAGATTATTGCTGTCAGCGTTCCAATTTTGGCTATTATCGCGTTAAAAGACATATTATTATGCGATTCATTCATTATTGAAAACGGGCCGCTTGTAAAGTAGAAAAAGCGCGCTGCGCGGGCTGAATGCGGGGCGCCGCAGGGGCATTGTGAAATTCGGGATTGGCGCGGTCGGGATTTGCGCGATGGTTTTGATTCGGTAGAGATTGGTGCGGCGCGCCTTGCGTTGCCCGTTAAAGTCTGCGCGGGGATTTGCGCGGGGCGCGAAAGATTCCGCATGCGGAAGGAAAAAGACGAAAATAAAAAAGAGGTTTGCGCCGATTGTCGTTTTTTGGGCAGAGAAAAAACTCTGCCAACGGGCGAAAAATACCGCCGCGCGCAAGCCGGTTTTGTTCCAACGGCTCATATCGCGGGCTTTTGACTTTCCCTCCTTTCATGCGCCGGCGCGCAGACTTTATTGCGGCTTTATCGCGCCTGTGAAGACGGGTAGGAATCGGCCAAAAATTTGCGTAAAATTTTCGCACTTGCGCAAATCGCATTAACGCATGCCGGGAAAATGAAAAAACCCGCAATCCCTTTAAGCAGGCGGAAAAACGGGCGATTCCAATGGTTGAACGTTCGAAACGCAAATGTCTGCGCTCTCCGTTCATGCGCAAACTGAAACAATGAGTTCGCGCGAAGAAACGGGAATAAAAATCCACGACCGAAGCGTATTCAACATGCGTGAGGGTGTAGATTTTTTGCAGTAGCGATACTTGTTTGCCAAAATCAATTTCCAATGTCTGCGCGCGCGAAACGCAAACCATATGTTCTCAAAAAAAAGGCCGCACTTCTAAAAAAAGAAATGCGACCATTCCAATGGCTGTTCAGGCAGGGATCGAACCTGCGACCAAGTGATTAACAGTCACCTGCTCTACCGCTGAGCTACTGAACATCACCATTAATAATATTTTTGACTATGCGCGGGCAGTTCCGATTGTCAATATTTTTTGGCCAATCGCAGGCAATTTTTGGATTTTTTGTACGGCCTGAGTTGATTTTGCCCCGAATTTCGGGCGTTAATTTAAGCCTTTCGGGGCGCGAAGTTTCAGCTTTGGCAAATTTGCCGTCCAAGTGTTGGCGGTTGCGGCAGGACGAATTTCATGCGGCGGATTACCATTAAATTTAAGCGGCTTATTGCGATTTTGAATCCGATTTTGTTCGTTGCGGCAAGGGCGGGGCGCCGTTTGGCCGCGGGATTTTTGGCGGCATTTTGGAGAATGTGCCGGCGGCATTTTATTGTCCGAATTTTATCTAAACATTTTGGAAAGTCGGCCGGCGTCCGTTGCGCATTGGGTTGAAAAGCGTCGCATCGCAAAATTCGGTTTATCGCAAAATTTGATTTTGCAAAAGCGAAGCGGAATTTGGCAAACGTTTCCGTTTGCGTAGCATTTTTTCTGGGGGGTGTGCCGAACCTGACAATGGAGCGGCTTTGAGGAGCGGCAACGGAATTGAAAATATCGTTTTTTTATCCTCTCGCGGCAAAAAAGCGCGGGAAATTCTTGCGTATATTTTGTCTGTTTCGGCGCGCGGCCTAAGGAGTGAACGTTTGAAATTCTTTCCCCTTTCGGGAAATCGAATATTGTCCTGTTTTGAAATTCGGCCGAAAAATCTTTGAAATCCCAAGCCCTAAAATTCGATTTTTTACAATCCCTTTAAATGCGGCGAAATCTCTTTCGCGCCTCCGCCTCCGCAATATTTTTCCGGTCTTAAAAATCGACAAAGCGCTTCATCTTTCAATGAAGCGCCCCGTCGGTATTTTCGGCGCGCGGAATGCGCGCGGATTTTTTTCGATTCCGCAAATTTTAATTTTGCGGAATTTGGGCTTTTGCAAAACGGTTTAGAATCCGAAGGATATGCGGCCGCCAAACCATATGTTGCTCTCGGCCCCGTTCAGCGGATATTGGGTCAGGCGGAAGTAGTCGAAGTCCTCCCCGCCGGAACGCTGCGACCAGCGCACGCCGCCGCTGATTGTGCAAAACGGCGTCAATTCGTAAGCCAAATCCACCTGCACCCCGTAGTAGAAGTACGAGACGCCTTCACCGTTCCTGCCCTTGTCGCCGGCCGACACGTATCCGCTGTACAAGCCTATCGGCATCTTGAGCTTCGACCAGCCCGCAATCAGTTCGCCTATTTCAAAATCGTAGGAGAACGACAGCTCAACAGTCTGCTGATTCAAAACCCAGTTGTAGAAGTAGAAGAGCGACGGATTCAAGTTTATGTCTCCAAACATGTATGCGGCCGTGTCGAACGATATTCCGCCATAGACTTCCATGTCGTTCGAGCGTTTGTTGGGGCCTGCGCCCGACGTGTACCAGTAGTATATGTAGCCGGCCTTTACCGTGAAGGATTTATACTTGTATGCGACGTCCGCATAGAGGTCGAGTTCCGAGAGATCGTCGTACTTTGAGCCGTACAGCGGGGCGTTGAACCATGCGCCGCCCGTAATGTCGAAGCCGGCCACCGGATAGAGCAGCTCGACCTGCGGCTGTATGCTGCAATTTGCCAGCTTTTCTCCGCGGAATACGTATTGCGACTCAAACCCTACCGACGCCGACGCGTGCAGGTATTCCAAAGAAGGGTTGTAGAACGACTGCATTGGGAATACCCCGTCCTGTGCGTGTGCCGAAAACAGTGCCGCCGCCGCGGCAAAGGCTGATGCTATGAGTTTTTTCATGGTATTTTTCCGATGGAGATTAATAACGATAGAAATCCGGCTTGTACGGGCCTTCGGGCTTTACTCCGATGTAGTCGGCCTGTTTCTTTGTGAGTTTCGTCAGTCGCGCGCCGAGCTTTTGCAGGTGCAGGCGCGCGACCTCCTCGTCGAGTTTTTTCGGCAGCACGTAAACTTTGTTGGCGTATTTGCCGCGGTTTTTCCACAAGTCCATTTGCGCGAGCGTCTGGTTGCTGAAGGAGTTGCTCATGACGAACGACGGGTGCCCCGTCGCGCAGCCGAGGTTGACGAGCCTGCCTTCCGCAAGGAGAAATATGGAGTGCCCGTCGGGGAAGGTGTACCTGTCGACTTGCGGCTTTATATTTACACGCTTGACCCCCTTGCATTCTTGCAGCGCGGACACCTGAATTTCGCTGTCGAAGTGCCCTATGTTGCAAAGTATTGCCTGATCCTTCATTTTCGCCATGTGGTCGAGCGTGATGACGTCGCAGTTGCCGGTGGTCGTCACGTAGATGTCGGCCGTATTCAAAGCGTCCTCCACGCGCACCACGCGGTAGCCCTCCATCGCCGCCTGAAGCGCGCAAATGGGATCGATTTCGGAAACCAAAATCGTCGCTCCAAGGCCTTTGAGAGCCTGGACGCAGCCCTTGCCGACGTCGCCGTATCCGCACACGAGCGCGGTTTTGCCGGCAATCATCACGTCCGTTGCGCGCTTGATTCCGTCCACGAGGGATTCGCGGCAGCCGTACACGTTGTCAAACTTGCTCTTTGTGACGGAGTCGTTGACATTGATTGCAGGGAACAGAAGCTTGCCCGCCGCCGCGCGCTGATAGAGGCGGTGCACGCCTGTGGTGGTTTCCTCCGAGACCCCCGCCAATTCGGCTACAACCTTGTGCCAGTGGCTCTTGTCCGCCTTGCGGACTTTCTTCAAGAGGTTCTTAATCGCCTTTTCTTCGAGGTTCGAGGCGGGTTGGAAGACCCAATCGTCGCCCTCCTCCAATTCGTATCCCTTGTGTATAAGGAGCGTTGCGTCTCCGCCGTCGTCGACTATCAGTTGCGGGCCCCTGCCGTCAGGCCACGTGAGGGCGCGCAAAGTGCAGTCCCAGTACTCCTCTATGGATTCGCCCTTCCATGCGAACACGGAGACCCCCGCCTTTGCGACGGCGGCCGCAGCGTGGTCTTGCGTGGAAAAAATGTTGCAGCTGGCCCAGCGGACATCCGCGCCGAGAGCCTTCAGGGTTTCTATGAGTACCGCCGTCTGAATCGTCATGTGGAGCGAGCCGCTTACGCGCACGCCGTCGAGCGGCTTTTTCGGGGCGTATTTTCGGCGTATCGCCATAAGGCCCGGCATTTCGGCCTCGGCGATTTCTATTTCCTTCCTGCCCCACGCCGCAAGCGAGAGGTCGGCAACTTTAAAATCGTTTTTCATTTTTGTCGAAAGATTCTTGTCGATTGCGGCGAAGAGCCCCTACTTCAGGCCGCAGGCCGCGCGCAACTTTGCGGCCATGTTTGTGCGTTCCCACGGAAGGTCGGATTTCGTGAAGTGGCCGTAGTTGGTTGTCTTTCTGTAAATCGGGCGCAGCAAATCAAGTTGGGATATTATGTCCGCCGGCTTGAAGCTGAAGATCTTGCGGACGGCCTTTTCTATTGTTCCCTCGTCCGCCTTTCCGGTTCCGAAAGTCTCGATGGCGATGCTCAGGGGCTGCGGGTATCCTATGGCGTAGGCGACCTGAATTTCGCACTTGTCGGCAAGCCCCGCGGCGACGACGTTCTTTGCGACCCAGCGGCACATGTAGGCCGCGGAGCGGTCGACCTTGCTCGGATCCTTTCCGGAGAACGCGCCCCCGCCGTGCCTTCCCGTTCCGCCGTATGAGTCGACTATGATTTTTCTGCCGGTCAATCCGGAGTCCCCCTGCGGGCCGCCGATTACGAAATTTCCCGTCGGATTGACGAAAAACGCGGTCTTGCCGGTCACCAGCCTCTTCGGAAGCACTTTCTTGACGACCTTCTCGACGATGTACTTTTCAATCTCCTTGTGGTCTACCCCCGACGCGTGCTGCGTGGAGACGACGACGTTTTCTATGTACGCCGGCCTGCCGTTCTCGTAGGCTACCGCCACCTGGCTCTTGCAGTCCGGGCGCAGCCACTTCGGGCCTTTGCCGCTCTTGCGCTGTTTGGCGAGCTCGGTGAGTATGCGGTGCGCGAACATTATCGGCGCCGGCATGTATTCGGGAGTTTCGTTCGTTGCGTATCCGAACATTATTCCCTGGTCTCCCGCGCCCTGTTCGGCGGTCTTTTTCCCCCTCGCCTTGCGGGCGTCGACGCCCTGCGCTATGTCCGGCGACTGGCGCGTCAGAAGGTTGGTCAGAAATATGTGGTCCGCGTGAAAGATGTCGTCTTCGTTTACGTAGCCTATTTCGCGTATGGCGTTGCGGACGATTTTCTCGTAGTCGAGCTTGGCTTTCGTGGTTATTTCGCCCGCTATGACGACGCAGTTGCTCTTTACGAGCGTCTCGCAGGCGACCCTGCTGTTTTTGTCCTGCTCAAGGCAGGCGTCGAGAATGCTATCGGAAATGTAGTCGGCAACCTTGTCCGGGTGCCCCTCGCCCACCGATTCTGAAGAAAACACGTAATTGTCTGTCATGAGGCAGAAAACATACACCCGCCGTATCCGCATTCAAGTAAAAAAACTTCCCGAACGCTTCAAATCGGCATTGGAAGCGTCGTCGTCATTTGCGGATTCGGCGCCGAAGCGGCGCGCCTACCTTCTGGACATCAGTATGAATTGCAAAATGTACCAGAACATCAGCGCGATTGCCGCGAACAGTCCGAGGGCCGCGGAAACGTATTGCGAGTTGTCGTAATCGCGCATAATTGCGCCGGTTTGATATATTACGGCTATGGACGCAAAGACAATCATCGCGCCGGAAAACCACAGTCCGAGTTGGAGTCCGAACAATATCGCGCAGACTATCAGGCCGATCGACACGAAAAATCCTATTGTGAGTATCGGGCGTAGGAAATGGAAGTCTTTGCCCGATATGAAGACGTAAAACATCAGTCCCGCCGCGAGCGCGCCGGTCAGAATTGCGGCTTGCGGAATCGCCTGCGGGGCTATCGCCTTTGCGAGCAGCAGGAGCGGGAGAAACACCACGGCTTCGGCAATTACGTACAAATAGAGCCCCGCATATTGGGTGCCGAGCGACGACCTGTTTGCCGCCCATGAATTTGCAATCCACGAAATCCCCATCAAAGCCAGCAGCACCAGCAGCCAGTTGTTTCCCTCGACCATTCTGGCCGCCAGCGCAACCGCCGGCTGCCACGAGAGCAAAAACGCCTCCAATCCCGCGAAAACCGCCAGTGCGACCGCCAAGTTGAGGTAGGTCTTTCTTATAAATTCGGCGCGCTCGGCCGCAATCGCCGCCGAGTAGGTGAAATTTTTGCTTTCAGCGTGTTCCATATTTGCCTTGTATCGTATGTTTCTATAATAATAGTAATGCCGTCTACTAAATGGTTCGCGCCGATTTTTGCAAAATATAATTGCGCTCGTCCGCGTTTTTTTGTGGCAAAAGACGGGCGCGCTTGGCAAAGTGCGTTCGTATGGAAAATCGAAGTGAGGGTGCGCGCGCGGACGGGCGCGCTTTTGACGAACTCAGGCCCGTATCGTTTCAAACGGGAGTTGCGGCGAATGCGGGAGGATCGGCGCTTGCGACATTCGGGAATACCCGCGTGATATGCGCGGCATGTATTGAGAGGCGCGTGCCGTCGTGGCTAATGGGCGCCAATCCCCCGAAGGGGTGGATTACTGCGGAGTATTCGATGATGCCTTATTCCACGCCGTCGCGCAAACCGCGCCCGTCGGCCCTCAAGCCCGACGGCAGGGCGATGGAAATCCAGCGGCTGATCGGGCGTTCGATACGCGCGGTGGCGGACTTGGAGAAACTGGCCGGCTTCACGCTCTTTTTAGACTGCGACGTAATTCAGGCCGACGGCGGGACGCGCACGGCCTCGATATGCGGGGCTTACGTTGCCGCGAAAATCGCCGTGGCCGGACTCTTGAAGCGCGGAGAGTTGGAGTCCGACCCGTTTGTCGATTCCGTCGCGGCGGTGAGCGTCGGGCTTTTGGGCGGGCGCGCGCTGCTGGATTTGCCGTATTCGGAGGACGTCGACGCCGATGTCGATGCGAACGTGGTCATGACCGGTTCGGCGAAATTTGTCGAGCTTCAGTTCAGCGGAGAGGAGGCGGTTTTCGACGGCTCGCAGGTCGCCGAGATGTGCGCTCTTGCCAAGAAGGGAATCGGGGAGATTTTGGGGCTCCAGCGGGCGGCGATAGATTCGGCGATTGCGGCGTCGGCTTGAGTTCCGGACGCGCCGAAGCCCCTGAAGGAACCCGTGTTGGTCGACATGATGACGGGCGCGGCATATTCGCTCTCGCGGCGCGGGCGCAACCTTCCCATAGCGGACTATCCGCTTGTGCTTACGTCGAGGGAGGCGATTTCCGATATAATCTATTTTGACAAATAAACAGAAAACTTAAGGAGAGTTGAATTATGGCGGACGCAAAAAAAGTGGAAAAGGCGCTTTCGCATTTTCGCAAGCCGTATTCGTGCGCGCAGGCGGTGTACGCGGCATGCGCGCAGATGGACGCGGACATGTCCGAAAAGCTCAAACGGGCGAGCGGCGGGCGGGCGCCCGACGGACTTTGCGGGGCGATTTATGCGGCAAAACTCGTCACCGACCGGAATCCGGAGGAACTTGAGGCGGAGTTTGCAAGGCGCATAGGGTCGTCGAAGTGCGCGGAAATAAAAGGCGGGCGCATGGCGCCGTGCGAAGAGTGCGTGCGCGTCGCAACGGAGCTTTTGTGACGCTCAAGAGGCGGCGCACAACGCCGGTAGGGCCGCGTTTCGCGCACTCGCTTAGCTTGCGCGGCCGAATGGATATGGGAGGGTTGGGGCGTGAAATCAACCCTTCCGAATTGCGGAGGTTCTTGCGTTTGTAAAAACCGCGTTTCGCGCGCGGTTTTGGCGTCGGGTTGCGACCGCTTTGCCGCATTTTTTGCGTTTGGCAAATTTTTTTTCGGCCTTTTTTGCGCGGGAAAATGAGCGGGATATTTGGGCATTCGCGTTCGAACTTGGGAGCTCGTTGAGCGGAGTGTTTGAGTATTACCCCCCGAACTTGGGGACTTGTCTTTGAAATTTGGGCGTATTGCACCGGTCGCGTGTGCGCATATTTAGCGCGTATTGATATTGCGGGCGTTGCGCGAAAAAAGCTTTGCAATTTGTCCGCGCGACGTTTGCGTGCGTGCCCGTTATTTGCGCGCCCGCCCGTTGGAATATGTGCCGCCGAAACAATGGTTTTGTTCGCGTCTTTAGAATTGCCGAAGAGAGAGGGCGTTGTTTTTCCATTTCTTTCGGGAGTAGATATTGAATTTTTCGGAAGTTCGGGTTGAACGGCTGCGTCGAACGAGTTCGGACTTAGCTTGACATTTGCGCTTCAAGATTTAGGGCGGATAAGCCGAGCGACCGCCAAAATGCCTCCGAACGGCCGCGTATCCGTTTCGTCTTTCGTTCGTTTTTTTCTTCGACAAGAGCGGGTTCGGCAAAGGGTTGGTCGCGTCTTTTGCGGCGCGGCTTTTAGCGTTTCTAAATGCGGCGGTTTCGGCTGCGCGATTTCTTATCCGGAAGGGCGCATTGTCAAAAAAATGCGGGAAATTGCGCTGCCGTTTGCATTAATTTGCACAGCCGCCGAAACCGGACAATCTTGCGGTCTCACCGCCGTTTTTCGGCGTGTTCGGGAAATGAAATTTTTGCGTTTCGTTTTTAATGAAGTTTTACCGCCATGGGCCGGCCGCGCCGTTTGTTCCGCGGCTTCTGGATAAATCGGCGAAAAAAGAGGAGGGCTCTTTCGAACCCTCCCCCAAACTACAACTGAATACAATACAAAATTATTTCTCTTTGGCGTCGTAAACGATGCGGCCTTTGAAATAGCCCTTCATTGTCGAAGGAATCGAAAGCGGCACGGGCGAACGCGTCATCTTTACGTTGTTTATGTCCGTCACCGTCACAATCAGCGGCTTTTTGGTCTTGAAAGTTTTTGTCGTGCCGGCGTCGAGCGAACCGGTGAACAGCGGCTTGTCCTTTTCGTCCTCGTGGGAGACAATCGCGTAGGTGTCGGCCAGGGCGGAGATTGTGAATACAAACTCCTTGTCGGCATTCTTTGCGGGCGCGGTGGAGATGTCGGCATTCATGCCGGCCGTGTTCGCGGTGCTGTTCGTCATTGCGATATCCGCGTTCTCCTTCGGCGGAGACGGGCGCATCGCGGCGGAAATCAGCGATACCAATACGACCACTCCGAGAAGAACCCCGACAAACACGCCGCCTATTTTCAAGTATTGGTACGTCTGGTCGTCCTCGGAAGATTTTTTGCCGTCGAGGCTTTCCTCTTGGAGTTCCTCCTCATAGCGCGACGGGTGGTCTACTATTTCCGGCGCGATTTTTGCGGTTTTGCGCGGGAGCAAATGCTTGTGCCGCTGCTCGTCAAAACGGCCCTGCGGATAGCCTGAAGAGTACTCGTCAAGAATCTCCTCCGGATTGAATTTCAAAAACTTGGCGTAAATTCTCAGAAAGCCGCGCTTGTATATTTCCGGCAGGTCGAACGAGAAATTCCCGGATTCCATGTTGTCGATAAAATCGACGCGAATCCGCGTGGCTTCGGAAACGTCTCTTACGGATACGCCCATCGCCTCTCTTGCGGATTTCAACTTCTCGCCCAAATTCTTCATTAATTTCAATGAAATTGCTCTTTGCCTCTTTTGCAACACCAAAATTTCATTTTTGACATCGCGGCGGCATTTAAGCGGCATTTAAATGGGGGGCGGTTGCTCTTGGGACGGGGCCGAACTTTGGAAAGGTCTTTTCCGTTTCGGCGGTTGGCGAGCGAAAGGCGAAAGAAAGAAATGGCGCGCACGAAAAGGGCATTGCGTTGAAATTTTTTGAACGCATTGAGCATCAACGCTCAGCAATCTGCGGCAATTCCGCTATACCGCAATGCGGGAACGGCAAAAAATTTTTTCGATGCGGCGGAGAGGGAAATGGGGGCGTGATAGATTGGGGGCATTTTCGCCGTTTTTTTGCCGGGGAAATTCTGCGGAATTTGCCTTACTTGAAAAATTTTGCAGGCTTTGGGAAATCGAAAAAGGCGCGCCGAGCGGCGGTATTTTTTGCGCGGCGGTTGGCTCGAAAACCGCCTTGCGGGCGATTTCGGAAAAATTCGGAATATTTTTGCAACCGCCGAACGCGGAAGGTTAAGTTTATTCCAATCTCTTGAAGAGGGGTTTGAAACGGCATTTTAGGAAATCTTGCAATTTTTCGGGATTCCTTCGCCGGATATAAAATTTTTCCGCCGAACATAATATAAATGATGATTGCCGCGTTCGGCGACTTGGGGGACCTTTGCAATTTTTCGGGACAGACGCTGCCGAACTTTGCGGTTTTGTCGAAGTTTGCGTTTAGGGCGCTTGACGGGAGCGGGTTTTTGTATTCTATATCGGGTCGAAAAGTTTTTTAGCTGATGTTGAAATTGGACTCCGAACATGCGGCGGCCTGCCGTTATATTTGCGAGGCCGCCCGCGAATTCGGCGGACGGGCCTTTCTGGTGGGCGGGTGCGTGCGCGACTCCCTTCTGGGGACGCCGCCGAAGGACATCGACATAGAGGTGTACGGCATCGAGCCGCGCGAGGTCGAAAAAATGTTGAGGCGCAGATTTCGCGTCGAGATGGTCGGCAGAAGCTTCGGGGTGTGGATAGTCAAGGGAATGAATATCGACGTCAGCGTTCCCCGCCGCGAGCGCAAGACCGGCGCCGGACACCGCGCATTCGACGTCGAGTGCGACCCTTTTCTGACTCCCAAACAGGCGTGCGCGCGCCGCGACTTCACCATAAACGCAATTCTTTGCGATCCCCTCTCCGGCGAGATAGTCGATCCCTTCGACGGGCGCGGGGACATGCGCAGGCGGATTTTGCGCCACACGTCCGAACGCTTTGTCGAAGATCCTTTGCGCGTTTTGCGGGCCATGCAGTTTGCGGCGCGGTTTGAGTTCGGCGTGGCTCCTGAGACCGTGGAAATCTGCCGCGGCACGCCGTTTGAAAATCTGGCTCCCGAAAGGGTTTTCGAGGAGTGGAAGAAGCTGGTTTTAAAGGGCAGAAAAATATCCGCGGGCCTGTTTTTTCTGCGCGACTGCGGCTGGCTGAAATACTTTCCGGAGCTGGCCGCCTGCTCCGGCTGCCCGCAGGACAAACTGTGGCACCCGGAGGGCGACGTCTATACGCACACCGCCTATTGCATGGACTCCTTTGCGCGGGACAGAATCGACGACGAGCGCGAGAATCTCATAGTCGGCCTCGCAGTGCTCTGCCACGACTTCGGCAAGCCGCTTTGCACGCGGCTGTGCGAGGACGGCCGCATACGCTCGCACGGGCACGACGTTCTCGGACGCGGGCCGACGCGCAGTTTTTTGGAGCGAATGACGCGGGAAAAGTCGCTCATAGAGCAGGTATGCGCGCTGGTCGAGCGGCACATGGCCGTGCTGGAACTGTGGCGCAGCAAGGCCGGAGACGCCGCGATAAGGCGTCTGGCCAACAAGGTGGGGCGCATAGACAGGCTGGTGCGGGTGGACAACGCGGACAGGAACGGGCGTCCGCCGGTCGAGGCGGGGGATTCGCCGCAGGGCTTGTGGATAACGGAGCGGGCGGAGGCTCTGCGCGTGAGGGACTCCGCTCCGAAGCCCCTGCTTTTGGGGCGCCATCTTGTGGCTGAGGGATTGAGCCCGTCGCCGGAATTTTCCAAGATTTTGGCGGCCGCGTACGAGGCGCAGCTCGACGGCGAATTTTCGGACGAGGCCGGAGCCGTGGAATATCTGAAGAATAAGATACTTGAAAAACGCGCGCAAATATGAATTCTTTAAATTTTTATTAAAACTTTTGCGCCGGCCTACGATACTATAAGTTTGAGCGCAAATTTTTGCCGACATTTAGGAAAGTACCATGAGCCAAAAAAACAAGAAAGAGCCCCGCGCGGGCAAGTCCGGGGAATCCGGCGCCCCCCGTTGCGACGCCGGGCCGGATTGCGATAAGGAACCGTCGACGCCGGAGGAGCGCATGTTCGCGCAGGCCGGCGAGGAGCAGACGTCTGACGCCTTGGAGCAAATGGCGCGCCAAGAACAGAGCCTGAGCCTTCCCGCGCTTCTTCAGCGCCTTGAGGAGGCCGGCAAAGAGGCCGAGAAAAATAGGGACTTGTACCTCAGGGCGGTCGCGGATTTGGACACGTACCGCCGCAAGGTTCAGCGCGAAAAGGAGGAGCTGGCAAAATTCGCCGTCGCCCCGCTGATAGAGGAGATGCTTCAGCCGCTCGACCATTTGGAAATGGCAATCGAGGCCGCAAAGGCCGCAAACGAGGCTCCCTCGCTGACCACCGGAGTTGAGATGGTGTGCTCGCAGGTCAACAAGATTCTCGAAAATTACGGCGTAAAGGAGGTCTGCGCCGAGGGCATGCAGTTCAATCCGCAGCTGGAGGACTGCGTTGCCCACGAACCTTCCGACGAAGTTCCGGAAAACGTGGTCATAAAAGTCATGAGGCGCGGATACACCCTCAACGGCAGGCTCGTGCGGCCGGCGAGCGTGGTGGTTTCCAGCGGCCCGTCGGACGGCGGAAAAAACAAGTGACGCGCGCGCTGTGATTCGCGCTGTGAGGTTTCGCAATGGCTGAAGATTTTTACAAGGTGTTGGGCGTCGAAAAAAACGCCACCCAGCAGGAGATAAAAAAGGCGTACCGCAAGCTCGCCTTGAAATACCACCCGGACCGTAATCAGGGCGACAAGTCCGCGGAGGAAAAGTTCAAGCGGGTTTCCGAGGCTTACGAGGTGCTCTCCAACGACGAGAAGCGCGCCAAATACGACCAGTTCGGCCACGCTGCGTTTGAGCAGGGCGGCTTCGGAGGCGGGCAGGGCGGCTTCGGAGGATTTCAGGATCCGTTCGACATATTCCGCGAAGTATTCGGTGGAGGCGGCGGCGGAGGCGCGGCGTTTTACGACTTTTTCGGCGGCGGGCAGGGCGGATATTCCCGTCCCGACGCCAACGCTCCGGAGGACGGCTCCGACATTCGCATAGAAATCGAAGTGAGCCTTGAAGAGGCGGCTACGGGCGCGAAAAAGACGATTCGCTACAACCGCATGGAGACCTGCCCGGATTGCGGCGGCACGGGCTCAAGGGACGGTTCGGCGCGCAAGACTTGCCCCACCTGCCACGGAACGGGGCACGTCACCATGTCGAAGGGGCCGATACGCTTCAGCCAGCCCTGCCCGAAGTGCGGCGGCGCGGGAAGCGTTGTGGAAAATCCCTGTCCGAAGTGCGGCGGCGCAGGCAGGGTGAAGTCGCGCGCAGAGGTCAAATTGGACATTCCCAAGGGCGTCTATACCGGCGCGAGGCTCCGCAAGGCGGGCGCCGGAAACGCCGGATACAACGGCGGCCAGCCGGGCGATTTGTACGTTGTCATATATGTCGGCGCAAATCCGCGTTTTGAGCGCGAGGGCGACGATTTGTATACGAACATTCGCATAAAGTTTACGATGGCAGCCCTCGGCGGAACGGTCGAGGTTGACACGCTCACGGGCAAGGCGTCGCTGAAAATTCCTGCGGGCACGCAGCCGGGGGCGCTGTTGCGGCTCCGGGAGCAGGGAATGCCGTCGCTTCGCGGCGGCCGCAACGGGGATTTGTATGTGCGCATAAATCTCGAAGTCCCGACAAAAATGACGGACGACCAGCGCAAAAAGCTTGAGGAATTTGCAATAGCCTGCGGAGATGCGAACAATCCGGGCGCGCCGCAGTCGTCGTCGGGAAAATCGGAGCCGTTTTACAAAAAGTTTTTCTAAAGGCCGCCGGGACGTTTTTTAGGTTTCTTGTCCGCGCAGTTTTTTTCGCATGCACAACATGTAGGAAATGCTGCTCGGAGGGGGATATTGCGGCGGCTAATTGAAAAATTTTGGGCATCTAAAGAGATTGCGGAAACATTTGGGCTTCGCATTTGGGATTGGAAGCGTCTTTTGAAATGCCTTTTGTCTGCGCTTTCCAATGGGGCAAAATTTTGGGCGGGATTTTGGGCGTAATTTGGCGTGCGATTTGAAGCGGCTTTTTAGGGAGGAGGAAAGCTTTAACGCCCCCCGACCGCGCATTGCCGAAAGAGCATTCTAAAAAAAAGAGCGAAGGGCGTCTAAAAAGTTTTTCGCGCGCGGGCGCGAAAAAGATTTGTATCCCGAATGTACTTTACAATGTACCCCGCAATTTCGCGACCGCTATAAATTTTAGCGGTTTTATTGCAAACTTTCGCGGAAAGCCGAGCCGGGTTCTAAAAGCCGAGGAGTAAAAGTTGTCCTATGGAAAAGCTGTCGGGTACAAAGGCTAAAAGCCGTTGTTTGTAAAGCCGCCGGGGCAAGGGAGAGATTTCCCAAAAAACTTTT
>QALA01000016.1 GCA_003343565.1 Verrucomicrobiota bacterium | reverse complement strand
ATGTATATGCGAACAAGCGAATACGGAGAAGCCCGTCAACCGTTGAAGGGTTGACGGGCTTCATAATACTGGCAACTACCTACTCTCGCACGGCAGCGAGGCCGTACTACCATCGGCGACTGAGAGCTTAACGAGCGTGTTCGAGATGGGAACGTGTGTTTCCTCTCGCCTATGATCACCAGAGTCAATTTGTTGCCTGCTCTGCGCTCACGGTCTTTTTATCGGAAAGTCAAGAGTATGAGACGAGAATGAAAGCAAACTTCATCCGTTAGATAATCCATATTTAAAAAAGGCGCACAATTGTTGTTTTCAAGCTTTCGGGTAATTAGTAACGGTTAGCTCAACGCATTGCTGCGCTTACACTTCCGTCCTATCAACCGGGTGGTCTTCCCGGTCCCTCATGGAAATCTAATCTTGGGACAGGCTTGGCGCTTAGATGCTTTCAGCGCTTATCCTTTCCGTATTTAGCTACCCGGCGCTGCCGCTGACGCGACAACCGGAACACCAGGGATACGTCATTCCCGGTCCTCTCGTACTAAGGAATGAACCCCTCAAATTTCCAACGCCCACAGAGGATAGAGGACCGAACTGTCTCACGACGTTCTGAACCCAGCTCGCGTACCACTTTAATTGGCGAACAGCCAAACCCTTGGGACCTTCTACAGCCCCAGGATGTGATGAGCCGACATCGAGGTGCCAAACTTCGCCGTCGCTATGAACGCTTGGGCGAAATCAGCCTGTTATCCCTAGAGTACCTTTTGTCCCATAAGCGACGACGCTCCCACGAGCTATCGCCGGATCACTTGGGCCTGGTTTCCCATCTGCTCGACTTGTAGGTCTCACAGTTAAGCTCCCTTTTAGCCATATCCTCGACGACCGATTACCATCCGGTCTGAGGGAACCTTCGCAGTCCTCCGTTACTTTTTAGGAGGAGACCGCCCCAGTCAAACTGACCCACTAACACTGTCCCGCAACCGGCTTACGGTTTGCGGTTAGACGCCTAATAGTTAAAAACCGGTATTTCACATTGCGGCTCATCGGCACCCTGGAGTGCCGAATCAAAGCCTCCCGGCTATTCTACGTATTAAAAATCAAACGACAATATCAGTTTACAGTAAAGGTTCATAGGGTCTTTCCGTCCTTCTGCGGGTACGCGGCATCTTGACCGCGACTACAATTTCACTGAGCATCTCCCTGAGACAGCACCCAACTCGTTACATGATTCGTGCAGGTCGGAACTTACCCGACAAGGAATTTCGCTACCTTAGGACCGTTATAGTTACGGCCGACATTCACGGGGGCTTAGACCACAAGCTTTCACAAGCAGTTTTCACCTTTCCGCATTGGTCACATGTCACTCCCTATACGTTGTCTTGCGACTTGGCAGAGAGCTGTGTTTTTGATAAACAGTCGGTTGGGCCTCTTTACTGAGACCAACTCGCGTTGGCACCCCTTCTACCGAAGATACGGGGCCATTTTGCCGAGTTCCTTGGAGAGATTTAACTCACGCGCCTTAGAATACTCATCCCGGATACCTGTGTCGGTTTGCGGTACGGGCAGCCTGCCGACTAACTTTATAAATTTTCCCGGGACTAGCCATTGCTGATCCCCCTCGGCCGTAGCCTCAGAGTCCCGTCGACGCCTTTCAGCGCCTTGGACGAGGACGTTCATCACCTCGCCAGCATTCACTCATCCGTCAATATAAAGCTCAAACATCGACAAGCCGGTACGGGATTATTAACCCGTTGTGCATCGACTACTCCTTACGGCCTCGCCTTAGCTCCCGACTAACCCTGGGCGGACGAACCTTCCCCAGGAAACCTTATCCTTACGGCGGCATGGATTTTAACCATGCTTTTCGTTACTCATGCCTAGATTCTCACTTCCAAAAGCTCCAGCCTCGCTCGCCGCTCGACCTTCGACGCCGTTGGAACGCTCTCCTACCAATTATTGCTAATTCCACGGATTCGGTATAGTGCTTGAGTCCCGATCATTTTCGGCGCAAATTCTCTCGATGGGTAAGCTATTACGCACTTTTTAAATGATGGCTGCCTCTAAGCCAACATCCCCATTGTCTATGAAAACTTACCTCCTTCTTGCCACTTAGCACTACCTTAGGGACCTTATCCGATGGTCTGGGGTGTTTCCCTCTCGCCAATGAAGCTTATCCCCCACTGACTGACTGCCAAATTTCCCTCGCCGGTATTCAGAGTTTGATAAGGTTCGGTATTCTGGTGTGAACCCTAGCCTTTTCAGTGCTTTACCCCCGGCGATCAGCATTTGACGCTATACCTAAATATATTTCGGAGAGAACCAGCTATTACGGGGCTTGATTAGCCTTTCACTCCTAACCACAGCTCATCCCTTAACTTCTCAAGGTTAATGGGTTCGGCCCTCCACATCGCGTTACCGATGCTTCAGCCTGGCCATGGCTAGATCGCCTCCGCTTCGGGTGCTATACCAGTTACTCCCGCCCTGTTCAGACTCGCTTTCGCTTCGCCTCCGCGTCGTAAACGCTTAAGCTTGCAACTGATATAGACTCCTAGGCCCATTATGCAAAAGGTACGCCATCACCCCACATGGGGGCTCTGACCGCTTGTAGGCAACAGGTTTCAGGTACTTTTAACTCCCCTAACAGGGGTCCTTTTCACCTTTCCCTCACGGTACTTGTTCACTATCGGTCGACACCTTGTATTTAGCCTTATGCAGTGGTCTGCACATATTCACACCGGGTTTCACGTGTCCGGTGCTACTCTGGATACTCATAGGTATTCACCAGATTTCGACTACGGGCCTCTCACCCTCTATGGCCGGCTTTTCCATGCCGTTCGCCTATCTGATAAAAGTCCACATCTGAGTCCGAACCCCGCAGGGATAAATCCCCATGGTTTGGGCTGTTCCCCTTTCGCTCGCCACTACTGAGGGAATCGCTTCGCTTTCTTTTCCTCCGCTTACTGAGATGTTTCACTTCAGCGGGTATCGCTCTCGCAACACTATTTATTCATGTCGCAGTACCGGCGCTTTGCCGCCGGTGGGTTTCCCCATTCGGATATCTCCGGGTTAAAGCCTGCTTGCGGCTTACCGAAGCTTTTCGCAGCTTGCCACGTCCTTCATCGCCATGTGTCGCCAAGGCATCCTCCTGTTGCCCTTCGTTGCTTGATAACAACCATTGTTCCTTTTTTAAATATGGGCTGTCACTGGATTCTATTCACTTTCTTCCGTATTCTAAGCTATCGTATTTTTATTTACCTCGCTTATTTACGTGTTTTCTCGTCTACATACTGTCAAAGAACCAAATCATTCCTCAACAAACCATCCATGGGCCCAGGTGGACTTGAACCACCGACCCCACGCTTATCAAGCGTGTGCTCTAACCAACTGAGCTATGAGCCCTCTAAATGGTGGAGCCGAACGGGTTCGAACCGATGACCTGCTGAATGCAAATCAGCCGCTCTTCCATCTGAGCTACGGCCCCTTCGCCATCCAGCGCGTCCCGGGCCTTCCGCCCATTTAACGCCTTGCGGTTTGTCGCTTCTCAATGAACTTCCGTCCATTTGAAATTTACTAAGCACGATCGCGCGTACCTCATCCTCATTCTCACATGCCCCCCTCTCGGGGCGCATCAGAATTTCTCCTTAGAAAGGAGGTGATCCAGCCGCAGGTTCCCCTACGGCTACCTTGTTACGACTTAGTCCCAATCACCAGCCTTGCCTTAGGTCGCTGCCCCCCTCGCGGGTTAGCTCACGAACTTCGGGCAAAACCGGCTTTCATGACTTGACGGGCGGTGTGTACAAGGCCCGGGAACGTATTCAAGGCGTCGTAGCTGATACGCCTTTACTAGCGATTCCGGCTTCATGGAGTCGAGTTGCAGACATCCAATCCGAACTGGGACCGGTTTTCTGGATTTGCATCGCCTCGCGGCGTAGCTTCCCTCTGTGCCGGCCATTGTAGCACGTGTGCAGCCCTGGATGTAAGAGCCATACTGACTTGACGTCATCCCCACCTTCCCACCTGAATTCAGGTTTGTCCCCTAAGAGTCCCCGGCTTTACCCGCTGGTAACATAGGGCGAGGGTTGCGCTCGTTGCCGGACTTAACCGAACATCTCACGACACGAGCTGACGACAGCCATGCAGCATCTGTGTACCTGTCCCGAAGGACTATGCGCTTTCACGCATATTCAAATACATGTCAAACCCAGGTAAGGTTCTTCGCGTTGCATCGAATTAAGCCACATGCTCCACCGCTTGTGCGGGCCCCCGTCAATTTCTTTGAGTTTTAACCTTGCGGTCGTAGTCCTCAGGCGGTACACTTATCGCGTTAGCTGGGGCACTGAAGGGGATGATTCCTCCAATACCTAGTGTACAACGTTTAGGGCGTGGACTACAGGGGTATCTAATCCCTTTCGCTCCCCACGCTTTCGAGCATGAGCGTCAGTTTCTGTCCAGTAAGCTGCCTTCGCCTTCGGTGTTCCTTCCGATATCTGCGCATTTTACCGCTACACCGGAAATTCCGCTTACCTCTCCAGCACTCTAGAATAATAGTTTTAGGCGCAGCTCCGAAGTTAAGCCCCGGCATTTCACACCTAACACACTATCCCGCCTGCGCTCCCTTTACGCCCAGTGAATCCGAGTAACGCTCGTAGTCTCCGTATTACCGCGGCTGCTGGCACGGAGTTAGCCACTACTTCCTCTCACAGTTAATTCAGATAAGGCTATTAACCTTATGGTTAGTCCTGTGTGACAGGGGTTTACAATCCGAAGACCTTCGTCCCCCACGCGGCGTTGCACCATCAGGGTTGCCCCCATTGTGAATGATTCGAAACTGCTGCCACCCGTAGGTGTCTGGACCGTGTCTCAGTTCCAGTGTGGCGGATCGTCCTCTCAGACCCGCTACCCGTCTTTGCCTTGGTAAGCCGTTACCTTACCAACTAGCTGATAGGCCGCAAGCCCCTCCTAAAGCGCCTTCTCAAGCTTTAGTTCCTCTTACATGTGTTTAAGGACCACATCCGGTATTAATTCGAGTTTCCCCGAGCTATCCCCGTCTTTAGGGCAGGTTGCTTACGTGTTACGCACCCGTTCGCCGCTTTCTCATCCACGTATTGCTACGCTTTTGTTCTCGCTCGACTTGCATGTCTTAACCACGCCGCCAGCGTTCACTCTGAGCCAGAATCAAACTCTCCGTAAAATCTTTTTTTTAAGATTTCATTAGATCGTTCAACGTCTGTTCTTCAATATATCTCTATATCGATTCGTTGGACTTTTTTTCAAAGTTTCGCCAAAAAAATTTTTGGCTGGTTCGCACAATCGTACTTAGTAAATTTCAAAGAACTCTTCCCCTCATCGGCGCCCCCTCTCGGAAACTTAACCCCGACTCGGATTCCTATCTCTCGCTCGACCTTCTCAAGTCGAAAGGCCGCCCATTAAGCTATACCCCTCTTCCCTTGTCAAGCTTCTTTTTTATCTTTTTTTCGATTTTTTTTCAAAATCGCCTCCCCACACCAGACCAGCTCTGCGCCCTCGCGCCTCCCCGCCCCAATGTGAAAAGACCTCGCATTAAGCCCTCCACTGCATATATTGTCAAGC
>QALA01000009.1 GCA_003343565.1 Verrucomicrobiota bacterium | reverse complement strand
GACGCGGCTTTGTATTTGCCGCGAGCGGATTTTGTCTGCGCGCAATCGGTACGGAAACGCGGGGTGAAGTGCGCGTGGGTTATGTCTAATTGTCCCGCGCGTTTGCCGGCGTCAAAGCGTTTTTTGTGCGCGTCAAAGTTTGATTTTCAAAAGGGGAGGAGCGCGCACACTTCCTCCCCGTACCCGCAGGCTGCCGGGCTTTTCTTTTGCCGCGCGCTGTGAGGCGCACGCGGATTTGATTTTTTTAATGCGTGGCAAATTTTAAAACTGACGGCTTTTCAAACGGAGGAGTTTAAGTTTGATTTGCCCGGTATTTTTTTTGCGCAAGGCGATGTGGCGGCGCGGTCGTGCGGCCATATTGAGGGCGTTTGCCAAAATTTTGAATGCGTTTTTTTTAGCGTTTTTAAAAGCGGAAGGTTTTTTTCGAATCCGCGAAGCTTCCGCGCGTTGCGTTCGGTAATAGGGGGGGGGGGAAGGCGAAGCGGCAAAAACTATTCTTACAAGAAATTGCGCGAACGGCGCGGGGAATGGACAATCGCGCAATACGGTTTTTCGGTCAGGCGTGCCGGTTGTGCGCGATGCGGATTTCGGTTTGGAAGACAGGGAGATTTTTTTGCAATCGACAAGTTTGCGGCGGCGTTTTTTTTGGAAAATTTTTCGTAGCCGGTTTTCAAGTTATGCGTAAGAATGAAAACAAAGTTTTTCTTCAAGTCCCCGAATCTTTTTGGTTTCATCTGAACGCGTTTTTTCCGCACTGGGTATGCGGCGCAAGGGCATTGGATTCGCGCGCAAAAAGAATCGCGCAAGCGGCGGGTGGGAAAAGAGCGGGCGTTAAACGGCTGTGCGCGTTGCGCTCTATTATTTTCGACAAACGCCAGGAGGCCGGCCCACCAAAGAGGCGGCGAGCAAATTGTGCGGGCAAATTTTTTTGTCCGGTCTTTCCTGAGAAAGATAGGGCAATTAGTTTCGCGCGCAAAAAGAGTCGCGCAAGCGGCGGGGGAGAAGAGCGGGCGTTAGACGGCTGTGCGCGTTGCGCTATATTATTTTCGACAAACGCCAGGAGACCGGACCGCCAAAGAGGCGGTGAGCAAATTGTACGGGCAAAATTTTTGTCCGGTCTTTCCTGTGAAATATTAATCCTTTCGGTGTCGCCTGTTTTCGGCCTTTTCCGATTTTTAAAACGACGGGGCGGGCGATTCTAAGACGAGATGCTTTCCTCGTTGATGGAAAACGCGTCGAAAAGCTCCTGCGGCTTTGCGGAGAATCCGAAATCGTCCGTTCCCACAACCCGGTCCGCGTAGCGGTACCACAGCGCGGTGACGCCCGCTTCTATCGCAATGCGGTTTTTGCATTCCGGCGGCAGGACGCAGTCTTTGTAGCTCTTGTCCTGACGCTCGAAAACCTCCATACACGGCATAGAGACGACCCTCGTATTCGGCTCCTTCATTCCCGCGCTCATCGCCAGTTGCAGTTCGGAACCGGTGGCTATGATGATTTTTTTCAGTTCGCCCTCCTCGCGCTTTGCGACATACGCGCCCCTGAGAGCGCCTTCGCGGCGCGTTTGAACGGGTATGGAACTTTGAGCGGGAAGGTTTTGGCGCGACAAAATCAGCGCGGTCGGGCCGTCGCGCCTCGCCATTGCCATCGCCCACGCTGCGGCGCATTCCTCAGAATCGGCCGGACGCACGACGTCCAAGCGCGGAATAAGGCGCAGTATTGAGGCCATTTCCACGGGCTGGTGTGTCGGCCCGTCGAAGCCCACTCCGACGGAGTCGTGCGTGAACACGAATTGCACCGGGAGCCTCGAAAGCGCGGAAATTCTCACCGAGCCGAGCATGTATCCGGCAAACGTCAGGAATGTGGCGCACGACGGCGTGAAGAGCCCGTAGTACGCTATTCCGTTGCTTATGGCCCCCATTGCGTGCTCCCGTATTCCGAACCATATGTTTCTGCCGGCGCGGTTTTCGGCGGAAAAGTCCCCCATGTCCTTGAGGTAGTTTTTCGTCGAGCTGAACAAGTCGGCGGCTCCCGTCAGCATGAACGGCATTTGCTTTGCGAGAATGTTCATGACGGCGCCGGAGGAGGCGCGCGTCGCGCTGTTGTCGCCATTCGGGAAGGGCGGTATGAGATTGAGAATTTCCTGCGCGCTCTCCGTTCCCTTCCTGTTGAGGCAGGCGTCAAGCTCTGCGGCCTTTTCCGGATTCGCCGCCGCCCAGAGACCAAAGGCCTTTTTCCATTTTTTGTATGCGCGCGCGCGCTTTGCGGCCAATTTGGCGAAGTAGTCGCGGGTTTGGGGGCTGACGAAGAATTTTTCTTCGGGCAGCGACATCGCCTTGCGCGCCGCGTCGGCGAATTTTCCCCCGCCTTCCCCGTGGCCTTTGGCGGAGTTTTCGACTTCGGGTATCCCCTTGGCTATCACCGTCTTGAAAATTACAAGCTTCGGCTTGTCCGAGGCGGAATTTTTCACTTTGCGCAATGCCTTGCGGACGGCGGAAATGTCGTGCCCGTCGGCGGTTGTCACTTCCCAGCCGAGCGACTTGAAGCGCATGGCGGTGTTTTCCGACATAGATTTCGAACTGTCGGCGTCGAGCGTGACGTCGTTGGAATCGTATAGGAGCGCCAGGTTTCCGAGTTTCAGGCTGCCCGCGAGCGCGGCGGCCTCGGAAGAAATCCCCTCCTGAATGCAGCCGTCGCCGGCCAGACACCAGATTTTGTGTTTGAATATTTCCGCGTCGGGCGCGTTGAAGCGCGCCTCGGCCATCTTTTCGGAAATGGCCATTCCCACGGCGTTGCCTATTCCCTGGCCCAGCGGGCCGGTGGTCGTCTCGACGCCCGGAGTTTCCCCGAATTCCGGGTGTCCGGGAGTCTTGGAGCCCTTTACGCGAAAGTTTTTGATGTCGTCGACGGAGACGTCGTATCCGCAGATGTGCAGCCATGCGTAGAGGAACATGCTTCCGTGTCCCGCGCTGAGAATGAATCTGTCCCGGTTGAGCCAGTCGGGATCGCGCGGGTTGAATTGCATTATTTCCGAAAAGAGAACCGCCCCGATTTCCGCACAGCCCAGGGGCAGACCGAGATGTCCCGACGCCCTCGCCTCGATTGCGTCTATGGCCAGTCCCCTGGCCTCGTTTGCCGCCTGCCGCAATATATTGTCCTTATTCATAATAAAATTTGTGCCGATATACAAAAACGCCCGTTTCTTTTCAACGTTTTTTTCGGAGGCCGGGCGCGGGATAAAGAGTGAATTTTTAATGTTGAATTGTTGAGCGATTAGGATAGAGAGAAGATATGAAAAAATTTATCGCAATACTGTCGGCGTGCGTCGGGGTATTCGGTTTGGCCGTTGCGGGACACGCGCAACAGGCGCAGACTCCCCCCGTTGCGCCAAGCACCTCCTATAGGCTTAGGCCGCTGGATGTCGTTCAGATGAAGGTGTTTCAGGAGCCGGATTTGGATACCGTTTACAAAATCGGAAACAACGGCTGCATTGTGCTTCCTCTCGTGGGGACGGTGAAGGTCGGGGGGCTGACGCTTCAGGACGCCCAGCGCCTCGTCAAGGAGCTGTATGAAAAGGACTATCTCGTCAAGGCGGAGGTGTCGCTGTTTATAGCCGAGTATTCTCCGCAGAGGGTGTATGTCATAGGGCAGGTCGGCAGGCCGGGCGAGGTCATATTCCCTCCGGAGGAGACCATGACGATTTCCAAGGCGATAACCTCGGCGATGGGCTTTACGAGAATCGCCAACAAGAGTTCTGTCAGCGTCAAGCGCAAGATGCCGGACGGCTCGATTAAGGTTTTCGATGTCGACGTCAACGCAATCTTTCGCGACAAGAACGCAAAGGACTTTCCCGTTTACGACGGCGATACCGTTGAAGTTGCCGAATCTATATTTTAATTTCCGCGCATAATTGCGCGCATTACAACGCGGCCGGTTGCGATTCCGCCGCCAAATTTACAACACCATTTAATTGATATGGAAAATTCCGACAGCAAAACACCGGCGCAGGACGGAGCGTCGCAAAACGCGCCGTCTTCCCAGGGGGCAAAGTCCGTCAGGAAGAAGAGAAATTCCGGCTACGGCTACGGATACAACTATTCGGCCTACGGCAATTACGGCGGCTATGGCGGGTATTACGGCGGATACGGCGCTTATGGCGGATACGGCGGGTACGGGTACGGAACCAATCCCGCCGCTTCCGGCGAGGGCGCGGAAGCCCCCAACCGCACTTTGCGCGACTACTTTATGATTCTGCGCGAAAGGCTGTGGTACATAATAGTGACGTTCATAGTCATTTTTTCGGGGATCGCGCTTTATACTTTGAGGATTACGCCGCTCTACACTTCGGCTTCGTCGGTTTTGATATTCCGCGAAGCGGCCGCGCCCATCGACGGGCCGGGCTCCTCCGACAGGACGAGGAACGACAAGGTTTTGTCGGTCGAGGACTTCAACACGCAGGTCAAGATACTTGAGAGCAACGAGGTTATCCGCGCCGTGCGGTCCCGATTGAAGGAGGACGACTTGCGCAAGCTCATGGCGCCGTACAAGGACATGTTTACCTTCGGTCCGCGCAAGACGGAGGAGGAAATTTTGCAGATGAACAGGCGGGTCATTCCGGAGAGAATGTCGCTTATGATTCGCGTCACATACACCCACCCGAACGCGGAGATGGCCGCCCGCATTGCGGACCTCTTCGTCAACGAATACATCACCTACACCAGAATGACGCGCGTCCAGACCCTTCTTGACAGCATAGAGGAACTGCGCACCAAAGTGGCCCAGCAGGAGACGAAGGTGAAGGAGCTTGACAGGCGTCTGGTCGAGTACCGCGAAAAGAACGGCGCAATAAGCCTGGATCAAATGGACGACGTTGACCGCCGCGAACTTCAGGAGATGAACACCATTCTGACTACCGACAAGCGCACGTACGATGCGGCCGCAATCCAGTGGTCTTTGTTGCAGGAGTACAAGCGCGACGGCCGGGATTTGTGCACGCTGCCGTTCATTGCGGATTTGCCGATAATTTCCAAGCTTGTTTCCGACAGGTCGCAGTATCAGGTTTCGGTTTCCACGCTGGAGAAGCGCTACAAGGAAAAGCACCCGCGCATGATAGAGGCGCGCAAGGCGCTCGACCAGGTTGACAAGGAGCTCGCGGCGGCGTTGGATTCGGCGTACGAGAAGGTCAGGTCGACCTACCTTACGATGAAGAACAATTACGAGATGTCGCAGCAGCGCCTGAACAAGAAGCGCGAGGAGATTCTCCAGCTGGGCAGGAAGGCGATAGTTTACAAGGCTCTGGAGCGCGAGCGCAAGGTGGCGGAGGGCATGCACGCCGAGTTTATCGCGGCGATGAACGTCCGTCTGGCGCAGGTCAGCCTGATAACGGACACGGCCAAAGTAATCGACAAGGCGGGAATTTCCCCGCTGCCCTCCAGCCCGAACTATATACTCAACTTTGTCGGCGGGTTCATACTTGCGCTGTTCGGCGGGATAGCCATGGCGTTTGCGGTGGCCTTCCTTGACGACCGCGCAAAGAGCGCGTACGACGTTGAGACCGTCATAGGGTTGCCGCTGCTTGGCGTGATACCGAGGATAAAGCGGCTCAGTTCCGCGGAAAAGGCGCAAGTGGCCGCGTCGAATGCCGACCGCGCAAGCACGGAGGCCTTCCGCACGCTCTACTCCACGTTAAAAATAAACAACGTCAGCAAAGACGCGAAGGTCATATTGGCGACGTCCACTACGCCCTCCGAGGGCAAGTCTTTCGTGATTTCCAATCTGGCGTTCACCTGCGCGCTCAACGGGGAAAAGTGCATAATCATAGATGCCGACCTCCGCCTGCCTGCGTTGGCGAAAGTGCTGGGAATTTCGGCCTCAAAAGGGCTTGTTTCCTACATTGAGGAGGGCGATTCGCTCGACGACGTGATTATAAAGGACTACTTCCAAAACTTGGACGTGCTCGTCTGCGAGCGCCGCGCGAAGAATCCGTCGCAGATGCTCAACAGCGAAGAGTTCGTTTCGATGATAGAAAGTTTCCGGGAAAAGTACGACAAAGTGTTTATAGACTCGCCGCCGATAGGGGCCGTCAGCGACGCAATATCGCTTCTTCCCGAAGTGGACGGCGTGCTGTACGTCATAAAGTTCAACACCGCCAAGCGCAAAGTGGTTCGCCGCTGCGTGCGCCGCATGATGGAGTCCAACGTGCCGATTTTGGGCGCGGTCATGAACATGGTGAACACCGGGGCCGTATCGGGCTACAGCATCAATTATTACGACAAAAATTACCAAAATTACTACATGACTCCTCCCGAAATAGAGAATCAGCAGGAGGGCAGGCGACAGCCTCCCGAAGTTTCGCACTCCGACGGCGAGGAAAAAAATTCCTAATTTATTAAAACTTAAAAGCGGCGTTCCAATCGGGCGCCGTTTTTTTTATTTTCCCGCCCGCGGTTTTGCGCGCATGCGGAGATTGTTTTACAAGGGTAAATTTCTCTTATGTACAAATCGGGTTTGCGCGCCGCTTGCCGGGCCTTTCGCCGGGTTTTTGGGCGCGAAATTTTCGTTTCGCGCAAGGCGTAAAAATTGCAAGCGTACTAATGTAAAAATACAAAACAGCCCTTCCCGTTGCGCGCACGCTTTTGATTCAATCTAAAACTCTTAGTTTTCTTTCTGCGTCGGAACAAAAATATTTTCGTTTTCCCGTCCGCGGTTTGTGCACATGCGGAGATTATTTTACAAAAAAGGGATTGAAATCGCATTCGTTTTTTTCGATTTGCCGCGGAGATTCGGGCACACTTTTTCAAATGGGCTTTTGCAACCTTTACAGGTTTCGGTTGCCCGTTGAATTTTTTGCGGCTTGCCGGGAGCTTTGCATAAAATTTGCCGCCGCGATTGCTTTTGCGCGCCGCCCGCATTTTGCGTACCTTGCGCGATGCGCCGGCATAATTGAAGGCGCAATATGTCCTCTTGCGGAATTTGCGCGCGCGGTTGGAATTGCGTCTGTGGCTGGAATTTGCGCCCGCGCCTGCGCGCCTATCGGCGGGGTTCGTCTTTGAAGTGTTTTGGATAGCGCGCGCGCAGCTGCTTTTTTATGTCGACCCACGAGGTTTGGAAAAATTCCCGCAAGTTTTGCGTGGTCTGAATGGGTCTGGAATTGGGGGCGAGTATTTCAAATGTGGGCTGAATTGCGCCGTTGCATATTCTTATTCCGGAGGGGTCGAAGTCGTAAAAATCCTTGAACATGGAGGATATTACGGCGCGTTTTGAAGGAAGCTCGTAGCGGATTCTCACGGGGCGGCGCCTGTTCGGAATCTTTGCAAATTCGGGCGCGAGAAAGTCCAGCATTCCCAGCTGGTGCGGAGAGAGCCAGTCTCGCAGGGCGCGATGCACGTCGGCGTTTTTCACGTCGGAATGCGACGCGAGACCGTAGCACATCTGTTCGAAAATTTCCGCGAGCGCGCGGTCGTCTATCGGTTTTATGCCCGAATCGGGGGCGCATTCGGCGGCGAAGTTTACGCGGTCTATAAAATATTTTGCGTCGTCGTCGAAATTTTTTAGGCGTATTCGCCCGGCGAGAATCTCGTCGCAAAATATCTTTGCGCAGGCGGCCGGGTCCGGAGCGCCGCCGGATTCCTCCAGTAGCGGCAAATCGCGGAAAGAGACGATGCGCTTGCAGACGACCCTCTTTTGGGATTCGTCGAAGAATGTGGAGGTCGAGTCGGAAAATTCGTCCGGAAAAAGTTCTCGGATTTGGTCGATGCGCACGGGGACCGTCATCGAGGCCAGAATGCTTGCGCCGTTGGCCGTCTCCTGTTCGCCCAGTTCGAGCGCGACGAACAGGTCGCTCGCCCAGGGACGGGACTGTTTGCGTATTTCCCCGCGCCTTCCGCCAACTACCCGGCATGCGAAAGTTCCGGCGTTCAGGCGGGCGCACAGGCGGTCGCTGAACGCCGCCAAGACGCATTTTGCAAGGCGTTCTCCGCGGGGCTCTCCCGCTTCGGCGGAGTTCGGCGGAGGGTGTCCTGTGGAATTTTTTGCTATCCGCACAAGCTCGGCTGCCGCCGCGCATGCGCGCCTGGCATTGGACGAGTGGATTGCGTACTCCCGGCAGAAGTCCTCCCTGAAGGAGTTTTCGCGCGCGACACAGCACAGCGATATAAGCTCTTCGGCCTCGCTGGAGGCGTCCGCAGTGAGCGCGTCTCTCCGCGCCCGCGCAAAGGCGTCGTCGAGGGGCAATTTGATTTTTCCGCCGTCGAGGGCCGCGGCCAAAAGGCATGCGTCGGCAAGGCAGTCGCGCCGCGCGGCTTCCATTATCAGGCGCGCGAGCCGCGGCTGGGCGGGGAAGGCGGCCATTTTTCTTCCAGCCGGAGTGATTTTTGCGGAGGCGTCCAGCGCGCCCAAATCCCGCAGAGACTTCTCCGCGCGGGCGAGCGATTCGGCCGGAGGGGCCTCAAACAAGTCCAAATTCCCGAATTCGAGCCCCGCCGACTTCAGCCACAATAGTATTTGCGACGGATCCAAGCGGCGTATTTCCGGCGGGGTCGAGCGTTCAAAGTACTGTTCGTCGCTCTTGCGCCAGAGCCTTGAGGCCACCCCAGGCGCCGTTCTTCCCGCGCGTCCGGCCCGTTGCGTCGCGCTGGCGAGGCTTATGCGTTCGACGAGAAGCGTGTTGACGGCGCGCGCGGCGTCGAACCGCGCGACTTTGGCGAGTCCAGAGTCTATGACAAACTTCACGCCGTCTATCGTCAGCGAAGTTTCCGCGACGTTTGTCGACACTATTATTTTGCGCGCGCGCGACGGGGCGAGAATTTTGTCCTGATGTTCCGGGGGCAGGTCGCCGTGCAGCGCGAAAATTTCGAATCCGCGCGCGGCCGGATTGCCGGAGAGCCTGCCGATCGTCCGCGAAATTTCGTATGCGCCGGGCATGAAAATCAGAAAATTTCCGCTGTCCGAATTTCTTGCCAGCCTTTCGAACTCGCGCGCGGCGCAGTCCCAGACGGCTTCGTCCCGCCGCGGCGGGGCGTGGAGAATCTCTATGGGAAACGGCCTGCCGGCGCATTCGAGAACCTCCGCGCCGATGTGGTTTGCCAAGGCGGCGGAGTCCATCGTGGCGGAGCATACGGCGAGAATTAGGTCGGGGCGCAGTTCGCGCCGGCAGCGCATGGCGAGGGCGAGGGAGATGTCTGCGTAGATATTGCGCTCGTGAAATTCGTCGAGCACTATTGCGCCGACCCCCTTCAAGGCGGGATCGGCAAGAATCATTCGCGCCAGAATCCCCTCCGTGACGAATACGATTTTCGTGTTCGGGCCGTAATGCTTGTCGAATCGGACGTGCCAGCCGGCGGCGTCGTCGGAGCCCGACATGCGCGCGAGCGTCTTTGCCAGCATTCTGGCGGCGATTCTGCGCGGCTGCATGACTATCACCCTGCCGTTGGCGAATCCGGATTCCGCGAGCATCGCAGGCAGGCGCGTCGATTTGCCCGACCCCGTCGGCGCGGCAATCGCAAAACTCTTTCGCCCGGATTTCAGCAGTTCAAAGAGCCGCGGGCGTATGGCGTCGATCGGAAGCTCCATCTTGGGCTATTCGAGCCGCGCGCCGGGCAAGCCGAATCCCGCGCCGCCGGACGGGGCGAGCTTGTCGGTTTCAAACCTTCCCGACATTTTTTTCAGAATCGTGGAGGTTCCCAGAATGCCGGTCCTGTTGGGAGCTTGTATGAACCTGAGCCCCTCGCATATCATGGTGACGCCCTTTTCCGATACGAAGAACGAGTCCGTCTGCACGTCGAGCGTCATTATGAGGTGCTTCGGCAGCCATATCACCCTGTTGCGCTCGATTGTTCCGTAATATGTGGCCACGTCGCCGTCCTCGCCGATTACGTCGACGCGCAGCTTGCCGTCGCGGTCTATGAACGTCACCGAGCGCGACAGCGCGGACTGCGCCCCGTAGGTTATTCTGCCCGTCGAGACCACCCGCATGTCCGCGTCGTTTCCGCGCGCCACGCAGGTTTGGTTGAAGGAGCCTTCGCCGAGTTCCTGTCCGTTGAAGAACAGCTTTTGCGCGCCGTCCCACCTGCCTATGTAGATTTCGAGCGCGGCGCGCGCGTCCGGCAGGTATATTTCCCCGAACGCCTGCGAAAATCCCGACATTGCCGCTTCCGCCGACGCGCACAGCGAGAGCGCCGCCGCGGCGGCCGCCATGAGTTTGTTTAATATGTGCATTTTTCCTGCGCCAGTTTTGTTTGCGTTGCCGGCTTTCAGCCGGCGGGGCTTTACGGTGCGCCTTTGGCCTCTTTGCGGCGTCAGACGTCGATTACGTCGTCGTCGCGCTTGTCGCCGTTGTGCTTTGTGTTCCATGCGCGCCGAATGTTCTTTTCAGACTGCGCCAGCGCCAGCCCCCACGCGAAAAACGAGGCGAAGAACGACGCCAGCAGGGCGACCCAGTAGGAGGCCACAAATATTTCGTCGCTCGGCAGCAGCCGCGCGGCAATGTAGATTATGAACGCGTTTATGAACAGCATTCCCACTCCCATTGTGAATATTATGAACGGGAGCGTGAACACCACCAATATCGGGCGGATTATCCAGTTGAGGAACCATATCGTGATTACGAGCGCGGCGAAGTAGAAAAAGTTTCCGAAGCGGATCAGATCGTCTCCGCAGATGAGCCACGCCAATAGGAGCCCCGCCGAGGTCAGCAGGCAGGTCCGCCAGAAGTTGAACTCTATGCGCCTGGTGATTCTGACTTCCGAGGCGTCATTTCCCCCGTCGTCGGGTTCGCTTATTTTTATTTTGAATTTCATCTTTTATACTTTGCCTGATTTGCGCGAAACCTGCAAGCCTTTCGGCTATCAGTTTTTCGGCGCCGTAGTTTGTGGGATTGTACAGTTTGAGGGGCGTTTCCATGTAGTCCTGCCCGCTGATGAAGTTCGGGCAGTCGTGGTTGTAAACGTATTCGGCTCCGTTTCCGAGGGAGCGGTTTAACTTCGTGTGGCTGTCGCGCAGATGGAGCGGCACGGGCTGGACGGGGCCGTTTGCGACGGCGGATTTTGCCGCCGCAAGCGCGAGCGTGGCCGAATTGCTCTTGGGCGCGGTCGCCAGAAAGAGCGTGGCATGGGCAAGATTGAGCTCGCATTCGGGCAGCCCGATTTTCTCGCACGCCTCGAACGCCGCCGCGGCCACCAGTATCCCGCGCGAGTCCGCCAGCCCCACGTCCTCGCTCGCCAATATGAAGAGCCGGCGCGCGATAAAGCGCGGATCCTCGCCGCCGGCCAGCATTTTCGCCAGCCAGTACATCGCCGCGTCCGGATCGCAGCCGCGCACGCTCTTTATAAAGGCTGAAGCCGTGTCGTAATGTTCGTCCTCGTCGGAGTCGTATCTGACGCGCCGCTCCTTTGCGAAAACCTCCACGTCTTTCGGCAGTATCCGCCCCTTTCCTCCGACCGCCAGCGCGATGGTCTCAAGGGCGTTGAGCGCGCGCCGGGTGTCGCCGTCGCAAAATCCGGCTACCGCCTTGAGCGTCTCGTCGCCGGCCTCGCACTCGTACTCGCCCAGCCCCCTCTCTCGGTCGGTGAGCGCGCGCCTGAGTATGGCGACGATGTCCTCTTGCGTCAGCGGCTCCAATTTGAACAGGTGGCTGCGCGACAACAGCGGCGCGTTTATGTAAAAGCTCGGATTTTGGGTCGTGGCGCCGATGAGCCTTATGTTGCCCTCCTCGACGTCCGGCAGAAGCAGGTCCTGTTGGGATTTGTTGAAGCGGTGTATCTCGTCTATGAACAGAATCGTGCGCTCGCCCTTTCGGTAGCGCGCCATTGCCAGTTCGTCCCGCAGCTGGGCGACGTTTGAAAGCACCGCGTTTATCTTTACGAATCTCGAATGGGTGTGTCTGGCTATGACGTTTGCAAGCGTCGTCTTTCCGCACCCCGGCGGGCCGTAGAAAATCAGGGAGCCGAACGTGTCCGATTCCACCAGCCTCGGAAGCAGGCAGCCCTCTCCCAATATGTGGCGGTGCCCGACGACTTCCGAAAGCCAGTTCGGCCTCATGCGCATGGCCAACGGCACGCGCGCGGCCGTTTCGGGGGAATCCGACGCCGTTTGCGCGCCCTCCGGCGGACGCGGGGCGGGCGGTTCGCCGTCGAATAGGTTTAGCTCCCTGTTTTTGTCCGTCATAAAATTTTTCGAGCGTTCAAACAAAAGCATTTCTTGAAACTTTTGTCAAACAATGCAGACTTTCTCTCCGACAATTTTCATATGAACAGAGCCGAAAGAACCTTGCCCGCCGCCCTGACGGTCGCCGGCAGCGACTCCGGCGCGGGAGCGGGAATCCAGGCCGACATGTTTGCTTTTGCGGCCAACGGGGTTTACGCATGTTGCGCCGTCGCCGCGCTGACCGCGCAGAATCCGGACGAGGTCGCCATGGTGGAGGAGGTTTCGCCCGACTTTCTCCGCGCCCAGCTGAATTGCGTTCAAAGCTATTACGCCCCGCGCGCCGCAAAGACCGGAATGCTGTTTTCGCGCGCGATAATAGAGCGGGCGGCGGAGTTTTTTGCGGCGCATTCGGAGATCCGCCTTGTGGTGGATCCGGTCATGATTTCCTCAAGCGGGGCGAAGCTCCTTTCGGACGGAGCTTCCTCGGCGATGGAGTCCGCGCTGATTCCGCTGGCGGAACTTTTGACTCCGAATCTGGACGAGGCGGCGTTTCTGCTGGGGGGCGTTGAAATATCGCGCCGAAACATCGCCGACTGCGCGCTGCGCCTGCGCGACAAATACGGAATTTGCGTCCTGCTCAAGGGCGGACATTTGCCCGGCGGCCGCCTTGCGGACGTTCTGGCGGAGCGCGACGGCGGAGCCTCCGTCTTTGAGGGCGCGCGCATAGGGGGCGTGAACACCCACGGCAGCGGCTGTACGCTGAGCGCGGCGTTGGCGGCCAATTTTGCAAAGGGCATGTCCGTGCCGGACGCGTGCCTTGGGGCGAGGGCGTATTTTCAAAGCTGCCTTAAAAATCGTATTGCGCTGAAAGGCGATTGCTTTATAAACCATTTCCCATACTCTACAAAATGATGCGGCAGAAGGGCAACATGTCGGAAGGTCATCGCGCAAGGTTGCGGGAGAGGTTCCTGGCAAACGGATTGGACACTTTTGCAGACTATGAAATCATCGAGATTTTGCTGACTTACGCCATTCCGAGAATAGACGTAAAGCCCGCCGCAAAAATGCTGATTCGCAACTTCGGAAATCTCAGGGGCATTCTTCACGCCGATGCGCAGTCGCTAAAGAAAATTCCGCATATCGGCGATTCCGCAACGACATTTTTCAAACTGTTGCGCGACATCATTCCGATTTACCACCAAAACGAACTGGCCGACGGCGGCACGGAAATAACGACCATATCCAGACTGATAAAGCTGTTTAGATCGCGGATAGGGTCGCTTCAGACGGAAGTTCTGGAGATGGTATGCTTCGACGCCAAGCTGAAAATTATCGACGGAGGCCTCATTCGACTGTTTGAGGGTTCGGTCAATTCGGCGAATGTCGACATAAGGCGAATAGTGGAAACCGCCATATCGAAGGGCGCATCGAGTATCGCGCTGGCCCACAACCACCCAAGCGGCGACCCCACTCCGTCATACGAGGACATCAGGTTTACGCAAAAGCTGTCCGCCGCATGCAGGCCGATAGATTTAAATTTCATAGAGCATATCGTCGTCGGCAAAAACGCCTGTTTCTCGTTTCGCAGAGACGGACATTTCGACTCGCTGTACGACGAATCTCTTGCGGAATCCAGACTGCGCGGAAATTGCCGCGTGGCCGAGGACGAAGAGCGCATTGGCGAGGATTGCGGAGACGACGGCGCCCCCGCGGTTCGGAAAGACCCGCATTCCGGCGCCGTTTTGAACGGGGCCGATTCGCCCCATAGTCCGACGGAGCCCGGCGGCGGCGGAGCAAAGTAGCGGCATGGACTCGCCTTTCAAAAGCGGAGAGAGAATCTTGGCCGTGGAGACCTCCTGCGACGAATCCGCCGTGGCGTATTTCGACCCGTCGTTCGGGGTGCGCGCAAGCTTGGTGTATTCGCAGGTGGATTTGCATGCGCTTTACGGCGGCGTCGTGCCCGATTTGGCGAGCGCGCAGCACTTGGAAAAGCTCCCGCCGCTGATCGGAAAGATTCTGCCGCTATGCGACGATATAGATTTGGTGGTTGCCACATGCGGGCCGGGCCTGCCGAACTGCCTCGCGGTGGGGGTTGCTGCTGCGGCGGGGCTTGCGCTCGCGCTGGAGCGTCCGCTGGCCGGAGTCAACCATTTGCTCGGCCACGCGTTTTCGCCGTTTATGGACGTCCACAGAAACGCCCCCGAAAAATTTTATGAAAACTTCGGGAAGCTTCTTCCGCATTTGGGGTTGGTCGTTTCCGGAGGCAACACAATTCTGTTTGAAATGGGCGCGGACCGCTCGATGCGCGTTCTGGCCGAAACTGCGGACGACGCGGCCGGAGAGGCTCTGGACAAGGGGGCGAAACTTCTCGGCATGCCGTATCCGGGCGGGGCGCTGCTGGAGAGGGCCGCCCGCGGCGGCAGGGTCGAAAAGTCGCGCTTCCCGTACGGGCAAAACCGCAAGGTGCAGGACGACCCGAACTTCAGCTTTTCGGGATTGAAAACCAGTTTGCGCTACGGCCTTGAAAAACTTTCTCCCGACGCCGTGAGGGCGTCGCTTGCCGACATCTGCGCGAGCTATCAATTCGCCGTGGTCGAGCAGCTTAGGCGGCGCACCGAGTATTTTTTGAAGCGCGGCAATTACGCCAGTCTGGGGCTTTCGGGAGGGGTGTCGAACAACTCCGCCCTTTCGGAGGCCTTCGGGGAGCTCTCCCGAAAGTTTTGCGGGAGGCCGCTCTTGGAGGCCCCGCGCGAGTGCCGCGGAGACAACGCCGCAATGATTGCGTTCGCCGCGTACGCATCGCCCGAAAGGCGCGTCGCCCCGCGCGCGGCAAGCCTCGATATTCAGCCTTCCGCCGGTCTCTGCTAAGACGGGGCTGAAGGTCGCGCTTTCCGCTTCTTTTTTTAAGGCTTGATTCGTCCGGGCTTGCTGGAATAATCGGCATCATGAAAACGAGGAAGGCTTTTGCGTTTTTGGAATTTGCTTTAGTTGTCGTGATACTCGGCCTGCTTGCGGCGGTTTTTATTCCGGCGGCCGCAATGGTCAGGGAAAAGGCCCGCGACGACGTAATAGAGAGCCAGCTTTCCGAAATAATAAGAAAGGGCGAGGCGTATATGCGCGAAAAGGATATTTCCAGCGTGGCTTACAAGACGCTCGTCGAAGCCAAAGCGATAGAGCCGATGGGCGTTGTCGCGGGCGAGAATTACGACGGGATTGTCTTGCAGAGGTCGGGCGGAACCGTCGTCCTTAAGAAGTCCGACGGCAAGGAGATTGTGCGAAGCTATTGACGGGGCGGCCGTCCCGTCCTTGCCTTCCGTTCTTGCCGGACGATTGTTGCGCGCAGTTTTTGCGCCGCTTTGAATGATTTTTGCCGCGCGGAGAGAATTGCGCGGGGGAGAGCTTATGCGCGGCGTTTTTCGAACTTCGATGTTTTTATCCGCGGGAGTCGAATCCTTGATGTATTTTTTATTTAAAAAAATTGTCAGGAATAATGCCCGATGCGGAAGGTTTGTAGAGCGTTTTTTCAAGCATAAAAAGATATGCAATGAAAACGTACAGCCGCAATAACTCACCGCAGTGTGCAACAATTATATGGACCTTCTCGCAGATAAGGAAACCGCCAAAGCTTGTTTTGAAATTTTACCTAGACGGGTTTAATTTTTATTCACTAATTTACTTGAATTTTCTAAAAAAAAACCGCTTAATATAGAAAATGGACTGGGGAATCTCGGTCGGCGGAAGTTTTCGGAGTATTTCGGGGACTTCCGTTTTTTTATGGGAAAACTTTCAGTCCATATCCACTTTTTGCTCCCCATTTGTCCTTGTGTATTTTTTTTTCAATTATTTCGTATGCCCGATTTTGTTGCTTGGGGTTTAATACACTTATACCGATAGGGCGCGCTACCATATCAGCCAGTTGTAATCCTGCCGAATTTGTCTTTTTTGTAGCAAATTCAATCTCAAACGGATATATTGCCCCATCAAGATTACCTTTAGCTATAACGCGCCTAAATTCAAGTTCAAGATTTTTATCTTCATTTTCTCCTCGCCGTTCAAAAATTATATGCGTGATTTTTTCTAATTCTCCTTTATCTCTCAGATACTTGTATAATCTTTCCAAACAAAATTGCATAGCCATGTTGTATGGATTTTTTGTCTGACAACGCATTTCACTTTTTCTTATTACTGTTGAAATAACAACGAAAGGCGAAACTTCTATCATATTATTTAAGTCGTTAAAAAAGTTTTCTCGTAATTCCGCATTTATCAAGAAAGAAAACTTATTTTTCGCCTTTCTTATTTCTCGTTCATGCAAATTTACAATATCATGTCCAAAATATTTGAACTTTAATTTCTTCATTTCTGGTATCGTAATATTTGCATATTCTTCTTTTTTGAATATACAAAAAGCTAAAACAAAAATGGGAAAGCTTTTGTCCATAAATTCTCCCATCGCATGGTCTCCGCTTTCATCAACATACACTATGTATTGACTAAATTTCATTTGATGAAGCTATTGATGAAAATACTCTTGGCATCAAGAAAAATATGCGAAAATAAAAATGTACGGACCATGATCGGTTTTGCATTGCATTTGGCTTGCGGAGGCATTTTTTTCGCGCGCGCGTTTGACGGCGTTTGTTGCGCAAATTTTTTTACTGGTTCTTTGCGTTCGCAGGGATAGTTGCGGGGCGTTTGCGCTTTTCGGAGTTGCGGGATTTGCTTTTTGCTTAATTTTCGGCTTTGATTTGACGTATTTAAATTGGTTGCGTTTTAAAACGGCAATTTTAATTTTCTGTATTAAAGCGGCGCGTTCGGCGCGCTTTCAAACGAAAGATGCGACGATGATGGACAAGAGAAATTTTTTTAAAAATCTCGGATTGATTTCCGCCGCCGGCGCAACGGCGGGGTTGGCGGCGTCCGCTTCGGCGGCTCCGAAAAATTCGCCTTTGGCGGGGCGGGCGGTGTTCAATGTGCTCGATTTCGGCGCCAAAGGCGACGGAAAAACCTCCGACACGGCGGCGATTCAAAAGGCGTTGGACGCGGCCGGAGAGGCGAAGGGCACGGCGTATTTTCCGTCCGGCGCGTATTTGTGTTCCGGCTTGAAGGCGCGCGCAAACTCCGCGCTCGCCGCGGAGCCCCAGTGGGGGTGTCGCGGCGTTGCCGGCGCGGTTTTGAGGCTGGAAAATCCGTCGGCGGATTCGCTCTTGGACATAACCGGCGCGTTCGGCGTGCGCGTTTACGGATTGTGTTTTCAGGGAGCGGCGTCCGGAAGCGCGTCGGCGATTTTTCTCAACAACGCCTCCGGGCTTGGCTCGCAGGAAGATTGCGCGTCGGTCGAGAACTGTAAAATAACGGGCTTTCGGGGCGACGCGGTGAGGCTTTTGAATGCGCGGCTGTTCGCCCTGCGCGGCAACTTGTTTGCCGGCAATGCCGGAGCAGGCGCGGCTCTTGCGGGAAGGGGCGGGCTTGTTTCGGGCAACCGGTTTTCGGCAAACGCCGGCGGAGGTTTCGTCTGCCGCGACTCCGGCTCGGAGGTCGTGTTCAGCTTAAACAGGGTGGATTCAAACGGTCGTTATGGGCTTGAAGTCGCCGACGGCTGCGATTGGAACATAACCGGCAATTCGTTCAACCGCAATCTCGGCCCCGGACTTTCAATGCGCGCGGTTTCAAATTCGGCCGTTGTCTCGAACGTCTTTCGGGCGAATGGGAGAACCGATTCCAAAGACCGCCCGCAGGAGGCCAGTTGCCATGCGCTAATGACGGGTTGCCGCGGCGTCGCGTTTGCTTCCAACAGCGCAATGGCGGGGCGCGGCGCCTCCGGAAAAGGTCCGTATTCTCCGCTCTTCGGAATCGTGGCGAGGGACT
>QALA01000011.1 GCA_003343565.1 Verrucomicrobiota bacterium | reverse complement strand
GGAGAGACGAAATCGACTTTTTTCAAATCGTATTTCGACACTCCGTATTTGTGCTTGCGCGCAACCTTCATTCCCCCGCTCGAAAGCGATCCGCTGAACGTGCCGTTGTCGAATTTAAGCTCCCCGTTTTCCGGCTTTACGGAGTTTATCACCGCGTATGTTTCGCAGCGGTTCATTATCGCCGGCATGAATTTTATGCGATAGAGCGGCTGCGTCTGGGTTCCCGTGCGAAAAACCTCGGCGCACATGTGCGTGCCGTGTCCCGCCGGCGCGCGATAATATCCAACAAGCGGATCTTTGGGCATTGCGAATCCGACGCACGCCAACGCCGCAGAAAAAATCGTCAAAATCGTCGCTTTCACATTGACGAGAGATGTCATTAAATCCAGTTTTGGCAAACAAAATTTTCATCGAAATAAACCGCGCTGCCGCCGCGAATTTTGCGCTGTGCGGGCGGCCTTTTCGGAAAACTCCGTCAAAGGGGCGCAAAAAATTGTTGAGATGAAGGGCGATTTTCTGCATCTAATTGCGCCCTATATGAAGACGTCTGACTTGGACTACGAACTTCCCGCCGACAGAATCGCGCGCTATCCCTCCGCGGAGAGGGACGAATGCCGCCTTCTCGTATACGACAGAAAAACGGGAATGACGACGCATAGCGTTTTTAAAAACTTGCCGGATTTCGTCGGCGGAAGATTCGATTTTTTCAGGAACGACGCCAGCGTCCTCAAGGGGCGCATATTCGCAAAAAAGAGCACTGGAGGACAAGTGGAATGTCTGCTGCTTCGGCCGGCGGACAGCGGCAATCCGGCGGAGTGGAACTGCATGCTAAAGCCAGGTAGGCGGCTCGGTCCGGGGGCGAAATTTGGCGTCGACGGCGAATTTGAGGCCGAGGTGATAGAAAAGGCGGACGGCGGAATCGCCGCGGTGAGGTTTTCCACATTTTCCTGCGACGGAGTCGAAGCGTTGAGCGAGAGGCTGGGCGTCGTGCCGCTTCCGCCCTACATAGCCCGCGACCAACGTTCGCCGGGATACGACAAAAGCTTCGACAACGAACGCTATCAAACCGTCTATGCCGACTCCGAAAAACGCGTCGCCGCCGCTGCCCCCACGGCCGGATTGCACTTTACGAGGGAATTGCAAGCCAAACTCTCCGACGCCGGCAGCAGGTTTTTCGACCTCACGCTGCATGTGGGAATGGGCACCTTTCAGCCCGTGAAGTGCGATGCCGTCGAAAACCACAAAATGCACTCGGAAATATACGAAATCCCCGCCGACACCCTGCGGGCAATGTTTGACCGCCGCCGTCCGAATCTCGCCGTCGGCACGACCTCCCTTCGCGCAATGGAGGATTTTTACAGAAAGTCCGGAGGCCGCCCGCCGAATTGCGCAACCTCCGCATTCGGTTCCGCCGACATATTCGTATACCCCCCCCAAACCCTGCTCTCTGCCGACGCCCTCATAACTAATTTCCATCTTCCGCGCTCGACTCTCATGTGCCTCGTGGGGGCGTTCGTATCGCCCGGCGACCGCGACGGCATAAAAATTCTCAAGGAAATCTATGCCGACGCAGTCGCGAAGGGCTACTGCTTTTATTCCTATGGCGACGCAATGCTCATTCTTTGACCGGACATTCCGCCCGCCCCTTCATTTTCCTATTTCCTTCAATAGCCCTTTGCGCCTTCTCCGTAGAGGCGCTCCCTAATTATTTTTTCCAGCCTCATCAGCTGGTATTGGCTCCTGTTGCGCAGGAGCTTTTCTATTCCCTCCATGAATATGTCCGGAGAATAGTTGGCCGATTCGAGCAAATATATCAGTATCGCGTCCCGGTGAACCCTCAAATACGACTTCTTCTCCTCTCCCTTCTTGGCCAGCCCGTTCGACATATGTCCGAAGATTTTGCCGTTGTAAAAGCTGTTTCTGACAAACTGGTCTGACCTGCCTATTATCGACGCGACCTCCTTCGGACTGAACCATTGCTGGTTCGGCGGAATGAAATCGTCAAAATCCATTACCGCCTTCGCTTTTGTGCTATCTCTCATTTTTGTTCCCTTCTCGGCTTTGCGTGTGTTGTATATTTTTTTTGTTGAAGTTTTGCTTTATCTTTTTATGAAAAGATGATAGTAAATATATATTAATTAACAATGTCAATTAAAAAAATAGAAAAATTCCATTTTTATAGATGAACAGAACCAGTCGCAATATGAGAAACGAGGACTTTGCAAGGCGTTTCAGAACGCTGATGGGAAACAGGAGTTTGACGTTGAAGGACATTTCCGAGCGCACCGGAAACGCCATTTCCACAATAGGGACATGGAAAAACGGGAAGCTTCCCAAGAATCGAAATACGCGCACGAAAGTAGCCAAGGCTCTCGGCGTATCGGAGGAATATTTGTACGAGGGGAAAATAAAGGGCGAGGAACTTATATTCTGCAACGAGATTCCCGTGCACTACGAGGCGGACATTTCCGACATGGAGCGCGCCGTTTTAAACACTGTCCGGCGCCTAATAGAATCCGCGAAAAAGAGCGATGACGGATTGGAAGCTCTCAGCTGCGAACTGTTGGAGCTTGAAAAACGCATTCTGCCAAAGTAGCCGGCGCGTTCCGCCGGGGCAAAGGCGGGGGGCCTCCCCGCTTTCGCGGTTTTTTTAAGGATTTTCCGCGCCCGATTCGGGCTGCGGAGTCACTCGACCTGCGGGGAGGCTGCGGACGCCGAGTTTTTGAAATGCGCATTTAAAGCTGCGCCGACAATGGGGCCCGCGGTGCGTCCGCCCGCGACGTCGCCTGGTTCCTCGCCTTCCACAACCACCGCCACGGCGATTTCCGGATTGTCCGCGGGCGCAAAGGAAACCATCCATGCCAACGCCAGCTTCTCGCCCTTCGACATAACCTGCGCCGTTCCCGACTTGGCAGCGACCGCCACTCCGGGCACGCGGGCGGCCTTGCATGTTCCGGACTGCGTTGCGCGCAACATTCCGTCGACAATCGCCTTGTGCTGCGAATCGGAGAGCGCCAGCTTTTCGGCGCCGTGGTACTCCAAGCCTCCCGTGCGCGAGGGGTCGTGCAGTATGGACGCCTTTGTCCGGGTGCGCCGCCCGGCGAACGAGGCGGTCATGCAGGCTATTTGCAGGGGAGTCTGGCGCATGTATCCCTGCCCTATCGACATATTTGCCGTATCGCCGCCGAGCCACGGGCCGTCGCCGCGCTTCTTCTTGTATTGCGGATTGGATATTATGCTGAGGCGCCAGGCGTCCTCCTTGAGCTCTATGCCGCTCCAGTCGTTCAGCCCGAAATCCTTGGCGGTCTCGACAATCGCGGCGACGTCGCAGTCCAGCGCGGTCTCGTAAAAATAGACGTTGCAGCTGTGCGCCAACGCCGCCTGCAAATCAAGATTGCCGTGGCCCCAACGCCTGTTGCACGGAAAGATTCTGGTTCCAACGCGCAAACCTCCGTCGCAGGTCTTAATTGTTTCGGGGGTGATGACCCCGGTCATCAGTCCGGCGCACGCCGTGACAATCTTGAAGGTGGAGCCGGGCGGATACAATCCCTGCGTGGCCCTGTTGAGCCATGCGTCGCGCCCGGTTATTTCCGCATACACTTTGGAAGTGATGTACGGGCTCAAGAGATTCGGATTGTAGGCGGGCTTGCTGACCATGGCCAAAACTTCTCCGGTTCTTACGTCCAGCGCGACAGCCGCGCCCTTGCGTTCCCCGAAGGCGTCCTCAATGGCCGTCTGCAAGTCTATGTCCAGCGAGGTCTCGACGCTGTCGCCCTTGGCCGGGGGAACGTCTACAACCGCGTCGTATTGGAATCCGTCCAAATCCACCACCCAAATTTTTGCGCCGCTCTTTCCGGTGAGCCTGTCGTCAAAGGCCTTCTCCACGCCCGTACAGCCCATTTTTCCGGCAAAAGCGTATGTGCGCAGGTTTTCGCCGGGCATGCCTCCGGTGTCGGCGTCGTCGAAGTTCCCGCGGACGTATCCGAGCGCGTGAGAGGCGCAGTCCCCGTAGGGATAGTAGCGGACGGAGTCCGTATGAATCTGAATCGGCGAGTCCACCGGAATGCGCTCCGCCAAAATCGCGTGTTCGCGCGGCGTGAGGTTCTTTACCAGGGGAAAAGGCAGGAGCACCCGCTGGGAAAAATGCCTGTTGAAGTCCGCGTCGGGCAGAGTGTACGACGAGCCGAGAACGCGGTTTATCTCGTCTATAAAGCCCTTTAGCACGTTCTCTCTGGCCGCCTTTGTAAGCTCCGAATAGGAGGGGGTCCGTCCGCTTTCGCGCGCGGACTTCTTCAGCCTGAAATACTCCTCCCTAAAATCCCTGCGAATTTCGTTGAAATAGACCACTGCGGAAAAGCGCGGACGGTTTGTCACCAGCAGTTTTCCGTTTCTGTCGAATATGTCGCCGCGCACGCCGGGCTCTATCACGCGCCTCATGCTCTGGCGTTCGCCCATGGCCACGTATTCGTCGTACATGAAAATCTGCCTGTACGCAAGGGCGCAAACGAGGACGAAAAACGCGAGCAAAAAGAGGGCGTACAACACGCCCAGCCTCGGATTCGAATTTGTGGCCATGTCTTTTTCGCCGTCCATGTCAGTACTCCGATTTGCCCCAGATTCCGGATAAAATTTCCTCCGCGTCCGCGGGCAGGTCCATGGCGATTTTCGCGACCGCCGCCAAAACGGCGGAGGAGGCCAGCGCGTCGGTTGCCAGCCTGACGGCGTAATCGGCCAAAGACCCCGCCGCATTCGGAAGAGCCGCCGCATACACAATGATTATCGAAATATTTACTATTTCCATAACCACAATCGCCCAGGCGGAGCGTATTTTTTCGGTCCGCATGCAGAGCTCGCGCGCGCCGACGGCGGCAAAGAGCCATATTATGGAGCATATTCCCGTCGGAAGCGGCATGAACGGTTCGGCCAAGACCGAGGACAACACAACCACGAACGCCAACCCTCCCATGCCCAGCCACCTGGCGGCCGGAACTATGAAAATCGCGGGCAGGACGATATACGCATACGGGGCAAGCGCCGAATTTGCGGCCGAAATCATGAAGTAATAGGCCGCATTCAAAAAGAGAATTATAGGTATCTTAAGCTCGATTTTTTTAATCATGCGCGCCCCCCTGCCCCTAATTTGCGGCTTCGTCGACGGGGACGAGCACGGAGACTTCGCGAAGGTTGTCCAATCCCTTGCTCAGCCTGACGACGCCGCTTTTAAAAAGCGCGTCGTGGTCGAGGCGCAACTCCACCACGTTTCCGATAAAAATTCCCTCCGGAAAGGAGCCTGCCAAAGGCGAAGTGACGAGCCGCAAAGGCTCCGACGGCGACGCTCGCACGTCCTCCGGAACGTCGCCGACAACGCCCCTTGCGCTGCGGAACGACGACGCCCCCCCGCCCTGGTAGATCACCGGCCTGTCCTCCCCTTCAAACTGCGCGGCCATTCTGAATTTTCCGCTGCTGACAAGCTCGACCGTCGCCGTGTGGCGCGTCGTTTTTGCGACCCTGCCGACAACTCCGCCGGAATATACGACGGCCTGCCCCGGCCTGATTCCGTCGGCCGAACCTTTGCGTATGACAATGTACTGCCACCATGCGCTTATGTCGCGGCGTATCACGCGGGCGACTTCCGCCTTAAATTTTTCCGGCGTCGGAACCTTCAAAATTTCCTCGTACCGCCGCAGGCGGTTTTTGAGAGACAGGTTTTCGCGAAGCTTAAGCTCGTACGCCGAATTGAGGCGCGCCAAATCCCTTCCGGCCTCGATGAGCGAGCGTTTTGAATTTGAGTGTAGCAGCCAAAATTTCTCCAAATCCGAAAGCCTTGAGGGGAGCGAATCTATCGGGGCGCGAAATTCCGCAAACAAGTCGGCGGCGAAGTGGCGGGCCGCCGAAGGCAGAAGCAGGCACAGCAAAACCGCCATCGCAAAGATGGCGACATTGCGAAGCGCCTTTGCCCTATTTTCCAATTCGCAAACTCCGCCCTACCCGTTTTCGTTGGCCCAGAATGAGTAGTCGTCGAGAACCGCGCCGGTTCCGTTTACGACGGCGCGGAGCGGATCGTCGGCCACAAAGCACGGCAGGCCGGTGACGTCGCTTATGCGGGTGTCGAGATTCCGGATTAGGGCCCCGCCGCCGGCCAGCACTATGCCCCTGTCGACGAGGTCGGCGCTCAATTCGGGCGGGCAGTTTTCCAAAGCTTCGTGAATTACGTCGGTTATCTCCTTGAAGGAATCCGAGAGCGCGTCGCGTATTTCCTGCGAATTTACCATGAGGGTTTTGGGCAGCCCGATTACCGAATCGCGCCCCTTGACCTCCCATGAAAGCTCCTTGTCCAGCGGAAAGGCGGAGCCTATGTTTATTTTGATTTCCTCCGAGGTGCGCTCGCCTATGACTATGTTGTAGGCGCGTTTCATATACTGGGCGATGCAGCTGTCGAAGGCGTCCCCGCCTATCCTGACGCTCTTGGAATAAACGACGTTTGAAAGCGAAATTATGGCGACTTCCGTCGTTCCTCCGCCTATGTCGACAATCATGCTTGCCGTCGGGTCGGATATGGGAAGGCCCACGCCTATCGCCGCCATGAGGGGCTCGTCCATCAGGCAGACTTTGCGCGCGCCGGCGTGAATGGCGGACTCCTTCACCGCCCTGCGCTCCACTTCCGTGATGCCCGACGGAACTGCGACCACCACGCGCGGAGCCATGAATTTCCACTGCTTGGCCGCCTTTTGAATGAAGTAGCGCAGCATGATTTCCGTTATGTCGAAATCCGCGATAACGCCGAGCTTCATCGGGCGGACGGCCGTTATGTTGCCGGGGGTTTTGCCGAGCATTTTCTTGGCTTTTTCCCCAACCGCCAAAACCTTTTTCGAGTTCGTGTAAACCGCCACGACGCTCGGCTCGCTCATTATGACGCCGGAATCCTTGGCGTACACGAGCGTATTGGCCGTTCCGAGGTCTATGCCGATGTCGTTCGAGAATAACGTGTTCATATGGAAATTTTTTGAATTATTATTAAGACAAAATGTTTGCCTTTGCTCGCCAACGAGGGCAAAACCGGAATTGTCATTCAAACAAATCGATTTTTTCGCCGAAATTGTCAACATTTTAAAAGAAATGGCGCATATGAAAAAAATTCTTCCGCACATATTGGCGGCGTTCGTGCTGGCCTGTCAAGTTTTCGGACAGGGCTCCGGAGCTCCTGAAACGTCGGTGTCGGCGGCCGCGCCCTTCAGGGCGGAAGTAGGAAAGCCCTTCGAAGTCTCCTTCGCATTCGACATTCCGGACGGCTGGCACATTTACGGCGCAAATCCGGGAGAGTTGGGCGCGCCTACGCAAATCGCGCTGGAGCTCCCGCGCGGATTCTCGCAGACGCGCACGGTGTGGCCGCCGGAGAGGCCGTTCGATTTCATGGGGGTAAAGTCTTGGGGATACTCCGGAAAAATCGAGATTCGCGCGGAACTTCTGGCCGACGAATCCGCGAAAACCGGCCAGATAGAAATCCCGGTAAAAATATCAATGCTTCAATGCGCCGACACTTGCGTGCCAGTGGAAAAAAAACTCGCGCTGAAGTTCTGGTTGGAAAGCCCGGCGCACTCCGCGGTTTCGTCCCGACCTTCGGAATCCTCCGCCGCCGCGCTCGCGCCCGCGGAAAATTCGGCGAAAATTCAGAATCTTGCCGCGATAATACTGGGCGCGTTTGCGGGGGGAATCATACTCAATTTAATGCCGTGCGTATTTCCGGTCATAGGCTTGAAGATCATGTCGTTCGCCTCCGGCGCAAAGCGCGGACAGGGGGAGATTCTGGCCAATGCGGTGTTTTACACGGCGGGAATCGTTCTGAGCTTCTTGGCGCTGGGAGCGGTTTTGGTGCTGTTCAAAAACGCCGGCGAACAGGCCGGCTGGGGCTTTCAGCTTCAAAATCCGATATTCACGGCCGGCGCGGCGCTGCTGTTTTTCGCAATGGGGCTGAGCTTTGCGGGGGCGTTTGAAATGGGCTCGTCGCTGGCAGGCAGGGCGGCGCAGTTGGAAAGCGCGGCGCGGGAGGGGGCAAATCCGGGCTGGGCGGCCGCCATCGGTGGAGAAATGGCGGAGGGGACACCCGGCGACGGCGGAGCCAAAGGCTTTCGGCCGGGAAAATATCTGGCCTCGTTTTTTTCGGGCGTTCTGGCGGTGCTTGTGGCAAGCCCGTGCACGGCCCCGTTCATGGGGTCGGCCGTGGGATACGCGCTCGCGGCGGAGGCATCAAACGAGGAGACCTTCAGCGTATTTGCCGCCATAGGCCTCGGCATGGCGTTTCCATACCTGCTAATTTCGGCAATTCCGCCGCTGGCAAAAGCGATGCCGCGTCCGGGGGCGTGGATGGAAATTTTAAAGAATCTGCTTAGCATACCGCTGTTCGCGTCGGCGATATGGCTGATGTGGGTGTTCTCGCAGCAGACTGGGGTGGCGGTCGCCCTCGCGTCGGCGATGCTCGTGCTGGCGGTGGGACTTCGCGCGTTCGGCATCTGCGCGCAGCCGCACCGCCGGAGATCCGTCCGCTATGCGGGAATCGCGGCGGCGGCTCTCTCGGCGGCGGCCTCCATGTGGATAGCGTGTGAATACTCGCCGGAAAATCCGCCGCAGTCCGCGTCCGCGCCCGCTTCCGCGACTGATTCCCAAACGCCCGCAGGGTCTGCGCGGACAATTTCAAACGCCTATTCGGAAATCGGCGGGGAAGTCCGCGAATGGACTCCGGAAACCTTCGCCAAACTAAGGCGGGCCGGCCGCGCCGTTTACGTCGATTTTACGGCCTCGTGGTGCATCACGTGCCAATACAACAAGAGGATACTTTTTTCGCCAAAAGTTATGGCCGCCCTCAAAAAGGACAGAGCCGCCATGCTCGTGGGGGATTGGACTAACAAAAATCCGCAGATAAGGGCGGAACTGGAAAAATACGGCCGCGCCGGAGTTCCGCTGAACATATACTGGCCGGCCGGCGCGGATTCCTCGCCGGAGATTCTTCCGGCGATACTGACGGAAGGCGCGCTGCTCGATGCGATTGACAAACGCCGCTAAAAATGCAACCCTCTGCCCCCGAATTTGACTTATGAATATAGAGAAACCGAGATTTCTAACAAAATCCGTCGCGGAAAAAATCGCAAAAAAATTCGGGACGCCCTGCTACGTCTACGACGAGGCCTCTCTGGAGAGGCAGGCAAAATCCGCCCTGAAATTCCCCAACGCCTTCGGTCTTACCGTCCGTTATGCGATGAAGGCCGCCTCAAACCGGACGATACTTCGCCTGTTCACGAAGCTCGGCCTCCACATGGACGCCTCCAGCGGATACGAGGTCGAGCGCGCGATGCTTGCGGGCGTTCCGGCAAAAAACATCTCGCTTTCGTCGCAGCAGCTGCCGCAAAATTTGAAAGTCCTGCTGGCGGCCGGAATCAAGTTCAACGCATGCTCTCTCAGGCAGCTGGAGGAGTTCGGAAAGCTCGCGGCCGGAAGCCGACTGGGAGTGAGGATAAATCCCGGACTCGGCTCCGGAGGTACGCGCCGAACGAACGTCGGCGGGCCGGCCTCCAGCTTCGGAATATGGTTCGAGCACATTCCGCAAGCGATTGAAATCGCAAAAAAATACGGGCTGAAAATCATAAGAATACACACCCACATAGGTTCGGGCTCCGACCCGAAGGTATGGCAGAAAGTGGCGTCGATGAGCCTGAATACCATGGAGCGATTCCCCGACGCCACAGTTCTGGACATGGGCGGCGGATACAAGGTGGGGCGCATGGGCTATGAGAAGTCGACGGATTTGCGCAAGATAGGCGCGCCCGTGGCGGAGCTCGTGCGCAAATTCGCCGCAAAGACGGGGCGGAAGCTGCATTTTGAAATCGAGCCGGGAACATACCTGCTGGCAAACTGCGCGTGCCTGCTGGCAAAGGTCGAGGACGTCTGCGACACCGGAAGCGGCGGATACGACTTCATAAAGCTCGACAGCGGAATGACGGACGTTCTTCGCCCGTCGATTTACGGCGCGCAACACCCGGTGTGCGTGCTCAACAATTCGCGCAAGCTTTGCGAATACATAGTTTGCGGGCACTGTTGCGAGAGCGGGGACATTCTCACCCCCGCGCCGGGAAATCCCGAAGAGCTCGCCCCGCGCCTCATGCGCCGCGCGCAAATAGGCGACCTTTGCGCGATAGACGGAGCGGGAGCCTATTGCAGCTCCATGAGCGTTTCCAACTACAACTCGTATCCCGCCTCTCCGGAGGTGATGATTATGAAAAACGGCGCGCTCAAGCTGATGCGCAAAAGGCAGACCCTCGCCCAAATAGTCGAGAACGAAATATAAATTCGAGCGGATATGATAACCGGATTGGCAAAAGTGACCGTAAGATTTGCGGAGACCGACGCAATGGGCGTTGTGTATCACGCAAACTACCTTCCGTGGTTTGAATGCGCCAGGCTCGACCTCATATCGAACGTGGGCCTAAGCTATGAAAAACTCATCGCCGAGGGGTACCACCTTCCCGTGGTCGAGGCCCACGTCAACTACAAGTACCCCGCGCGCTTTAACGATTCGGTTGAAATCCGCGCCGCGATAAAGGAGCGGCCGACCGTGAAGATGAAGGTCGAATACGAGGCCCGCTGCGACGGAAGGCTGCTGGTGTCCGGACACACCGTGCACGTATTCGTCGACACCGAGGGAAGGCCGGTAAAACCGCCGAAGGAATGGGCGCAAAAACTCTCCAAAAATTTCGGCAAATGCTGAAAAACGCCGCATATCTGGCCCTCTTTGCCGCGGTGCTGTATTGGGGATTCGCCGCGCGCGAGCACAACGTGGAAAACCGCGCCGCCCATGCGGACGAGGCCGAACAGGCGCACACATATTCAAAACTCTTGGACGGCGGAGTCTACCGCTACAATCCCGACGGCCCCCACGGTCCCACCCTCTATTACTACGCGCTGTTGTGCGACAAAGCGCGTTCGGCGTTTTCGCAGGACAATGCCGAGTCTAACCCGCAAGCGGGCGCGGAGGCCGCCCCCGCAAAAAAGCCTTCCGATTCGCTTTCAATCGAACGGTTGCGCCATTTTGCGATGTCGGTTTGCGCCGCGATTTTTGCGGCGTTTTGGCTATTGAGAAGAAGGCTCGGAGTTGCGGCGGTTCTCGCCGGATTCGCGTGTTTCTGGGTTTCGTCGATAGGCTCGATATACTCGGTTTACTTCGTCCACGAAATCATATTTGCGCTGTCGATGTTTCTGTGCGCGGCGGCGGCGTGGAGGTTTTTGAACGCTCCGGGAAAGCTCAACGCGCTGCTGTTCGGGCTTTCCGCCGGTCTGGCGCAGGCGACAAAGGAGACCGCGCCGCTCGGATTGGCGGCCGTTTTCCTCGCGGCGGCTGCATGTTGCGCGCTCGACTCCGCGCTCGCGCGGAACGCGAGGGCGATTTTGAGCCCCAGGCGGCTGTTCTCCTGCGCGGCTGTCGCCGCCGCCGGATTCGCATTTGTATTCGCGCTCTTTTATTCGTCGTTTTTCTCAAATCCGAAGGGGATAGCCGACGCGTTTGCCAGCTACGCGCACTTTGCCGGCAAGGCCGCAATCCCGGAACATTCGCAGGGGGCGCTCTACTATTTAAAACTCTTCGGGCTGGAAAAAATCGAGGGGATAACTTTCGGCGAACTTCCGTTCGCCCTGCTCTTTTGCGCATCGCTCGCCGGCGCGGCGTATTCATACATGAAAAGCGGGAGGCTTTCGAACGGAGGCGACAGGGGGAATACCGGAGCGCTTTGCGCGCTCTTTTTCGGATTCGCGGCGATGTTCAACATCGCGATTTTAAGCCTCATACCGTACAAAAATCCATGGCTGGCTCTTTCGGGCGTCTTGCTGATGTCGGTTGCGTCGGGCTGGGGCGTATCCCGCGCGCTTTCGGCGGGGTCGCCGTTCGCGCGCATTACGGGGATTGCCGCCGTCCTCGGATTGCTGTGCTGGCAGATCGGGCTCGGCGACATGTCGGTCAGGCGCTTCCATTCCGACCCGCGAAATCCCTACCTGTACTCGCACACCGTAAACGACTTCAAAAACCTGATCGCGCGCATAGACAGCTGCGCGAAAGTTTCCGAATATAAGAGCGACATTCCCGTGGCGTTCGTCACAAAAAATTCGCCGTGGCCCGCGCCGTGGTTTTTGCGCAAATACAAAAACGCCGGATTTTGGAGCGGCGGACTGCCGGAAAATATCGGGGACTTCGAAATCGTCGCGTGCGACGCCCCGTTCGCCGAAGAGGCGGAAAAGTCTCTCAAATCCGGCGATTACATTCAGGAATTTTTCGGGCTGAGAAAAAATCTCGTGCTCTGGGTTTGGATAAAAAAACCGCTGTTTGAGGCGTCGTTGGAACAATGAAAAAAATCATTATCGTGCTTGTCTGCGCGGCGGTTTTGTCGTCTTTGGCCGCGCTCTTGTCGCTCGCGTTTTCGCCGGTGCAGACGAAAATCGCCTCCGGAATATTGGCCAGACATTTTGCGGGAGCGGGATTGGAGTCGCTTTCGGTCGGCATGGGCAGCTTGTCTCTAAGGGGGCTTAGGCTTCCCATGCCGACGGGAGCGGAAATATCGATAGGCCTTTTGGAGGCAAAGCTGTCATTTCTTTCGCTGTTGTCAAAACGCGTCGAAATAGAGAGCCTGGTTTTAGAAGATTCGAGCGTCCGCTTTGCGCGCGAAGAAAAAAACGCGGCGGCGGAGACGCAAATTCGGTCGGCAGACTCCGCGCTTGCTGCGGGGCAAAATGTCGCGGGGCAAAATCGAACGTCGGCGGAGGCCGGCGGAAGCGGGGAGAAATTGAAAGGCGCCCCGAAAGCGTCGGCGAAAAATTCGGAGCCGGCATTGTCGGCGCTGCGCGAGTGGTCGCTCAATGTGTCCCGCGCAAGCGCCGACCTGCGGATTGAGGACGGAAAAAACAGTCCGCTTGCGCTTAAAGCGGAGCTTGCAGACGCGAAATGCGGCAAAAACTTTGCGCTGCGTTCGATGGATTTTAAATGCTCTTTAGCAACGCAGATGCTCGGCGGACAAAATGCGCTTTTGGAAATAACGCTGCGGCCGCAGAAGCGCGGAACGGTATTAAAGGCTCGCCTGTCCCGCGGGGAGGAAACGTGGATTTCGGCGATGATGTCGCTCTCGGAGGACGCGTCGGAGGGGACGGGAAAAGTGCAGTCGGACATCTCGTCGTCGCGCCTTGCGGAATTTTCAAACGCGTTCGAGCGGCTGCCCAAGTTCGATTCGAAAATCTTTGCGGAATTTTCCTTCTCCGGTTTCGGGGATTCGGCGTCGGTCAAATTGACCGCAAAAAACGCCGTTTCAAATATTCGGGAGCTTCCGGAAATTCGCGGCGCGCAAATCAACGCGGAACTTTCAGCGCGCAAGGCGGGAGGAGATTTTTTTGTGGAGGAAGTCGCCGCGTACCTTTTTGAAAACGGCTCGAATCTCCTGGAAATAAAATCCGCCACGCCCTTCGGCTTTGGGCGCGGCGACTTTTCAAAGCTGCCGGCTGGGAGGCTTGCAACGATGAGGTTGGCGAATTTTTCGCCGTCGCTGCTAAACGGTTTGGGGGGAATGGAATTTTCGTCGCTGCCGATTTCCGGAGTTTTCGATTTGTCGTTTGACGGCGGCAATTCCGCGGTGTTTGCGAGCCAAGCCCCGGTAAATATCGCCCGGCTTTCCCTCGCCAAAGGCAAAGACGTTCTTTTGAAAAATTTTAACGCTTCCGTTTCCGCGCGCATATCGGCGCGTCCGGACGCCTCCGCAAGCGCGGAAATTTCCGCAAAAATTGCGGGGGAAGCCGCGTCGACGCTCTCGCTTTCGGCAAACATCGAGCATTCCAAAACGGGCACGCGCGCAAAAATCGCCGCGCAGGGATCCGCCAATCCCATTTTGGAGCGCCGCGAATGGCTGGCGGCGGCAAAGGCGGACAACCTTGAGGTGCGGGCCTCGGCGGAAGTCGATTTCAATCCCAGCCGGGTCGCGCTGGAGTCCCTTTCGGCCGAAATTTTCGCTCCCGGCAAATCCGCGACGCTTTCGGCCGAGCTTTTGCGCCCGTTGAAATTTGAGCTTAAACCCTTCATCTGCGACTTCCCCGCAGGAGAGATTCTAACCGTAAAAACCTCCGACATTCCCTTCGGGCTAATCAAACCGCTTCTGCCGAGCGTCGACGGCGAGAGCGCGGCGTTGAGCGCAAACGTATTTTCCGATTCCGAAAAGCGGACGCTCTCGGCGAAAGTCCAAATGCGCGCAAAATCCCTGAACGTTTCCGCAGAAGGCGCGCCGCTGCTGCGCGATATCGGATTTTCCTTAGACGCCGCCGCCGAGTGCGCCCAAGATTTTTCAACCTCCAAAATCTGCGTTTCCGAATTTGCGCTCTCCGACGGCCCAACTCCGATTCTCACGCTGTCGGGCGAGGCCGCGCTTGCGGCGGGGGTTGCCGAAGGCGGGACATTCAAGGCTTCCGCCTCAATTCCGCGCGTGCTGGCGCAGCCCGCCCTGAGCGGGAAACTGGACATACTGAGCGGATTTATTGACGCCTCCGGAGAATTTGGAAAGAGGGAGGCGAAATTGGATTTCAAGATTTCAAACCTGAAAGTCGCCGAAGCGAAGGGCGGATTGGACGTTTTGGAAGGCTCGCTAAACGCCGCGTTTGAATCCGACCTTCCGAACTGGAAGCTTTCCGGCGCGCGGCTGTCGGCGGAAGCGCAAACGCACGGCGCGCATGGATCGAGCGATTTGTCGGCAAAAATCTTCGCGGGAGAGCCCGTTGAAATCGAGCTAAACGCCAAGTCTCTCACCGCCGAAGACGTTTCCTTCTTTTCGTCGCTGGCCTCCTCCCGGCCGCAAGAGGACGGGCAAAGCGAAAAAATCGCCCGCGCAAAGGAGAACGCCAAAGAGAATGTGCGCACGGGCCGCAAGAAAATCGTCCGCCCCGACAGGCTTCCCCAAACGGACGGGCAAGAATCCGAATCCCGCAAGGCCGACTCCATCGCAAAACGGGACTCCAAAGCCGTATGGGACTTAGGCTGCGCGCTTTCGGCAGACATCAAAATCGGAGCCTTTTCCAGCGCGGGGAAAATACTATTTTCGAACTTTTTTGCAAAAGCGAAAGCCGCCCCGCGGGAACTCTCGCTCGACAAAGCCTCCATGAAAATCTGCGGCGCCGAAGCTTCCGCCGATTTCAAAGCGACATTCGACGCCTCCGCCCCCGCGCCCTACTCGGTTAAAAACGCAAAAGCCGGCGTGGAAAATTTCGACGTTTCAAAGGCCTTCTCCGGAGACGGCGTTCCGCCCATGACCGGCCTGTTCGACATGTCCCTCGCGGCCGACGCAAGCGGCAACAACCTCGCCCACCTCTTCCAGTTCGCTACATTCAAGGCCGGCGTGTCCAGCCGGAGCGGCGGCGTGATAAGGCTCATAGACGAACGTTCCGCGGCTGGGGCGACTGCGGCGGCGGCAAGCGTTGCGCTCAAAATTGCTGGCGGCATTTTGGGCGGAAAAAGCGGGGGAGTCGGAGGAATGGGAGAGCTGCTGGAAATATTCACGTCGATAGATTATTCTTCGGTCTCCGTCTCGCTCTCGCGCAATTCGGACACATACGACTTCAACGTGGATTCCGCATCGATAGTCACGCCAAAATTCCTTCTTCGCTCGCGCGCGGGAAAGATATACTTCGACCCCAACCTGCACATATCCGACATGCGAATGTCAATACCCATTGAAATGCTCGTCTCAAACGACGGGCTGGCAAACCTCATGCGGAAAATAAACTATTGCGAAAAGCCGGCTGACGTAAAAGGATACTACCTCGGGCCGACTTTTGAATTTTCGGGAACCGTCTCCAAGCCCAAGAACAACCTTCTCGACGTGCTGCTGGGAAACAGGACGGAAAGCCGGCGGCCCCTGCTCAATATTTTCAAATAGCAAAAAATGAAAACTACCACAAAATCCCTGCGCCGCAAAAAGGGCGGGGAAAAAATATCGATGATAACGGCCTACGACGCGCTCTTTGCGCGCCTTGCCGACGAAGCCGGTGCGGACATAATTCTGGTGGGGGATTCGCTGGGAAACGTCTATTTGGGATTTGATTCCACGGTGCCGGTCACGCTTGACATGATGCGCCACCACGTTGCGGCCGTCGCGCGCGCGACGGCCGACGCAATGATTCTGGCAGACCTCCCGTTCGCTCTGGCGCACCGCAGTTTGGATCCGCTTTTGGACGATTGCGCAAGCCTGCTTCGCGCCGGCGCCCATGCGGTCAAAATCGAGGGCGGCGCAAAAATCGCCGGCAAAATCGCCGCGCTCTGCGACGCCGGAATCGCCGTCATGGGGCACATAGGGCTTGAGCCGCAACAGTATCTGAAGCTGGGCGGATATAGAAAGTTCGGCAAAACCCCGCAGGAGCGCGACGCAATAATAGGCGACGCGCTCGCCCTTGAGCGTGCTGGGGCGTTCGCGCTTCTTCTGGAAATGTGCGATGCGGACGCGGCGAAAGCGGTGTCGGAATCCGTGAAAATTCCCGTCATCGGAATAGGCTCCGGACCCGACTGCGACGGGCAGGTTTTGGTGTTTTCGGACGCGCTCGGATTGACGGAAAATCCACCGCCGTTCGCAAAGAAGTTCGCCAATCTTCGCGCCGACGTCCTGCGCGCCTACGAAACTTTCTTTTCCGAAATAAAAAGCGGAACGTTTCCCGAACGCGAAAAGTAGAGCCATGCCACTCGAAAAGCGCGACAGCGAAGGCCGGAAATACGTCGTAAAAAAATCCGAGATTCACGGAATGGGCGTGTTTGCCGCCCGCGACATAGCCGAGGGCGAATTTATCATTGAATATCTGGGCGAAAAAATCGACAAGGAAGAGTCGAACCGAAGGGGGCTTGAATACGAAAAGGCGGCGAAGGAAAGCGGTTCCGGCGCGGTGTACATATTCGAGCTTGACGACAAATTCGACATCGACGGAAATTTCGACTACAACGACGCAAAATACATAAACCACGCCTGCCGAACCAACAGCGAAGCCGTCTGCGAGGACGGAAAAATACTCATTTACGCCACGCGCGACATAGCCGCGGGCGAGGAGATTTTATACAACTACGGCTACGCGCTGGAGCACTTTCTCGACCACCCGTGCCGCTGCGGATTTCCGGAGTGCGTCGGATACATAGTGTCCGTCGAGGACAGAAAGCGGCTGCGAAAAATGCTGCGCGGACGCAGGCCGAAACCCCGCAAGGAATGACGCGCCTTTTGCGTCGCTTCTATCCCCGCTGTCGGGCGGGCGGGCGCAGGCCGAAGCCCGATGGAGGTTTTGCTGTCGGGCTCGATTTTTTTAAGCGCGCGGCGCGAAGGAAGCTCCATCGGGGCGAACATGAGTTCTCGCTTTTGCGCAATCGGCCCGCAGGCGACCGACGAATACGCGCCATTTTAACGGAAGGCCTTGCATCGGGAAGCGGCGCACAACCGCCGCAGTTGCGGGCATTGAAAAACGCCGTACGCAAAGGCGCGCCGCAAAGGGCGGTTTTGCTCGCAGATTTGAAATCCTGCGCGCGGAAATTGCGCAGTGCGCCGGTATGCAAGAGATCAGCTTGTACGCCTTCGATGCGCTTTAACGAAAAATAAATCGCCGCCGTTTTCATTTCCGCAACGCAAACTCAAACTTTCCGGATTTGCGATTGTCTCCTCCCCGCCCTATCCTATTCTCCCCGCCCTACCTTCTTATAAAAAGCGCGTGGCGGTTCGGCGTAAAGGCGCGCGGCGGTTCCAAAAAAACTGTTGTAAAATAGCGGGTTTTTTTTACGCTTTGCAAATTGTAGGCCATGCGGTTTTGCGATGCGGGAAAATTTTTAATGTCGGCGGCTCTGATTATTTCTTGGGCCGCATTCGCGCGCGCCGGTTTCAAGCCGGCGGACGTGGGAAAATCGGAACTTGGAAAAACCGATTACAAGATTGTAAATTCGGCGATGTCCATACCGCTCTTTTCCGCCTCGAACATATGGAGCGAAACTCCGGAGGCGCTCTCCGCAAGGCTGGGCGCGAGATTCGAACTTACGAAGTCGCAGACCATGACGAGGTATTCGTCCTACGTATCGAACAGGATATTCGGCGTCCGGGCGGAACAGTTCGCGTTTGAGGCGCAAGGCGGAAAAGTGTCGGAAATACAAATCGTATTTTTCAACAAGGGAGACTCGATTGGCGACGGAAAATGGACCTCCGACGACACCCGCAAAATGCAGATTCAGGAGAAGAAGCTTTCGGAGGCGCTGTCCGAAATTTTCGGAAAATATCGAAACGCAAGGCTCGGAGGCGGGAGAAATTCGGAGCCGGCAAAGCTCTGGACGGACGGAGCAAACGACTTCTATCTGGCCGTCAAGCGAAAGGAATACATAATGCTGCGGATTCTTCCCGCAGGCTTCGATGCGGACTCCGCCGCGAAACGTCCCCGCGTCACCATGCAAATGGATTGGGACAAGAACGTCGAAAGAAACGCGAACGGAGACGTTTGGATAAAAAACATGCCCATGGTCAATCAGGGCGGAAAGGGATATTGCATGCCCGCCACCATCGAGCGGTGCATTCTGTATTACGGCATAAACGACATAGACATGCACAAAATAGCCGCGGCCGTAAATACGGGCGAAGGCGGGGGAACCATTTTGTCGGCGGCAATAATCAATACCCGCAAGGTCGTCTCGCCGTACAATCTGAGAATAGACATGTCGCAGTTTAATTTTGCGCAGATAGCCAGAAACATAGACAGGGGAATACCCATGTGCTGGTGCCTGTTTTACGTTCCGGAATTTAGGGACAGACTGATTCTGACAACAAAAGAGCGGCAAAAGGGCGACTTTAAAAATTGGATTTCCCGATCCAGAAAAATGCCCGCATTAAAAATGAAGAGCAACGGCTTCGACGCCGGCCACGTTTGCAATATAGTCGGATACAACGCCGAAACGCAGGAGATTGCCATTTCAAATTCATGGGGCGAAGCCCACGAGATAGAATGGGTGAGATTTAAAGACGCGCGCGCGGTGTCCATGAACATATTTGCAATCAGGCCGAATTGAGCGCGCAATTTTTCGTCTGGCCTCTTTCCCTGCCCGTCCGAACCGTCCGCCATTGCGCGCGTTTGAGTGCGCACTTTTGCGCCGCCCGCGCCTTCGCCTCGCAAACATTTTGCCGAGGGCTCTGTACGCCTTCCTCGGAGTGTGCCGCCACGTTTGCGCGCTGCGCGCTCTTCTCGGCTCCCGACTTGCCGAATCTTTGAATGCGGCGGAAGGCGCATGAAAAATTTTTCAAATTTTTTTCGACATTTTTTAGCGCCTTCCTAAACGGAAGTTTCGCAAACGATGCGCCGGCATGCAAGCGCGCCTATAGCTCAAAATGTTCCGGCGAATCTATGGAATTGCCGCCCGGTTGCCGCGCGCGTGCCGCTTGCCCTTTTTTCACCGCCCTTTCGAGATTGCGCGTTCGCCGTTAATGCGCGCGTTTGAATGTAAAAAGAAACGCAAATTGAAAAGTAGGCGAATCGCCCGCTCTTTATCGCTTGATTCCCGGAAGGATTTTTATTTTTATTAAATCCCCAAATGCCGAACGGATTGCCGCGCGCATTGCGGCATTTCAATCGACACGGGTCTTGCCGCTCGCGCGGGGCTTCATGCGGAACGAATCCCGCCGCTGCCGCCCGGCTGTACGGGCAGCCGCCTTTCCCGCCCTTTCCGAACCGGAACTTTCACACGCGTTCATAAAACGCTAAAAACAAGAATCTGCATGAAGAACGAACTGATAAAATCTCGCCCGCCGGCGATCGTCGCGGGAATGTATGCGTCTTTCGCATTGGCCTTTGCCGCAATCGCGCTTTGCGCCTGTTCGGGAATGGAAAATGCCGACGCGCAAAAAGCGCGCAAGCCGATAGAGTCCGACTATGCGTGCTTTTCCGGGATATATCCCCATCTGGCCTTTTGGAACAATGAGGGCGAATGCGGCACGGGCGCGCTGGCTGTTTGGAACGGCAAATTGTGGGCGCTGACATACGGGCCGCACTGCGTCATGTATTCGTCGGACAGGCTTTATGAAATAGACGGGAAGCTCGACAGCACAATACGCGGCGAAAGCGTCGGCGGAACGCACGCAAACAGGCTCATTCACCCGGAGTCGAACCAGCTTTTCATAGGTTGCTACGCCATAGACTCCGCCGGCAACGTCCGCACGATTCCGCGCGAGGCAATGCCCGGACGCCTGACGGGGGCGGCCCGCTCTCCGTGGTCGCCGGAAAAGTCGGTTTTGATAACCTCGATGGAGGAGGCGCTATACGAAGTCGACGTCGACACGCTGGAAGTAAAGACGCTGATACGCGACGGTAATTTGAAGCCGCTTCCCGAAAAGGCGGGCTCCGACGGAAAGCCCGTCAAACAGCCGAAACTGTCCAAGCTTCACGGCTACCACGGAAAGGGGACCTCCTCCGGATACGGCAAGGTGTTTTATTCCAACAACGGAGTCCAAGACAAAAGGGTTTTGCGCGATCCCGCAATCCCCTCCGGCGCGCTCGCGGAATACTCGCGCGGGGACGACGACTGGACCCCGATACGCATAATGCAGTTTACCGAAATCGCCACCCCCGACGGAATATTCGGAAATCTCAAACCCGATTCCAATCCCATATGGGCCGTCGGATTCGACGCAAAATCGCTGGTGCTCATGGCCAATGAAGGGGGCCGGTGGACGAGCTTCCGCCTTCCGAAGGCCAGCCACTCCTACGACGGCTCGCACGGTTGGAACACGGAGTGGCCGCGAATCCGCCCAATCGGGACGCCGTCATATCTGATGACAATGCACGGGGCGTTTTGGGATTTTCCACCGAAGTTCGGCGCGCGCAGCGCGGGCGGTCTAAGAATGGCCTCCAACTATCTGAAGGTTGTGGGAGACTTTTGCGAATGGCAGGGAAAACTCGTCCTCGGCTGCGACGACTCCGCAAAAAAAGAGTTTCTCAACAAGCGCGAGCTCAAGTCCGAAACTTCCGCCCCCGGCCAGTCCAATTCCAACCTCGTATTTTTGGACAAGTCCGACATTCGCTCCTTTGGGCCCAACATCGGACGCGGCAGCGTGTTTTTGCGCGAGGACGCAAAAGCCGGAACCAAGTCCGAGCCGATGTTTGTCGGAGGATTTTCAAAAAAAATCATGGCCGTCAATTGCGACGCGCCGAAAATCGAACTGCGGCTCGATTTCCACGACAGCCGCATAGACGAAAGCGCATTCAGCAAAAATGTGGAAATCGACAAGTCGGACATTTCCGCAAATTTTCTGGACTTGGACAAACTCGCGGAGGGCCGGAAATTCGACTGGGTGAGCGTCACACCCCTGTCCGACGCAAAAAATCTTACGGTGCATTTCAACCTTTCCGACGCGGACACGCGGACGACAGAGGCCTCGCCAAAATTCGACGGCCTCGCACTGCGGGACGCTCCGGAAGATTCCGCGCGCGAAAAATCCCTCTCGAACGCCGCGCTCATGCTCCCGCTGGGCAACAACTCGCGCACGGTCGGAATTGTCGCCTACGGATTCGACGAGGACGGAAAGCCGATTTCGCTCGGCACGTATAGTTTGGACTGGAAGGCCCGCCTGCGAAAGGCGGAGCTTTCGCCCGACAATTTAAAACTCGTGCAAAGCTCGTCGTTCGAGCCGAAGTCCATATCCGTCGCCGAAGACGGAGTTCTAATAGTTGAGGACGGCAGGCGTTTCAAATTGCCGGTCAACGGAAAATTCGGAAAGGCTTGCGGCGCAAAGTCCCCGTTCGGGCCGGCGAGAGTCGCGCGGGAAGTCGCCACCGAGCGCGACTTGCTCAACTGCGGCGGAATATTTTACGAACTCCCCGCAAAAAACGCCATGGGCGTTTCAAAAATCCGGCCGATAGCCTCGCACAATCTCGACATTTTCGACTTCTGCTCCTATCGCGGACTCATGCTTGCAAGCGGGACAAATCTCGCAGCTTTGGAAAACAAAAATCCCAATATCGTGGTTTCTGACGACGGCAAATTCGCAATTTGGGCCGGCAGCATCGACGACCTCTGGAAGCTCGGCAAATGCGTCGGCCGGGGCTCCCTCTGGCATGGGGAAGCAGTTGCGAGCGGACAATATTCGGACCCGTTTCTGCTTTGCGGATTCGACAAGAAAACCCTGCTCGTCAATTCCGACGCGGACATTTCCCTGTCGCTTGAAATAGACATAGACGGAACCGGCATTTGGACGCCCTACAAGTCCGTGGAGGCGAAAGCCGGCAGGCCGCTTAGAATTTCCCTGGACGAAAACTGCCAGGGTTATTGGATTCGCGCGCGCGCCGGCGGAAGCGCGCAAAAACTCACGGCGAGTCTGGTGTACGAATAGGCAAAGCCGCTCTTTTTGAGCGCGCCGCCCCGCTTTAAGGCGCATGCCGTGCGCAATGTGTACCCTCTTGCGCACGACATGCGCGGCGCGTTAAAAACTCCGCTTTGGCAAACCCGGCTTCGGCAAAATTTTTTTCCGCATGCCTTAAAAAGCCGCGCCGATTTTCAAATTTGGAGCGCGCAAAACGGCTTTGCCGGAACGAACGGGAAGCGGCTGGCTGCACCTGCGCACTTCCGCCCCCTGCCGCGGGTACGCGCTTTCCGCCGAAATTTGAGGAGCGCTGCAACTTCTATTGCACCTTCTCGACGCGCCGCAAGCCCGCCGTATTTTTTAGAAAAATTCGGAAGTTAAAAAGACTTGACATTAAGTTAGGTTATACTAACTTTATTCCCAATTTGTAAAAAGAGATATGAAAATAGGAATATTCTACGGAAGCACCACCGGCAATACCGCCAACATTGCCGAAAAAATAGCAAGCGCGCTCGGCGTCGAATCCGGGAACGTGCGCAACATAGCGGATTCGGGACCCGAAGATCTAAGGGATTGCGACGTCGTCATATTCGGCTCGTCCACATGGGGGCTGGGCGAGCTTCAGGACGATTGGCATGCCGCCATAGACAAATTTGCAAAGCTCGACCTCTCCGGCAAAAAGGTCGCAATATTCGGCTGCGGAGACTCGTTCTCCTATCCCGACACCTTCTGCAATTCAATAGGCGCAATATACGACGCGCTCTCCGGCACGGGCTGCGCATTCATAGGGGCGTATGAGCCGACCGATTACAATGCGAAGGATTCCGCAGTCTGTAAGAATGGAAAATTTGTCGGACTCGCAATCGACGACGACGATGACGAGTCAAAGACGAAAGACCGCATAGAAAAGTGGGCGGCCCAGCTCAAGAGCGAATTTGCGTAAATTTTTCGGCTTTTCGTTCCTCTTCTGCCATAACAAAAACCGGAACGATTCCGAAAATAAAATCCGCCCCGAAGCGTCTGCGCGTTTCGGGGCGTTCATTTTAAGGCGCGCAAAAAACCGGAGCGCCTGCGCGAAACCGAACAACCCCCGCCCCGCCCGGCCGAAACCAAACGGGAAATGCGAAAATCCAGCAGGCAAGAATCCCGCAAATGCGGGGTTTGCCGCGATTCGACAGCGATTGCCAAAACTGCCGCGCAAACGAAATCCCGCAGCTTTAATCGCCCGCGTGTACGCAATGCGCGCCCCTCCTGCATGGGCGGACGGCGCGCTTGGCATTCGCCGGCTTTTTTTGTCAACTGCGCAGCGTTGTTTTTTAAATCTCTATTTTAATATCATCAGCGGCCAGAAGAACGGGCGATAATCCGTGTGCGTTCCCGGCTCCGTGGAGTTTGAGAGCGCGTTGTAAATCCGCTTGCCCTTTTCGTCCTTGCTGAAGTCGTGCAGCGATATTCCGAACCCGGCAATCGAACCGCTTTTCAGCAGTATCGGCTCTATGTAGCGGCGCGCAAAGGTTATCTCGTAAACGCCTCCGTCGGGAGTGCGGCGCCAGTCGCATTTGATTTTTTCGGAGGCCTCCTTTTTCGTGGCCATATTTACGCCGTCGGCTATCTGCTGATCCACGCCCTGCCAGCGGTTGACGTGCCCCCGGCCGTCCTTTCCGTCCTTTGTGGGGGCGAAATGGTAGACGTAGTCGTTGGTGTCGTATTGGCCGACGTCGGAAAATCCCGCGCTCTTGAGGGCGGAGGAATCCCGCTTGGCGCGGGCGTCCGCGGCGGTGTCGAAATAGACGTTTAAGGCGCAGTCGAAGGAGTAAAGCGCGTTGGAAGCCGAATGCGACGCCCACTTTTCGGGCGTCGGGATAAACTGGCTGTCGGAAATATCCACGCGCAGATACAGATTGTCCTCGTCCCAAGCTAGCTTGTAAGTCGCCTTCGCGTTTTCCGAATTTACCGCAGCTTTGCCGCCTTTCGGAGTCATTTTGGTCGACATCGGCAGCGGAGGAATTTTCGACCAGTCGGGCTTTCCCGCAACGCGCGGAACATAAAAGTACTGCATGTCCCAAGAGCCCGCCGCGCGCGCCTTTTGGGAATCTCCGGAAATGTCCCAATTCGCGCTCCACGAGTACAAGCGTCCGACGTTTGCGCCGCCCTTCGAGCCTCCGACGAAAAAGCGCGCGCTCTCCTTCGGCGCGATGTCAAAAGCGTACGACTTGCCGCCGACCTTTATTTCGCCGGCGTTCCGCCTGCCTGTGAGATTGTCCAAAGACGCCTCGATTTGCCCGCCGGGCGTCGGACGAAAAGCGACGAGAAGGCTGGAAGAATCGTCGTTTACGTCGGCCGACTGAAGCGCCTTGAGCAGCTTTTCCGGATCCGCCGCCCGAATCGTAAGCGGCGCGAACGTGAGGGGAATTTCCACGAATCCGTCCGCGTCCTTGCGCGCGCTTCTCGGATTTCCGTCGAAGTCGAAGAACTCTACGGGCTGCCCGAAATTGACGCGGATTTTGGGTCCCGCGCGCCTGCCCCTGATTACCGACAAATCCGTCGACCACACCGCCGCGATTCCGCCGCCGTCCGCGCCCTTCAGCTTGAAGGCGTAGCCGCGTATCTTCGCGCTCGGACGAATGTCGCCGATATATTCCACGTCCGGATAGAGATTGCCGAGCGTATTGACGGCCTTGCACAACAGCAGCGGAGAGAAGTTTCTGTCGATATACGGCTGAGTCGTCCAGACGTTTACCCCGCGCAGGGCCGGATAGTATTTGAGGGCGGTCAGATAGTTGCGCATATAGAGGCAGGCCTGGAATATCTCCTGATTACAGAAGTCGTACGAGGGCTTGCCGGCCTTGTAGCCGTCGTACCAGTAGGTGCCCCATTGGGGAATTTCGGCGTCGCACATATTGCCGCATTCGGACATGTATATGGGAGTGTCCGGCGGATAGCCGTAATGGGCCATTCTGCTTTTTAGGTATCCGATATTGTCGTCGAAGTCCCACAGCGGATCGTAGTCGTAGTTCCAATACGGGTGTACGGCGACGGCGTCGTAAAGCACGCCCATTTTTTTCGCCGCCTCAAGATATCCGTCGATGGCGTCGCGGCCGCGCGTGCTGCTGTATCCGCTCGTGCCGTGCGTGGGCGCGACAAGTATATCCGGATTCGCGCGCTTGGCCCCGCGCCTGAAAGCCAGCTGGAGTTTGGCGTACTCGTCGTAAAGGCCGACCGTCGTGCTTTCCTCCTCATTGCCGAGAGCCACGCATTCGAGAACTTCCGCGGGCATATTTTTGACGAATACGTACGCGCACTCCTCTATCATCTTTTCCATTTCGGGCGTCGCCTTGAAATTCTTGCCGGCTTCCCTCATGACCTTGCGAAGGCTTCCGAATTTTTTCATCTCCTCCGTGACGGGGCGCATGGCGTTGACCTGGTTGGATATCCTGTACTTTTTAAACAGTTCCCGCGCCCCGGCCGTATCCGCCAAGTTTTTTTCGATGTCGGGCGAGGATATCGGAGAATACCATGTCGTGGAGCCGAATCCCCACTCCATGAGCTTTCTGCCGAACAAATCTCCCTCCGAATTGTGCCTGAAAGAAATCAGCGTGCCGAATACGCTTTTGGTCGGGTGCGTGTTCGAGAGCTTTTTCATCACGCTAAAGCGGTAATAGTCGGTATATTTTCCGAATCCCGGAACGCTGAAATCCGCGCGCACCGAAAATATGCCGCAGCCGAGTTTCTGCGCGTCGATATCCACCGGAACGCAAAGCGTGCCGTCGGGGCCGATCTCTATGT
>QALA01000061.1 GCA_003343565.1 Verrucomicrobiota bacterium | reverse complement strand
GTAGCTAAGTACGGAAGAGATAAGCGCTGAAAGCATCTAAGCGCCAAGCTCGTCCCAAGATAAGATTTCCATGAGGGGCCAGGTAGACGACCTGGTTGATAGGACAGGAGTGTAAGTGCAGCAATGTATTGAGCTAACTGTTACTAATGACCCGAAAAGTTTGTATATTTCGCACCGGCGCCTTTTTTTAAAAGGCGGGCTGGGAAGAAGGTTTTAAATAAAAGTCTAAGCAAAGCTCTTGGAGCTCCGACTACAATCAAGCCTGAAAAATTTACCGGACGGGAGATAGAGCAGGCAACGAGAGGTAAAAGACTCTGGTGATCATAGGCGAGAGGAAACACACGTATCCATCTCGAACACGCTCGTTAAGCTCTCGGCCGCCGATGGTAGTACGGCCCCGCTGCCGTGCGAGAGTAGGTCGTTGCCAGTATAGTGGGGCGCAGATTGATTTATATCAGTCTGCGCCCCTTCCTTTTTGTGTTCTCCCAACCCGTATGCTAATCCTCGCGACAAGAGATAGTATCGTATCGCAAAGCTTAGGGGATAAAATCAAACGCTTTAGGTAAGCGTCCTAATGCCGGAGGTTTTCCCAACGGGCAGGCAAAATGCCTTCGGGAAACTTGCAAACTTTCGATAGCCGCATATCCCACGCCACAAATCCCGTATGTGACTTCTGAAAAAGTATCTTGAACCCAATCCACTGATGCTAAATGTCCAGATTTAATCCCCCCCTGGGAAATGTAAGTTAATAGAATAAATTGCCTTTGGGGGTATTTGTGCGGAACTTGCGCTTTTGCGGGCATATTTCAAAGTTCCGATTTTCCCGACGCGGATATAATCAATAAAATTTTTTCCGCGCCGAATTTTGTCTGAATGTTATTGTGCTTGTCTTATTATTCCGCAATATATTAGGTTTATAGAGGAGAGGTCAGATATATGAAAAAGTTTTTATTTTTATTGTGTTTTTTCCCGGCTGTTCTGTGTGCGGGAACATTGCAGATTTTCGTGTCCGAAAAAGGAAACGATTCGGCTGCGGGCTCAAAGGAGGCTCCGCTTGCGAGTCTCGAAGGGGCGCGCGCCGTTCTTGAAAAACTTGTTTTGCAGGGCGGGGGAAAACTTTCGCAGTCGGCGGAAATCGTGTTTGCGCCCGGCAACTATTTCTTCCGCGACGGCGCGCTCTTTGACTCAAAGCTGAAGTTTTCAAAGGATACCCCCCTCACAATTCGTTCGGACGGCACGGGGAAGGTCTATTTTCACGGCGGCGTGACTTTCTCGACGGACGAATTAAAACCGGTTTCCGACAACTCCATTCTTTCCCGCCTTCCTCCCGAAAAGCCGGAGGGCAAGCTCTACATGTTGGACTTAAAGGCCCGCGGAGTTTCGAACTACGGGAAGTTGAAAAAACACGGATTCGGAGCGGCCGACGTTTCCCCGATGGAGGTTTTCTTAAACGGCGAACCGCTCTATTTGGCCCAGTACCCCAATAAGGGCGAACCGATTTTGGAGATAGGAAGGGTGGTTGACGACGGCGCGGAGATTGGCCCGAACGGCAAACCGCGCGCGGTGCGCCCCGGAGCTTTTACATACGAGTATTCGCGCGCCGAGCGTTGGGCGAATCTCAAAAACGTGTGGTTGTTTGGGAAGTTTTCGTTCGGATACTGCGACGACAACCTTCCTGTGACGCAAATAGACACTAAATCGAAGGTAATCAAGCTGGGGGATCGGCACGCGTACAAAATTGCGGGCGGAAGGAAGCATATCAGCAAGAAGCCGCAGTATTGGGAGGTTGCGGGCCTTGAAGTCCGCGGTTATGTGGCCTACAACATGCTTGAGGAGGCCGACAAGCACGGAGAGTACTACATAGACAGAGATTCCGGAATATTTTACGTAATCTTGAAGGAAGTTCCTAAGGGGGTTATAGAGTTCTCCGTTTTGGAGAGTCCGTTCCTGTCGATTTTCGACAACGACTATATCTCGATAAAGGGAATAGACTTCAAGTGTTCGCGCGGCATGGGAATCCGCATATATGAATCGACCAACATATCCGTCGATAGGTGTGACTTTTACAATCTCGGAACGGTTGCGGTCAGCACGTGGGGGAACATCTCCAGCGCGCTTCCTCAGCGTCTGAAGCCGAGAAAATCCGAGGGTTATCTGCCCATAACTTTGCGCACTTCCGACATTAAAATTACGAATTGCAAGATATACAATACCGGTTGCGGCGGCGTAATCATGGCCGGAGGCGACAGAAAAACATTGCGCAACTCAAACAATCTCGTCGACAACTGTGAATTTTTCCGCACTTCCAGGGTGAACCAAACCTATTCTCCCGCCGTTCGTCTTGCCGGTTGCGGCGGCACCGTCAGCAACTGCGACATGCACGACATAGACCACATGGCAATCTGGTACAACGGCAACGACTTCGTAATTCGCCGCAATACCTTTGCCCGGCTCTGCGACAATTTTGACGACATGGGGCCTATCTACACCGGGCGAAATCCGACCGAGCGCGGCACCGTAATATCGGAGAACTTTTTTACGGACATTCTTCCCAAGCACAAGGACTCGAATATGTGCGGCATATACATAGACGACGGCTCCGGAGGAATTACCATCAGCCGAAATATCTTTTGCAAAGTGGGCAATTCTCCGGCCAACAGCGGAAACTTTTTCGGCGCCATATACATTCACGGCGGGCACGACAACCACATTCGGGACAACCTTTTTATAGACTGCGCAATATGGGCCGGGCACCACGCTTGGCCTGACAAGCGCTGGTCGGACTACACCGTGTCCGAGTTCGGGCCGAAGGTTAAACAGGTCGACGCCAATTCGGAAATCTATTCAAAGCGCTATCCCGACTTCAAGGGAATTTACGGCGACAGGATTCCCCGCAACAACTATGCGGCCAACAACCGCATATTCCGCTCCAACGGGATTCTGGCCGGAATGTTTACGATGAACGGCAATAAGGTCATTCAAAAAAGCGGCGTCCCGGAGTACGAGGTTTGGACTCTCGATCTCGTAAAGCGGCATTTCGGCGACGACCCGTTTGTAAAAAATCTTCTTCGCCACCACATGGGCGTTCGCAAATAGTTTTTCGCCGGGTTTCGACGGCAGATTTTGGAGGCGGGATTCTCTTCGACCGGCTTTGGAAATGAAAAGCGGGTCTAGGGGGAATTTTGAAGGCGTCGGCGCGCATTCGTCCGTATAGGCGTTTATTGGAAACCGAACTTGGGAAAATTTAAAAAAGTTTTCCCATCGTTTTCCCATCGGGGAACGCCGAACAGGTGGGTTTATATCCACGACGTCTCATGGTTTTTTGACGTTCTCAACGTGGGCTTATTGCCTTCGGATTACAACTTTACGATGAGTCCGACGTCCGGCTACATGCTGCGCGCGTACTCGACGCGGACAATGAAGAAGCGCGAGTCCATGACGCGCGAGGAGGTGACGTTTCACACGTCTTTCCCAGACCTTGCCGACTGCGAAATATTCGTTCCGCAGCAGCAGACGGGCGCGGAGTACAACGACATATCGCGTGAGACGACAACCACGCCGGCGCAATGGAAGGCCAAAGTTGCGGCCGGCGAATGGTTCATCTACGCCGAGCCGAAATGTCTCCTACGATGCCGACAACGGCGTCTACGAGCTGCGCGTCAAGAAAACCCCATGCAAATTAACCCGTCCGCGTTTCTAAATTTAACATAGGTTGCAGTCTCCTTGCAACCTCTCTGAATCGCCCCTGCAACGCCTCCTCCGAAGGCCTCTTTTCCAAATCCTACTTCATTTTTCCAAAATCAAATTTCACGATACACCGCCGTCGCCGTGGAATTAAGAAATGTGCGGGGGAGGGGATTTAACTGCGACTTTTAAAGCGGGATTGCGAGCGTTAGGCTGCGTCTATGAACGCCGCGTTTGGGGGGCGGAATCGACTTGACGGCGCAAGGCGTTTGAGAAAAATTTTCCGAGCAATTTATGTACAAAAAAAGCCGCGTTAAAAAAACGCGGCTTTTTGTTTGAATTGCGAATTTTTACTTCCCGTAAACTTCGACTTCGATGTAGTGGTTGGAGTCGTCCGAGCTGTTTCCGTTTGAATAGAGACGGACGTACTGGCCCTTCACGGCGGGATTCACCTGAATGAGTTTGCCGAAATTCGTTTCGACATAGGCTTTGTCGCCGCCGCGTCCCTTTTTGGCGGAGTTGTCGTGGTCGTTGTTGAATACGGTGGTGACGTCCTTGAGGAAATCCTTGTCGTTGGAGATTTGGATTATGACGTCCTTATACGCGCGCTCCTGCGAGTGGTAGTGCCAGAGGGCAATCGCGTAAATGTCGTAGGGCTTTCCGAGGTCTATCTGCACCCACTGGACGCCGCTCATGAGGGCCACATAGCAACCTTCGGCGGCTTCCTTGTCGCCGTCGGTGATGTATGTCAGCTCGCCGATCAGCGGAAAGTCGTCCGAAGAAGTCACCGTCTTTTTGAGGGCGACGTTAGTCACGTCGTCCGGAACCTCAAATGTCGGATTCGCGCCCTTGTTGGGGTCGAGATTCGGAATTTTAATCGGAACCGGAGTTCCCGCAAGCTGCGCTTTGGGAACTTCGAGTTTTAGAACTTTGGCGGAGGCCGAAATCGCCAACGCAAGCGAAAAAACTGCTATAATAATTTTTTTCATAATTTTTTATAATTGGTTTGTTTATGCGTTAGTCAACAACGAAATCGGAGTCTTTGAAGTATTGCTTCTGTCCGGTTTCGGCGGCTTCGCGGGCCTTGAAGACTGCGGCTTCCGACTCAAACGCATGGGCTGCGTCGCAGGTCAGTTTGCCCTTGCCCATAACGGCGTTGAAGAAGTTTTCAAGGTGATAGGAGTGTATCGGCTTCCTGTCGACGTAGCCGGGCACCTTTTCGGGGAATCCGTACGAAGCCAGCGGCCCGGATTCGCGCGCGTCGGCCTTTTTGACTTCCGCAACCCCGGAGCTTGCTCCGATTACCCCCTGGGCGACGAGCTTCTTCCACTCCTCTTCCTTTACCGCATTTTCGCGGAAAAGCGTGGTGATGGACTCGTTTTCCGACATCTTGACCGTGCCCTTGTCGCCCATGAAGGATTCGTAGTAGCCGCCTCCGGAGGAGGTCGTTGTCAGAACCTGATAGAACGCCTGGACGGGTTTGCCCTGGAAGGATTTGCCGTATTCGAATATGCACATGACATTGTCGGCCCAGTCGTGGTTTTTGTAATACCCCTTGTTTCCCGAAGCCATTACCGCGGTCGGGCGGGCGCCGAGCATCCATGCGAATATGTCTATCTGGTGCGCGCCGAGGTCGGAAATCGCGCCTCCGCCGAGACCCTTGAACCATCTCCAGTTGAGGAACTGGTGCATGTCCTTATAGCCGTATTTCTTCAGAGTTTCCTCCGGAATCCATATTCTCTTGTTGGCCTCGATATCCTTTGTGACTGCGCGGTTCCACTGTCCGTTGCAGGCCATGATCGTGCCGCAGATGTCGTGCTTGCGCAGGAGCTCGTCATGCGCGTAGATGTAGCGCGGATTCGACTTGCGCTGGTGCCCGATTTGCAGGAGCTTTCCGGACTCCCTCATCGCGCGGACCATGCTCTTTGCCCCTTCGACGGTGTCGGACATCATCTTTTCGCAATAGACGTTCACTCCGGCCTTGAGGAAGGCGACCGTGTGCGGAGCGTGCCAGAAGTCCGGCGTGGCTATGATTACCGCGTCGAGATTCTTGGCCTGTTCCTTGATGAGGTCCTCGTAGTTTTCGTAGGGCTTTGGCTTTTGCTTTCTAAACTCCCTGATTTTTGCTATGGCGAATTTGAGATTGTGCCTCCAGATGTCGCACACGGCGACAAAGTTTATATAGGGGAGCTTGAGCATGCTTTCCAGAAGCACCTTGCCCTCCGCCCCGACGCCGAGAAGCGCAACATTCAATTTCTTGCCACCGCGCAGTTGTCCCTCCTGCGCATGCAGGAGGCTGCCCGTAGAGAGTACGAGCCCGCCGCCCGCTATGCCGGCGGTCTTGAGAAAATCTCTGCGTGTGAATTTTTCCATGGTGAAATATTATCGTTGAGGATTATTTTTCGCCGCAGCACTTGCAAAAGCCGAACCGCTTGCAGCCGAGAAGCTCGAATTTGTTGTAATCGGCAAGCATCAATCCCCCGATAATCAGAATCAAGTGGACGCCCATGTAGGCTATGCCCGCGGCCGAAGCCGATCCCATTGTGGGTTCGAGAATGATAAAGCCCCATGTCAGCGAGACGTAGAGAAGCCCCATTAGGAAGAGCGTCACGCGGGAGCAGATGCCCAGCAGAAGGGCGAGCCCCAAACCTATCAGCGCAAATCCGAGCGCAGAGGCGTAGGGGCCGACCATAAACGACGGCATGAGCGGATTGGAAGTGAAGGCCTCCATGCTCATCGGGCCCGAATCCGGCAGCCCGTGATAGTAGTCAAAAGACAGAATCTGGACGTCTCTTCCTTCGAGATTTGTGATGCTCTTTATGGCGGCGTCAGTGAAATCTCCCGCGTCCTTGAGTTCCTGCAGCCTTTCCGGGCTTAGAACTTTCTCCGTTCCCCAGAACTTTGTGAGCCCCGTACCGATCGCGCGCGCGGCCAGCCAGAGGCGGATTAACCAAAATGCCATTGTGTATGTGAGATTTGATTTCATCGTATTTTAATTTTCTGTTTTATGTTGGAAAAGTAATGTTTCAATCATTGGTACAAATAACACGCCGACCGGCCTTGTAAAGTTTTTTCTGCTTATTTGAATCGGCTTAAAGCTTCCTTTTTAAAGTCCGAATGCGAATGTCTTATTGCGCGTTTGCGCATGCGTTTTGCCCGTTCGGCGGAGTTCGGGGCCAAAGGCGTTTGCCCGGTCTGCGCCGGGCGGCGACGCTCGGAATGCGCGGGCGGAATTTCGGGCGAAACTTAGTGCGGAAAGCGGCGGGAAGGGCGCGCGCCGCCGTCGGAAAACAAAAAAGGCCGCGGGGGAAAGCCGCCGCAGCCTTTGAAATTGGATTTTCTTGAAACCGAAACTGCCGAAGCGCCGCCGGGACTATTTGTTCTGATTGGCCTTGTCGAAGGCGGAGTCGAACACGACGTCGGAAGTCGGGAAGTCCATTTTGCGCACGAGCGCGGCCGCTTCGGTCGCCCCGTGGATTCTATCCATGCGGCCGTCTTCCCATTCGACGGAGAGGGGCCCCTTGTACTTGATGTCGTTCAGGGCGACTATTATCTCCTCAAAGTTGACGTCGCCGTGCCCCGGAGAGCGGAAGTCCCAATAGCGGCGCGGATCGCAGAAGTCCGTATGTCCGCCGAATACGCCGGCCTCGCCGTTGCTGTGCCCCCACCATGCGTCCTTTATGTGCACGTGGAAAATCCTGTCGGCAAACTTGCGTATGAACTTTACGTAGTCGACGCCCTGATATCCGAAGTGGCTGGGGTCGAAGTTGAAGCCGAAACGCTTGTGCCCCTTTACAGCCTCGATGGCGCGCTGGGCGCTGGCTATGTCGAAGGCTATTTCCGTCGGGTGGGCTTCGAGGGCGAAGTTTACGCCGATTTTGTCGAATTCGTCGAGAATCGGGATCCATCGCCTTGCAAATTCGTCGTATCCGGCGTCAATCATTTGCTTGGGCACCGGCGGCCAGGAGTAGAGCAGGTGCCAAATCGGCGAGCCGGTAAAGCAGGTGATTGTCGGCGGAATGGGCGACGGGGCAAGCGACTTCGGGCGCATTTCAAAAAAGCGCTTTGCGGCTTTGGCGGTCTTTATTATTTCCGCCGCCGCGCGCTGGCGGACGCCCTCGCAGTCTCCGTCGCCCCAAACGTAGTCCGGAAGGACGGCCTTGTGGCGCTCGTCTATCCTGTCGCAAACGGCCTGGCCCACGAGGTGGTTGGAGATGGCAAAACAGTTCAGCCCGTTTTTCTCCAGAATGTCCCAACGGCTTTTCAGATATGCGTCGTCGTCGGTTTTGGCGACTTCAAAATGGTCGCCCCACGAGGCCATTTCCAAGCCGTCGTATCCGGCTTTCTTGATTATAGGAGCTAATTTTTCAAGGGGCATGTCGGCCCACTGTCCGGTGAATATGGTTACAGGTCTTCCCATTTTTGATTCCTATTTTTGATTGTTGATAAAAAATGCGCAACACTCCCGGCGGCCAATATTGCGGCCGCCTTCAGCAAATCGGGATATTGATTTCGGCGCGTAGATTTTCAAGCCAATTTTTTATCCCGATTCGGCGCGGGGCGATATGCCTTGCTACCTTTTTTTGGGGCGTTTTGGGAGAGCATTTTTTTAGGGGAGGGCGTTTCCGCGCGGGCAGGGGGGGGACGCGCGCAATCGGGCTTGCGCGCCCGCGCTTTTGCATTTCGCATCAAAGAGCTTAAGGAGCGGGTTTCGTCCGGATTTGCCTTGCATGGCTCATTTCTTTACTCATGGCGCATTTCTTTACTTTCGCGGCACGGGAGGCGCGCGGCTCCGTTTGACGCAAAACAAAATGGTTGACTTTCTTGTAAAAAAAACATGCTCATTTTAATTTAACCCCTGGAATGTTATGGAAATAAAAGTAGAAAAGAATAAGAATATCGCCATTGTCGAGCTCAAGGGGCGTTTGGACGTGACGACTTCCGCGAGCCTTGAGAAAGCCTTTAACGACATTCTTCCCGAAAAGCCGGCGAAGGTTCTTGTCGAATGCAGGCAGCTGGAGTACATCAGCAGCGCGGGTTTGAGGGTTTTGCTTGCGGCGGCGAAAAAGTTTAAGCCGGCCGAAATTTCCCTTTCGGGGCTGAGCCAGAATGTGAAGCAGGTCTTTGAGCTGTCGGGTTTCACTTCGATATTTGCGATATACGCCTCGCGCGACGAGGCTCTGGCGGCCATGTAGCGCGGGCATTGCGGCGTGCCGGTTTTGTCTTTCGCCCCGTTTTGGACGGGGCATTTTTTTTAAGCGCATTTTTTGCAACAGTGATTTTTTTTGGGATTTTTTTCGGAATATAGTGTCAATCACATATTGCCGCATTCCGGTTGAAGCGGCTCTCAAACTTCATACGGAAAATTCAGATGAAAAAACTCTCCGCAATTATTATTTCCGCGTCGGCGTTTTTTGCCTGCGCAACGGCTTTCGCTTCGGGACAGGAGTCCGCAAGGGAAAATCCCTATTCGGAAAACGTCGGGCTTCCTTACGGGAATTTCGGCTTGGACGCGCTAAATGAGAAAATCGTTGAGGGGCAGAACTTCGTCGACGAAAACGCCGGGTTGCACTTCTTCTTCGACTACTACGCGGTTTTGCTAACAAATCCCTACGGCGGCGCGGAGCAGGCGACAAACTACACCCACGAGATGATTTACGGCGTCCGCGGCGATCTTGAAAAGCTCGTCGGCTGGAAAAACGCGACTTTCGTGGTTTCGGGCGCGTACAATGTCGGCGGGAATCTTTCCAACACCATAGGCAATTTCTTTACGGTGTCGGAATCCTCCGTGACAGACGGGGCGCTGCTGTACGAGATATATTTGGCCCAAAAGATAAACACGTCGATTGGAGACTTCAAAGTGCGCCTCGGAAGAATCAGCATGGCCGACACGTTTGCCTCGCTTCCCGTTTTCGGCTATTTGGTCAGCGGCGGAATAGACTGCACTCCGGCGGCGATTTTTTCCAACTCTCCTTACACGTCCTCGCCCATTGCGACATGGGGGGCGACAATTCAATACTCTCCCGACGACGAGTGGTCGTTTGCCTACGGGCTGTATCAAATTCCCCAAAATGTGCAGTCTCCGAATTACAGCGGAACAAACCTGAAAATATCCGGAGACGACGCCTATATGATGATGGCGCAGGCGACGTGGACGCCCTCTTTTATCAAAGACTGCAACGGAAACGTTCTGCCCGGCACATACCAGTTCGGGGGATATTTCTTCGGAGGTTTTCCCATGCAGCAGTACGGCACGAACGACACCCGCGAAAACGGCTACGGATTCTATTTGCAGGGACAACAGACCGTCTGGATTGCGAGGGACAATCCGAACCAATATGTCTCGGTTTGGGCGGGGGCGCAATTTTCGCCTGTGGAGAGCATTTCGATTATGCCGTGGATGGCGTATTCGGGACTCCAATTCCAGGGATTTGTGCCGTACAGGGATCAGGACGGCGTTTACGTATCTTGGCTGTGGGGCAATTTCGGAAGCGACTACTCGCGTTCCTCCGGGTATGACGCCTCTTACGAAACCGTCGTCGAGGTGACGTACGTGTTCCAGCTGACGCCGAACATTTCCATTCAGCCGGATCTCCAATACATAATGCGCCCCTACGGAAACGACGACATTGACGACGCCCTTGTGATAGGCGGCCAGCTGTTGGTCACTTTTTAGGCGTCGCAAGGCTTGGGGGCGGGCGGATTTATTTTCCGCCGGCGGCTTGGGCGTTTGTCCGCTACTTTTGAATGCCCGCCCGTTTTCGGCGATGGGCGTCAGGAAGGCGTTGCGAATTAAAATTGCAGATTGAAAGGGGTCGGGAAAACCCGGACAAAAAAAGCGGTCACGCAAATGCGGATTAAGGGGCGGACTAAAGACGGATTAAAGGCGCGCATTGCGCGCCTTCAGGTTTCGGGCTGTGAGCGGCAGGAATTGAATTGCGTGCGGCCGGAAGTGCGAGCGGACGCGCAAAAAAATTCGTCGATGTGTAAAAAATCGGCAATGCAAAAGGATTTGGCGATGCGCAAAAAAATCGGCGGCGAAGGCGTGTCGGAAAAGTGTTGCGGATTAAAATTGCAGGTTGAAAACGGTCGGAAAACCCGGAGAAAAAAGCGACCGCGCATCTGCGGATTAAGGGGCGGACTAAAGACGGATTAAAGGCGTGTAATGCGCGCCTTCAGGTTTCGGGCTGGGAGCGGCAGGAATTGAATTGCGCGCGGCCGGAAGTGCGTGCGGACGCGCAAAAATTCGGCGATGCAAAAAGATTTGGCGATGCGCAAAAAATCGGCGGGTGAGGGTGCGAAAATATTTTCGGCTGTTTGCGATTTCGTTTCTTCTGATAGATTCCTTTTGCTCGTCTTCCGTTTTTTTGCTTGCTCTCCATTTCGCGCGTTCGGCGCGTGAGCGACCGGCAAGTTTTTTTATTTTTGCGCAAATAACCAAGCTGCGCGCCGCACTGGAAATTTCAACCCGAAGCGTTCGAGCGGATATTCTCCCCTGATGTGTGCGGAGGCGGTTTTGCAAAGCGCCTTGGCGGTGCCGGTTTCTTTCTCCTCCCGCGGCGAAGCGTCCGGCAACCTTGCGCGTCGGCGCTTCTTTTGACAATTTCCGCCGATTCCCCGATATGCGCGCCGATTTCTCCGCCGCGCATTCCGCTTTCCGCCCGCCGACGGTTATGTTTTTATCTGGCGCTTTGCGCAACGCCCCGTCATTTTTTCAGGGGCGATATCGCAAATCTCCAGTTGGCGGAGTTCTTGAAGAAGGTATTGAATTGCGGGCGCGTGTTTGGCCCGCATGCGGCGTTGCCGAGGCCGCATGTCTTCCACGCCACGCGCAGATCTGCGCCCTTTGAGGGGGGTAGCTGGTAGATGTGCGCCGCGCTTTTCAACTCTTGCTGCGTATAGGGAAGGACGGACATCGGAAGATTTCCGTTTGTCGATTCTACCCTAACGCCGACGCCCTTGTCGTCTGTGAGCGAGAGCCAGCGGACCTCTTCGCGGTTTCCGGTGTCCTGCGGCCTGGTGAAGTTTTCAAGCCAGTCGGCGACCTTCGAGCGGTACAGCCCCACGTCGGCGGAGTGGCATCTGTCGCTGTAATTTGCCAGCGGCCCCCTTCCGAAGTAGGATACGTTGTCAAACTGCTTTGCGACCGCAAACCTCAGGCCGAGGCGCGGAAACTGGATTTTTTCGGCCGCGCCGTTGATTTTTTTTGACTGCGCGCAGACGTCCATCGAGCCGTCGGGGGCGATTGTGTAGATGAAGGTGTTTTCGAGCGCGGGCTTCTTTTTCTCAAACGGATTTTTCGCGCTTACCGGCGGATTGGCAAAGAGCGTTTGGCGGCATACGACCTTGACATTTGCCCCGTCCTTTTCGACGGACACGCTCTTTTCGCCCGCGGACGCCGAGTTGAACCCGGTCTCATCAAACTCCCTTTTCACGCGCCCGCAGAAGTTGTCGATGAGCGCGCTGTCAATGTCGAATTGCGCGCCTGTCAGGACGGTCGTGCCGCCTATGCGGTAGGAGGCCAAATTCGCATCGTCCCTGCTGAACTTTGCTTCGACGCCGCCGGCCTTCACAGTGACATACTTTGCGTCCTGCGAGAACGAGGCGGGGGCGAGCCCCTTGAGATTTTTTCTTTCGGGATAGTGCGACACGTGCGCTATCGGCAGCTGCGCGCGCGCCGCAACGGAGCCTTTCGGAGCGAATGCGGCGCCCGCGTTTCTGAAGAATTTGAGAGTGTAGAAGTATTCGCCCGCGTCATTCATCGAAAATTCGGGAAGGCCGAGCCTTACGGTTTTCGATTCGCCGGGTGCAAGCGGGATTGTATCGAGAGTCTTTTCGGCAATAACCTCCCCGTCGCGCTCCACCTCGACGCGCGGCGTGAATTGGTCGAGGTTTGTGGATACGAATTCGTTGGATATTTTCACCGTCGCCGCGTCGCCTTCGGCGGGCGATATCTGAATGTCCTGGTATATCCTTTGGACTTCGCCGTACTTTGCCGTAAACGACCTGTCCGCAAGAATTATTCCGTTGCATGAGAAGTTGCCGCGCGTGGGCTTTGTGCCCCAGTCGCGCCCGTCGGACAGATACGTTTTCGACGGATCCTCCGGGCGCGGCAGGTAGAGGGCTTGGTCGACCCAGTCCCAGATGAATCCGCCGTTCAGCCCGTTCCCGCGGTTCGAGCGAATCATGTCCCACTTGCCCTTGAGGTTCCCGACGGCGTTGCCCATGGCGTGGGCGTATTCGCAGAAGAAAAACGGACGGGTCTCGTTCTCCAGCCGCAGATAGGCCCCCATTTTGTCGACGCCGCCGTACATCGGGGAGAAGAAGTCCATGGTTCCGTTTGCGCGGCCGTCCTTGATGTCGTGCGATTCGGCCTCGGAGTGGTATGCGCGGGTCGGGTCGAGGCGGCGCGCGGCCTGCTCCATTGCGGCGTGCGCCTTCGTGCGGTAGTATGCGGACTCGTTGCCGAACGAATAAATCATTACGCACGGAACGTTTCTGTCGCGCATTACCATGTTCGTCATTCTGTCGACGAGCGGGGGCAGGTATTCGTCGGAGTCTATGAACGGGGCCTTTATGAAGGCGTGCGTCTCGTTGTTGCATTCGTCGAGCACGGCGATTCCGTAGCGCGAGCAGAGCATGTAGAATTTGTCGTCGTTGGGATAGTGGGAGGTGCGGACGAAATTTATGTTGGCCCGCTTCATGAGTTCGGCGTCCTTTTTCAGCCACTTGAAGTCGGCGGCCTTCCCCTTGTCCGGAGACCAGTCGTGGCGGTTGGCGCCCTTTATGAGAAACGGCGTATTGTTGAAGAACAGCCTGTTGCCGCGCGCCTCGAACTTTCTGAACGCGAAGTCCGAACGGACGGCCTCCAAAGTCTTTCCGTCGGCGTCCTGAAGGCGGATTACGAGAGCGTATAGATTGGGCGAATCGGGCGACCAGAGCTTTATGGAGTCGGAAAATTTCGCGTCGGCGCGTACCGTTTGGGTCTTGCCCGCGGGTATGGCGTCGAGCTCCTTCGCAAATAGGACTTTTTCGAGCGAGCCGTCCGCCGAGTAGAGGAAGGCGGAGAGTTTTGCGCCTGAAGCGGTTTCGGGGGAATCGTTCTTAAGTTCGACGCAAAAGTCTATGTCCGCGCTTTTCAGATCGTCCGACAGTTTCGCCGGAGCGTAGAAGTCGCGCACGTGCAGCTGCGGGCGGGCAATTAGAACGACATCGCGTATTATGCCGACCATGTGCGGCATGTCCTGCATTTCAAAATAGGAGCCTGTGGTGTACTTGAACACTTCGACCGCCATGGCGTTCGTCCGCCCGCGCCGGAGAAACTTCGTTATGTTGAACTCCGCCGGAGTAAAGCTGTCCTCGCTGTATCCGACGAACTTCCCGTTGACGTACAAATTGAAGCCGCTGCGCACCCCGCAAAATTTGACGAATATCTCTTTGCCGTTCCAGTCGGAGGGCAGGGTGAACTCGCGCCTGTAAACGGCCTTCTGGCGGTGCTCTTCGGGAATGAAGGGCTTGTAGTTGTCGCGGAAGGCGTTTCGGTTTTTAAATTCCTCGTATTGGTTGCCCTGCCTGTCGTACATGAATTCCATGTCCGTATTGTTGTAAAAAATGGTGTCGTACCCGCGCGCCTGCCAGGAGTTCGGCACGTCGATTGTGTCCCACGAGGAGTCGTCGAAATCGCGGGCGAAAAATTCCGGCTTCACCATGGAGGGCCTTTGGGCGAAAAAGAACTTCCAGTCGCCGTTGAGCGATTTGTAGGAGTCGCCCGCGTAGATGTTTTCGACGTCGTCGATTCCTATCGGCGCAACCGCGGCGCGCAGCGACGGATACGTCAGCATGAACGATGCCGCCGGCTCTTTGTTTATGCGGAACACGTTTGTTCTGTTCCACGCGTCCGGCACGTATTCCTGCGAAAATGCCGAAACGCAGATTCCAAAACTAAGAAGCGCCAATGCCGTTTTTTTCATGATGTGTTCCCGTCCCCTTTTGTGTTGCATAATTACATATTCGCAAGCCCCGTTTCGCAAACCGGCCTGCGGAAGTTTGTCGTTTAACTTGGCCTAAGGGAAATCGCTTTTCGATTTTGTGTCAAATATATTAACTTACACGGGAAGCGGAAGCTCCCGATCGGATTTGCCGAAAACGCCGTTTGAATCGAAAATCGCGCGGCGAATTGAGCGGCGAATTGAGCGCGTGTCGGCCGCATTTTTTGCGGGGCGAATGCGGCGCCTTTTGCTTTTCTTTGCGTCGTTTGCGCGAAATTTTTGCTTTCGCCGGCTTGTCCGTTCGCGTTTATGTTTGCCGCTTTACGCCGGCCTTTTGCGCGTAGGGTTTTTATGCGCAAGGGCATGCGCAAGGGCGGCATGCGGCCTGCGCAACCTGTGCGGCCTGCGCGTGTATGTGCGCATATGCGCTCTGTGCGGGAGTTATCGGAATATTTTGCGTTCCGAAATTGCAAAAAAAAATCCGCCGGCGAGCCGCGTCGCTATTGGCGGCCTCGAAAAAAGGTCTGCGGACTAAAAAATTCGCAGACTTTTTTTAACCTTAATTTTCTTGTAAGCGGCAAATTTCGATAGAATGCGCAAGTCCGGAAAAATCCGCAAATCCTTCAAGAGAACTTGCAGTTCGAAGTTGAATTTGCAAATCCGGCGTTCCCGCATTTTGCCGTTGAAGCGCAAACGCCCAAACTTGGGGCGCGAGCTTTTCTTTCGCCCAAATTAAAGTTTTCGCCCAAGCTAAAGCGTTTTTTTTTCGCCGCAAGTCCGATTCGCTCCGGGCGGCTATTTTTCTTCCGCCGGGAGCGAAACCGATATGAACAGGTCTTTCAGCTGCTTTTCCGCAACGGGCGACGGCGACTGCGCCATGAGGTCCTGTCCCTTTTGCGTTTTCGGAAATGCGATAATGTCGCGAATCGACGGGCGGTTTGCAAGAATCGAGACCAGTCTGTCGAATCCCAGCGCGATTCCCCCGTGCGGCGGCGCGCCGTATTTGAAGGCCTTTAGCATGTACCCGAAGCGCGATTGCACGATGTCGGCGGGAATTTTCAAGACGTCGCGGAACACCTTTTCCTGAAGTTCGGGCTGGTGGATTCTGATTGAGCCGCCGCCGAGCTCCGTCCCGTTCAGCACGATGTCGTAGTGCTGGCCGCGGACGCGGAGCGGATCGGAATCCAGGTGCGGTATGTCCTCCTCGACGGGCGCCGTAAACGGGTGGTGGGCGGAGACGTACCTTCCCTGTTCGTCGTCGAACAGCATGAGCGGAAATTCGACCACCCACAGAAAGTTGAATTGGTCGGCCGGTATGGAGATTTTTCCGCGGGCTTGCAGGAGCTTTCCGCACTCCAGGCGTATGCGGCCCAGCGTGGCGCACGCGTGCTCCCAATCGGAGGCTGCGAAGAAAACTATGTCGGAATCCTCGATATTCAGCCTCTCTCTCAGCGCGTCCTGCTCGGAAGGCGAGAGGAATTTCAAAATCGGGCTTTTCCACGCGCCGTTTTCGGCCTTGATAAACGCCAATCCTTTGGCGCCAAGCGACTTCGCAGTGTCCTCCAATCCCTTCAATTCTCCCTGCGTGATGTCGGCAAGCCCCTTTGCGTTTATCGCCTTGATTGCCCCGCCGCTTGCGGCGACCCCCGCGAACACTTTGAATTGGCTGTCTTTGAATACGTCCGTGAGATCGACAAGCTCGATTGCGAATCGGGTGTCGGGCTTGTCGACTCCGTAGCGGTTCATGGCCTCCGCGTAGGGCATGCGGGGGAAGGGCGTGGGAATGTCCATGTCCAGAACGTCCTTCCATATTTTCTTGAGCATGTTCTCAATGAGCGCGTACATGTCCTCGCGCTCCACAAAGCTCATCTCTATGTCGACCTGCGTAAATTCGGGCTGGCGGTCTGCGCGCAAGTCTTCGTCGCGAAAGCACTTCGCCATTTGGTAGTAGCGCTCTATTCCGGATACCATCAGCATCTGCTTGTACTGCTGCGGCGATTGGTTTAGCGCGTAGAAGTTTCCGGGATTCAGGCGGCTGGGCACCAAAAATTCGCGCGCGCCCTCCGGAGTGCTCTTAAAAAGTATGGGAGTCTCGACCTCCGTAAAATCCTGCGAATTTAAGTATTCGCGTATCGCCGTGGCCGCCTTGTGGCGCAGGCGCATCAGATTCAAATTCTTCGGGCGGCGGAGATCCAGATAGCGGTATTGCAGGCGCAAATCCTCGTTCACCTTGTCGGCATGGGCGTCGTCCAGCGGGAATGGAAGAGTGTCGCATAGGTTGTGGACAACCATGTCGGAGCATATCAGCTCTACCTCTCCGGTCGGCAGCGATTCGTTCACCGTGCCCTCCTCGCGCAGGGCGACTTTGCCGGACACCTGAATTACGCTTTCGTCCTTGAGCTTTTGCGCCTTTTCGTAAATCTCTTTCAGCTCCGGGCGGAATACCACTTGCGTTATTCCCTCGCGATCGCGCAGGTCGACAAACAAAATACCGCCGTGGTCGCGGACGCTCTCCACCCACCCGATGAGGGTTGCCTCTTTTCCCGAATCGGACGGAGTCAGTTGATTGCAGGTATGGGTTCTTTTCATTTAAAACAGTTTTGAGTTCGTTTGAAAGTGAAAGCTACTTGAACGTTTGCGCGGCCGGATTTCCGACCGCCGCCCCGGACGCCCCGCGCGGGCTGCGTTCCCGCTTGCGCGGCGGCCCGAATGCCTCCCATAAAAACGCAAAGCGCCCGCTTTTTGCCGGGCGCCTTTTTTTGGATTTGCGTCCTCAGAGCGAAGCGCCGTGCGCGGGCAGCTTTTGCTCGACCTTTACTTTGGCGAGCCGCACATAGGACGGCATTCCGTTTTCAAAGGGCACTTCCACCTCTCCCTGTATCAGCGGGAGAATGTACTTGTTGAACTGGTAGCTTATCGAGATCTTGTCCTCCGCTATCCAGTTTTCCGGAAAATGCTTCACGCCGTTTGCGACCTCCGACAGCGGAACCAGCGCGGTTTCGCAGGTGTACTTGTCCGTGTCTCCGCGCACGAGCGCGACCATCATTGCGCTCGCGCCGCCGACCGCCGCCTCTACCGCCTTGCGGCCGGCCATGAACGCCTCGTTCGCGTCCGTAAGCGACGCGCAGTGCGCCGCAGCCCTCTGCGAGTGCCCAAGCTTGCACGACCTGGCCTTCACTCCCGCGATGTTCTTGGCCACAAGATTTTGCAAATATTCGCCAACCCCGCCAAGCTGCGAGTGCCCGAACGAATCCTGCGCTTCTCCCGCGGCCACGTAGTTGCCGTTTTCGTCGATTATTCCCTCGCTGGCGACCACGAGGCAGAATTTGTTTTTCTTCAGGCACTCCTGAACCTGCGCCAAAAAGTAGTCCGGATTGAAGGCGACTTCCGGAAGAAGTATGATGTGTGGGGCGTCCTCGGTCTGGTTGCGCCTCTTCGCTATGCTGGTGCCCGCGGCGATCCAGCCGGCGTTGCGCCCCATGACCTCGACTATCGACACTATGTCGTGATTGCCCATCGCCTCGTGGTCGAGCGCGAGCTCGCGGATTGAGGTCGAAAGGAATTTCACCACGCTTCCGTATCCGGGGCAGTGGTCCGTCATCGGGAGGTCGTTGTCGACGGTTTTCGGCACGCCGATGACGCGCATTTCCCAGTTTTGCTGCTTGGCAAATTCGTCCATCTTGTTGGCCGTGTCCTGGGAGTCGTTGCCGCCGATGTAGAAGAAGTAGCGTATGTTGTGCGCCTTGCAGACTTCGAGCGCCCTCACGTAGTCCTCCTGCGTCTTAAGCTTGAAGCGGCACGAGCCGAGCGCCGACGCCGGCGTGTATTTCAGCCCCCTTATCGTCTGTTGGGATTCCGCCGCAAGGTCTATGAGCTGCTCGTTCAAAATTCCCTCGACTCCGTTGAGCGCCCCGTAAATTTCCTCAATGCATTCGTGGTTGAGCGCCTCGGTCACTATCCCCGCGAGGCTTGCGTTGATGACTGCCGTGGGGCCGCCGGACTGCGCCACCAAAACATTTCCTATTAGATTTTCTTCCATATTCTTTATCGAGTTTGTTCTTTATATTATCGCCGCCACAGTTTGCGCGATTTTATCCGGTTGGCAATTCTTTTCTGTCAAAATTGCCGAAGCCCCCCCGCGCCGGGCCGCGGGGATTTAAAAATCGCCGGCCTGCGCATTTTATTGCCGTCCGCCGCGTTTTCGCCGCCCGCCGCCGCCTTCTGCCGGGTTTTTCGCCTTTACGCGTATTCGGGTTGTCCCGTTTCCGCGCCTCCTTCTTCGCCCGGCGTCGGAACCTCCGCGGTTCGGCCTCGGAAAACTGAATGCGAGCGCCAGCTTGCGCGCGCACTTGCGCAAAAACCGCCTTAGGCTGAACGGAGACTTGTCTGGAGCCCTCTCCGGCGCGACGTCGTATTTGCCGCCCTTCAATACCCGCTTGATTTCCTCGTAGAGCTTGAGGCTTATCCATGCGTCCGTCGCCGCGTACTCTAACTGTTTGCGCGTAAGCTCCTCGGCCGCCCAATTCGACATCTGCGCCGATTTCGACAGCCTGCGCCCCATAAATATCGCCGTCAGATTTCTCAGCCCCGTGTATTTTAACGGCATCTTGTCCACCAGCTTCTCTATGTGATCGAATCCGGCGTCCTTGAACTGCCTCAGCTTTCCCAGTCCCTTTATATCCCCCGTCATTCCTACGCCGACCTTCTTTATTTCGGGATTCTCAAGCACGGAGAATATCTCGCCCAGCCTGTCTTCAAAGCGGCTCAACCTGAACACCCACGCCTTTTTCTCCGACGACAACTGCAGTATGGAGACGGGGTGGCTTTCCCCCGCGCGGTGGGACGGCCGCGTCTCGGTGTCGAATCCGAGGATTCTTTCGCCCCTTATTTCCTCTATGGCTTTGTCGAAGGCTTCGGCGTCGTCCACCAGCGCTATTTCCGCTTCGCATTTAACCGTCGGCAGCGACGGTATCATGTCTTTTATGCCGCGGCTGAGTTTGTCAGGGTAGGAGCATTTGATTTCCTGGTCTTTCATCTTAAAAACCTATTCATTATGCACATCTTAATTCAAATTGCCATCTTTTTTTGCGGCGGCGGAATAAAAATATGGAGCCCGGAAAAATGGGAAAATGGGGAGGCGTTTGGGGCGGCGAAATTTGTAGCGTTCTCGCGGGGAAGCCTGCGCGCGCTTTTTTGTGAAAACGGGCGCGCGGCGCCAAAAATCCGGTTGCGGGAAAAGAGAAGCGTGGCAGCCTTAGGCGAACCGCTTGCGGGCGTGCGAAGAATGCGCGATGCGCGCCGTCGTTTTTCACGGGATTTGCGTTTTGGCGGTAAAATCCAACCTCGCATATTCGCAATACATGGCAGCCTTTGCCTGCCGGTTTATTTTTGGGATTTTTATTTTGCGCCGATTGGTTCGTCTTCATAAAACAGGCGTTTCTAAACGGATATTTTTTTCGGGCGCCTTCGAGCGCGATGCGCGCGAATGCGCACCCGTATTTTCCTTCATTTTTGCCGCCGCCAAAGGGTTGTTTGCGGGAGAGTCGAAGTGCGAAGAAAGTGCCCCCGAACCGCTTGCGGGCGAAATTGCTTCTCGTGCGGGAGGAAATCTGTTTTTCGTGCGGATAATTTTCGCCAGATCCGTCCAAACAAGTCCGGGCGGCTGGCGTTTTTTCTGCGGGAGCGGGAGAGAATGCCGAAGATAAAATGTCAAGGCGAAGGCGAATTTTTCTTGGCGGCTTTCTCTTCCTTCGGCCGGCTGCGGCCTTTGCGTGCAGGTGGCGAAGTTTGATTTTTTTAATTAAGCGGAATTTGGTAAAATCCCTTTTTTTCAAAAGGGGTATTACAGGGCGTTTGAAGGCTTACAGCAGAGCGCACAACGTCTCCCCTTCGATGGGTTTTCCCGGCTCAAAACCGCTCCAAGTTTCGTTTGGTTTCGTCGGGGGGGCGGAAAAACTCAAAATCCGCTTCTTTCTGCCGCCCGCAATTTCTTTGCAATATTCCTAAATATAGAGGCGGTTATACGGGGCAGTTTCCAATCGCCTTCAATATTTTGTCGGGCTTGATTTTCAAGCCCGCGTTTGGGCATTGCGGCGATTGCCGAAAAGCGGGGGCGCAAAAAAAATCCGCGGAGCGCGCCGCGGATTTTCGATTTGGCCGTTTTACTATTTCCAGTCGAATCCGAATGCGTATTTGATTTTTCCGTCCTTGCCCGTTTTTGCCAATATCAGCTCCTCGTTCCCCGCGGGGGTAGAGGCCTTTTTGAATCCGACAAATTCGCAGTCTTTGCAGAGGCGGACGAACATCTTGAGCTCTTTTGAATCCACCGTTTCCGAAGTGACGATGTCCCGCGATACGGTGTCGCAGACAACCTTGCAGTCTTTCGTCTGCGGAGTCAGGCCGAAGGCGACCTCCAGGCCCGCGAGCGGCTTTCTGCCCTCCCTGAATTTAGATTCGACCGTGCAGAAATTGTCGCCGCGCCTGATTGTTATCGTCTTGTCCTCAAAGATTTTTTTGCCGTTTATGTCGTATTCGTAAACGAGGGTGAACTGCGCGAAGTCCGGGCTCGTCCAATGAATGAGCGCGCGCTTGTAGACGTCCGACTTGACCAGCTTGCCGTCAACCCAGATGCCGCTTCCGCCGCAGCCCACGGTGTCGGCGACTTTGAAGTTGTCGTAGCCCTCGCCGTTGTCCTTGTGGTAGTCGATGTTCTTTTCCGCAAAGCGCGCGTATGTGCGCTTCAGTATCGGATATGAGACGCGCTTAAACCATACGTCGATACCGCTGTTTTCTATGGAGTCCTTGAGCGCGGGGCCGTAGGCGCGGAATGCGACTTTGTCGTTTTCCCACGCTATGTCGTCTGCGCGGCGCGGCTCCAGAATCGCGACCGCTCGCGGGGTGGCGGCGTCGTTGAGCGCCTCCGCGCGGCGGACGAGCTCCGTTTCGGATATGCCGGGATTGTGGCCGAGAATTTTTGCCATCTCGCAGCCGAACATCGCAAACGCGCCCACTCCGTAGGGGTTGGAGGTTGTTTCGTTGAATTTGTTTGGCGCCTCGCCCACGGGCTGGACGTAAACCAGCTTGCCCTCGTCGGTCACGCACTTTTCGACGAGCCTCTTCCAGGCCTTTTCCAGCGCGGGCATGAATTTGGCCTTGTCGAGTATCCCGCTTCTCACGCCCCACGCCATACCGTAAGCGATAAAGCAGGTCGAGCTTGTCTCTCCGCCGCCGAATTCGTCGGGGTCTATGAGGCTGACGCCCCACATTCCGTCGTCGAGCTGGAGCTTCAGGAGCTTGTCCGCCATGCGCTTGAACAGGTCTTCATAGTACTTGCGCGAGGGGTCGTCCTTCGGCAGGTACGGCAGAACCTGCGCGAACGACGCCATAACCCAGCCGTTTCCGCGCCCCCAGAACACGCGCTTGCCGTTCTTGGTCTTTTTGCCGATGTAGGAGCCGTCGCGGTAGAAGAGGTCGTCTTCCTCGCTGAACAGGGTGTCGCGGCAGTTTTTGTATTCGCGATGAAGGTAGTCCAAGTATTTTTTGTCGCCTGTGATTGAGTACATTCTGGCGAACGTCGGCGGCGACATGTACAGGGCGTCGCACCAATTATATGTGTTGACGGGCGCGCCTCCGAAGCGCGTGAAGGGCTTTTTGTCTCCCCATGTCTTTGCGTCGTCGATTACCTCGTCGAGCATTTTTTTTGTTTGGGCGATGCGGTAGGCCTTTGATGGAAGGGGATCGGCGGAGTAGGTGTCGAGCCACGCGTGGGCGACGGTGTGGTCGTCGGCGTGGTACTTTCTGTCAAACGGGCTCCAGCCGGCGGCGTCTCCCAGGCGGATTACCTCGGCCCAATAGGCGGGATTCCCGCTCTGTTTCGACAGGGCGATGAGTCCGTCGTAGTAGGGGCCTATCTCCCAGTCGCGTATGTTCAGGCGCGTGTTGGTCGGGTTGGCGACGTGCCATTGGGCGGTCTTTTCCAGCACGGCGAGTATGTCCGCCGCCGAGAGTTTCCTTGTTTCCCCTCCCGCCGCGGCAAAGCCCGAAGCCGCCGCGCAGAGCGCCAATATTGCAAATGCGATTTTTTTCATGTTGCCTTTCGTCTTTGGAAATGGTCCGAGTTTTTCAGCGCGCAAGCCACCCCCCGTCGACGACGAGGATTTCCCCGTTTACGTAGTCGGAGGCGGACGAGGCCAGAAATACCGCCGCGCCCTTCAGGTCGTCGGGCGTGCCCCATCGGCCGGCCGGAATGCGCTGGAGTATTTGGGAGCTCCTGTTTTCGTCGGAGCGCAGGGCGGCGGTGTTGTCGGTGGCGATGTATCCGGGAGCTATGGCGTTTACGCAGACTCCGCTTGAGGCCCATTCGTTCGCCAGCGCCTTTGTCAGCTGCCCTATGCCGCCCTTGCTGGCGGCGTATCCGGGAACGGTTATTCCTCCCTGAAAGGTGAGCAGCGACGCGGTGAACACTATCTTTCCGCTCCCGCGCTCGACCATCTTCGCCCCTATTGCCCGCGCGAGGAGAAACTGCGAATTCAGGTTGACGTTTATAACCTCAAACCAAAAGTCGTCGGGGTGTTCGGCGGCGGGCTTGCGCCTGATAGTGCCGGCGTTGTTGAAGAGTATGTCGGGCGCGCCGTGTTGCGAAATCAGGTCGTCGGCCAGCTTTTTGACGCTGTCGCAGTCGGAAAAGTCGCAGCGATAGGCGGCAAACTTTCTTCCCAGCGCGCGCACGCATTCTCCGATTTTGCCGCCGCCGTCCTCCAACGAGGCCGAGACGCCGATTATGTCCGCCCCCGCCTCCGCGAGCGCCTGCGCGAATCCGAAACCTATTCCGCGCCTGCAACCCGTGACGACCGCCGTCTTTCCGGCAAGCGAAAATTTGTCGAGTATCGAGCTCATTTAAGCTCCTCCGTGGGGGCCGGGTCCATGTCGTCAAACCGCTGGTTTTCGCCGCCCATTCCCCAGCAGAAAGTGTAGTTGCGCGTCCCGACGCCCGAATGTATCGACCACGAAGGCGATATTACCACCTGCTTGTTCCGCACTACGATGTGCCGCGTCTGTTGCGGCGTCCCCATGAGGTGGAAGACGCATTCGCCGGGCTTGACGTCGTAATACATATATATTTCAGAGCGGCGCTCGTGCGTGTGCGCGGGCATCGTGTTCCACACGCTTCCGTCCTTGAGCTGCGTGTAGCCCATGACGAGCTGCGCGCTCTTGACGCGCGCCTGGCATATCGCCTGGTTTATCGTGCGCACGTTGCATTCAGACTGGCTTCCCAAGTCGATTTGGTTGACCTCCCCCAGCGCGCATTTTGCCGTCGGATATTCCGCGTGCGCGGGATAGGAAAGCAGGTAAAATTCGGCGTTGTCCGCGGGGGCGTCCGATTCGAACAGCACTTCCTTCGAGCCCCGCCCCACATAGAGGACCTCGCCCTTGAGCAGGCGGTATTCTTTACCGTCTACCCGCACCGTTCCCGCGCCGCCGATATTGAGTATGCCGAGCTCGCGCCTCTGGCAGAAGAAGTCCGCCCGCAGTTCGTCGCCGGCCTCAAGTTTCAGCGGGGCGTCGGTAGGGCAGGCGGAGCCGACAACGGCCCTGTCGCAGTCCGTGTAATACAGCGAGATCTCCCCGCGGCCGAACAGATCCTCTATCAGGAGGCTTTCGCGCAGCTCTTCGGTCCGCATGTCGCAGGCGGCCTTCATGCATGGAATGTTTCTCTTTTTCATAATTCGCGTTTCCTTTGCGGCGGACGCATCTTCCGCCTTTGAACAGACAGATTGTCCGACAAAAATTTTTTCCGTAAAACAATATTTGGGTTGCGTGTCCGCATTTGAACACGCATAAAGAAATCCGCTTTTACGCCGGCGGCCGCGCGGTAGATTGCTTTTAAGGAACGGGCGATGGACTATATAATACCCAGTCTTAAAAACGCGTGTAGGATACTCTCGCACATAGCGGGGGACGGCCGCGCGCTGACTTGTCTGGAGGTGTCGCGCGCAATGGGGCTGCCGAGGACGAGCGTGCTGCGCATTATGGAGACGCTGGCGTCGGAGTCGTTTTTGGCGAAGGAGGGCGGCCGTTATGGGCTCGGCCCCCGCTTGGCCGCTCTGGGCGACTGCGCTTTGGCGCGCGCGAATTTGCCGGCCGCGGTTGAGAAGTGCCTGCGCCGCCTGACCTCGGCTACGGGGGAGACTTCGCACTTCGGAGTTCCGTCGGGGCGCAAGGTTCTGATTGCGCGCGTGTGCGAAAGCCCGCTTCCGCTGCATGCGGCGTCGCGCGAGGGGGCGGCGGTTGACGCCTACTGTTCCGGCACGGGAAAGGTCATTCTTGCGCATCTGTTTGAAAAGGATTCTTCGATTCTTTCCAAAATAAAGCTGGAACGGCGCACGAAAAATACGATAGTCTCGAAATCCGACCTTCAAAAGGAGTTTGCCGGCATAGTTGCGCGCGGCTACGCCGTGGACGACGAAGAATACCGCGACGGCGTGCGCTGCCTTGCCGTCCCCGTATTCGACAAGCTTGGCGGACTGGTCGGCGCGCTCGGCATTACCGCTCCCGCCGGGCGTTTTACGCGGCAGAAGGACCAGCAGATGTTTCGGGTCGTGCGGGGTGCGGCGGACGACTTGTCGAGGGGGCTTGGGCGCGGCGATTTTTTTAATAGGCAAATTGGAAGTTGAAATAGCAATATGAAGGAGAAATGGTCGTTTTTTACAATAGGGCTGCTGTCTGGGATACTGGCGGCGGCGCTCGTCATGGCCGCGCTTGAACGGCGGGCGGATTCGTCGGGTTCGGGGGCGCGCGTGCTCAAGCTTGCGCACAATCTCGAATCCTCCCACCCGGTGCACGCGGGCATGGAATTCATGAAAAAGCGCATCGAGGAGCTTTCGGGCGGACGCCTGAGAATCGACATTTACAGCGGCGGCGCGCTCGGCTCCGAAACCAAGTGCATAGAGCAGCTCCAAAACGGCTCGCTCGACATGGCGAAGGCCTCCAGCGCGCAGCTGGGAATGTTCGTTCCGCAGTTTCAGACGCTCGCGCTGCCGTACCTGTTCCGCGACCACGGCCATTATTGGCGGGTTTTGGACTCCAAAGTGGGGGACAAATTTCTGTCGTTTGCGCGCGCGAAGAACATGTACGGCCTGTGCTTTTACGACGCCGGCTCGCGCTCGTTCTACACCACTAAAAAGCCGATTCGCACGCCGGGCGACCTGTCCGGAATGAAAATCCGCGTGATGAATTCGCGCACCGACATGGAGACGATCGACGCGCTGGGGGCCTCGCCCACGCCCATATCGTCGGGCGAGACGTACACTTCAATGGCGCAGGGCGTGGTCGACGGGGCGGAGAACAACATTCCCACCTACTACCTCAGCGGGCACTGCGAGGTTGCCAAGTATTTTACCGAGGACGAACATTCCAGCATTCCCGACGTTCTCGTGATAAGCCAGAAGACGTGGAACGATCTGCCGCAGGAGGATAGGCAGATAATCCTGAAGGCCGCGCGCGAGTCGTCAAAATTCCAGCGGCAGCTTTGGGAGAAGTTCGAGTCGGAGGCGCGCGGGGCTCTCGCCAAGAAGGGGGTGGAGTTCATCGTTCCGGACAAGTCGCTCTTTGCCGAAAAAACCCGGAGGGTGTACGACAGCCGCAAGGGGACGGAGTCCGGCGCGCTCGTCGATGAAATCAGGGCCGTGGAGTAGGAGGTGGCGATGAATTTGCTGCTGGATTGTGTCGGGCGCGTCAACGCGCTTCTCAGGCGCGCGATAGGCGCGCTTTGCGCCGCCGTCATGACGGCTCTGACGCTCGTCGTTCTATGGGGCGTTTTTACGCGCTACGTATTCGGGGAGCAGCCCGCGTTCACCGAGGAGTTTGCGAGAATGTTCCTCATCTGCATAACGTTTTTCGGCGGCGCGCTGGCCTTTGCCGAGGGGGCGCACATCGGGCTTGACTACCTTGTGTCGAAATTTTCCCCGTCGTGCAGGCGCGCCAGCGCGCTGGCCGCGCTGGCCGCCTCCATGGTGTTCGTCTGCGCCGTTCTCGTCTACGGCGGCACGCGCTTTGTGTGGACTTCGATGCAGTCGGCCAACATGATGGTTTCGGCGCCGGTTTACCTCTGGCAAATTTATGTGTGCATACCGGTGTCGGGTGTGTTTTCGATGATGTTTCTGGCCGAATCCATGCTGGAGATTCTTTGCGGGCGTTCGAAGTTTGAGCCTCAAGAGGCCGCGGAAGGAGGGGAGCTGCTGTGAGCGCGACGTTTGTAATATTGTGTCTGGCGTTTGTGGCGCTGCTGCTTTCCTCCGCGCCGATAGCGGTCGTAATCGCGCTTTCTTCTGGAATTGCGATATTTGCGGCGGGCGGGAATCCCACGGAAATAGTTGCGACCTCCATGGCGCAGGGGGCGGACAGCTTCGCCCTGCTTGCGATACCGTTTTTCGTCCTCTCCGGAATGATTATGGGGCGCGGGGCGATGGCCATCAGGCTGATAAGGCTGGCGTCCGCTTTAGTCAGCCCGTTTCCGGGGGGATTGGCGTATGTCAACACCCTGACATGCATGATGTTCGGCTCCATATCCGGCAGCGCGGTGGCGGCGGTTAGCTCGATAGGCTCGTTCATGATTCCGCAGATGGAGAAGAGAGACTACGGGAAAAACCTGTCGATTGCGCTTACGGTATGCTCGTCCACTACGGGAATGCTCATACCTCCGAGCAATATCATGATTGTGTATTCCGTCGCAGTCGGCGGGGTTTCAATCGGCGCGCTGTTTTTGGCGGGCATACTGCCGGGCGTGCTGCTGGGGCTCTCCATTATGGCCGTGAGCCTGTTCTGGGCGCGGCGCAACAAAATCAGGGCCGAAGGCTCCTTCGACTTTAAACTGATACTCAAGACCTTCAAGGAGGCGTTCCTGAGCCTGCTATTGATTTTTATAGTTCTCGGCGGAATTTTGGGCGGCATATTCACGGCTACGGAGGCGGCGGTCATATCCGTGGCGTACGCGTTTGTCCTTGAGGTTGTCGTTTACCGCGACATCAAGCTGCGCGACATGTTCGGCATACTCTGCGACGCCGCAAAGACTACCGGCGTCGTCATGATAATCATAGGCGCGTCGACCTCCATGAGCTGGATAATGACGATGTCCAACGCGCCCCAGCAGATTGCGGAGGCGATGATGTTTTTCGGCGACAACAAAATTGCGATTCTGCTGACGATAAACGTGATACTTTTGTTTGTCGGAATGTTCATGGACATGACTCCGGCGGTGCTCATATTCACGCCGATATTCCTGCCGATTGTGCGCGAATTGGGGGTGGATCCGATACACTTCGGGATAATCATGATAACGAACCTTTCGATAGGCCTGTGCACTCCGCCCGTGGGCACGTGCCTGTTCGTCGGCTGCGGCGTGGGCAACAGCGACATAGGGGGAGTGACGCCGAGCCTCGTGCGCTACGTTATTGCGATGATAATCGCGCTGATGTTCATTACGTACATTCCGGAAATATCGCTTGCGATTCCGAAGTTTGCGGGGCTTTGACGGCGCGGCGCCTAAAGGTTGCGCCCAGCCAAAGCGCGCCCGCCCGCCAAAAAAATCCGCGCACGGAAAATGCGGCGGCAAAGGGGGCGTTGGAAGACAACGGTTTCAAAACGAAAGGGGATTGCCGGCATTGGCGGTCTCCTTTTTTGTTTTTGCCGCGATTGCCGGACGCGGTTTGGGGGCCGCCGCTTTTCTTTGCCCGAAATTTTCCGATGTCGACAGTTTGCGGGCGCGCGCGGTTTGATTGGGGTCGATTGGCCGGCCGCATTGATTGGCCAAGAGGTCGAACGGCGGGCTTGACAAAGCGGCAATGTGGAATCATCTTGAATAAATAAAATGAAGGGGTTTTTGGGAACTTTGATTTGCGCGGCGGCCGTATTGGCGCCGGCATGCGATTCGCTTGGGGCGGCGGAGTTCGCGGTAAAGTGTCCTTTGGAGGAGTCCGCGCTTGAGAGACTCTCGGATTCGCCTGACGCGTGGAGGGAGATTTCAAAGCTCTCCAAGCTCAAGGCGTTCGACGCCGTCAGAAACGGAAAGATTGACGAGACTGCCTCGTGGCTTTACACGCACTACGCGGCGGAGTTCTTCCTGAACTATTCGCCCAATCTTCCGATGAAGTTCAAGAGGCTGATTCTGTCGAATCTGACTTCGTTTTTCGATTTCTACGAGAGCGTGCTTCCCGAAGACTACCTCGACAAGGCCGGAATAATCCTTGAGGAATTGGCCTACAATTGTCCAAAGGAGTTCGAGCGCCATCTGTCGCTGGCTCTTGCGGTCTCGCTGGTTTACGACGCCATACCGCCTGCCGAATGCACGAACTTCGGCCTTCCGGATACTCCGTCGATAATGGACTCCCCGCAGGAGGTTTTGATATACGCGGCCGCGGCGTCGTCCCCGTTCGACTTGAACAAGCTTGCCGTGTGCGAGCTCGTCTGGATTGCCGGCATGTTCGGCCCGATAGACGAGCTTCGCTCGCTCAGGAGGGACGGCGTCCGCTCCACGTATGTGGAGCGTTTCCAAACCCTCATACGCACGGATCGGTCGCGCATAAAAAAGAACGAAACTCTGCCGTGGAACGGCGAGATTGCGTACACGCCGGCCAACATAATGAAGTACGGCGGCTTGCCGGAGGACAAGTCCTACTACGGCTTTCGCTTCGCGCAGGCCAACCTGATTCCCGCAATCTGTTATATGGGAGGTTCCAAAAAGAGCGACTTGTGGGTTGTGTACATGTGGAAGCCGGGCGTGTGGAAGTCGGTTTTCGGCAAAATACCCCCGGCGCGCGTCGCAAGCGGCAAGGCCTACAATCCGCAGACGTGGGCGCTTCTCACCAATTCGGACATCGAGCGGCTGAATAGGCGCGGTTTCATAAACGGGGTCGGGGCGGAGAGCAGGGTGCTGACCCACATATCAAAAATCGCCTACGACGAGGGGGATTTGAATCTTTCCGAGATGTGCGCAAAGCGCGCAGTGGCGTCTGATCCGCTCAACACTTCGGCATACAACGCGCTGATTGCCATACGGGCCAGGCGAGGGGCCTCCGTCGATGAAATCGACGGGATATGGCGCGCGAAGATAAACGCGTTCAAGCCCTATCCGCTCAAATATATAGACGTGCTTGTGGAGCGGCGGGAAAACTTGGAGCTGGCTCTCAAAAAGCAGGAGTCCGACGCGTTTTTCTGGAACAATCTCCGTCCGGCCCTCCGCGCGGATTACGAATACGGAATGCAGGTTTACACGGAGGAGTTGAGGGCTATAATGGCGGATAATCCCGACAATCCGGAGGCGATGTTGCCGCGCTTTTGCGAGTTGTGCCGCGGCTCATGGCAGTCCATGCGCGTGGACCCGTTCACAAATTTGGTGGAGCCGATAGTCAAGGAGCTTTACGAGGCCAAGGCCATAGACACGGCGGAAAAGGCGCTGACGTCTTACGAGGCCATAATGCGGCGCGAAAGCAGCATTGCGCTTTCGAGGAATATGCGCGCGCAGCAGAACAAGCTTCTGCGCGAAGCCGACTCGCTCGAAAGGGAGATAGCCCTTGAAAAGGCGCGCAAAGACAGCGAAAAATTGAACGCCGAAAACAAAAAGCGCGCCAGGCGGGAGGCCGAAATGTCCGATGCGGCAGAAGCCGCAGCGGCGGAGGTCACGCGCAACGCGCCGGTCAAGCCGCTTTCGGCTCCGGCTTCCGGGAGCGGCGACCGCTTTATGGATAACGAGGCCGACGACGCTTTGTTAAATTCAATAGAGTAGTTTTCGCCTCGCAGCTCGCCCGCGCCCCTCTTTCGCGGGCGCGGAGTGAAAGTTCGCTTTTTTTGATGTTTGTAAATTTTATCGGGCGTTTTCCGCCCATTGCGGCGGCTTGTTTTTTTTCGACTTTCGCTTTTTTGGCTTTCGGCGATGAGTTATGCGGGATTGCAAACGGGATATTGCGGGAGACGGCGGAAAAATTTTTGAGTTTTTAAATGGAAATTGCGGCGGGGGGGTGCGGATTGCGGATTTGTTTGGAAACGCCTTCCGCGGACTTTGTTAAGACAAATCGGGATTTGGAGCGTTTTTTGATGTTTGTAAATTTTGTCGGGCGTTTTTCCTTGCGGTTCGGAGGCAATACGGCGGCAAAGGCGGCGCAGCGTTAAGAGACTGCAATGTTTCCGCGGAAGTTGGGCCGAAGATTGCCGAAAAAATGGGGCGAATTTTCCCAATGCCGCCCGCCTTTTTGAAGCCGCGTTTTTCGGCATGCCGGTTTTGCGGGGTTGGCGCAAGGTATAAAAAACGCCGCAAAATTCGGGAGGCGCCAAGTCGGCGGGGCAGTTCTTGTCCGCGCCCGCAATGCGCCTGTTGCGCGGGGGTTAGTTGCAAAATTTGCGGGGATATTTTGGGGGAAATCCCGATAATAAAAGTGTGGAATTTTTTTTGTCCCCTGCTATAAAAGAATGTTTAAAAATAAAGAGGGTGAATTTTTTTGAGTCAGTAAAATACAGGATAGGCAAGCTTGGCGAGAGCATTGTCCACCTTACTGCGGACGTGATTTACGACAGGCGCGAAGGTTTTTGGGTGTCGGTGTACGCCGCCTTTTTGTGCGCTCTATCCTACGTTTTTGAGGCGGTCGCGCGGATTCGCTACTGGCTGTACAACAAGCGCATAATGCGCGATGCCCCCCTCGGCTGTCTCGTGGTTGTGGTCGGGAACCTGACCGTGGGCGGAACGGGAAAAACGCCGATTGTCGAAAAGTTTGCCCGTTCGCTTTCCGAGCGCGGCAGGAAAGTGGCGATATTGAGCCGGGGCTACAAGAGCAAGTCGGATTCGGCCTTCGGAAAGTTTTTTCGCTGGATAACCCACGGCGAATCTCCAAAGCCGCGCGTGGTCTCCGACGGCAAAAACATACTTCTCGATTCCGAACATGCCGGCGACGAGCCGTACATGCTGGCTAAAAACCTTCCCGGCGTAATCGTTTTGGTCGACAAAAACAGGGTGAGGGCCGGGCACTACGCCCTTACCGAGTTCGGCGTCGATACGCTGATACTTGACGACGGCTTTCAATACCTTCCCCTGAAGGGGCAGCTTCAGCTTCTGCTGGTGGACAAGACCAATCCGTTCGGCAATTCGCGCCTGCTGCCGCGCGGAATATTGCGCGAGCCCATAGCGCACCTCAAGAGGGCCTCCTACATATTTCTCACGAAGTCGGACGGGGGAGAGGATCCGGAATTGGAGCGTCTGATACGCACGCACAATCCCACGGCGGAAATAATAGAGTGCGCACACAAGCCGGAGTGCCTTGTGAATTTTTCCACCGGAGAGCGCGAGGAATTAGGCAAGCTTGACGGGGCGAAAGTCGCCTGTTTTTCCGCGATAGCCGTTCCGGAGAGCTTTGAGCGGTTTTTGTCGCGGGGCGGGGCGGATATCGTCCTAAAAAAGAGATTTCTCGACCACCACCGCTTCGACGTTCACGAGCTGAACGCGTTTTTCTGGTCGGCCCAGCGCCACGGCGCGGAGTTCGTGGTCGTCACGGAGAAGGACGCGGTGAGGATAGACCCGTCGTATCCGGCGGCCCTTCCGCTGTACTACCTGCGCCTTGAGATAGAGATACTAAAGGGCATCGACGACTTTGAATCTGCGGTGGAGAAAATCTGCTTTCCAAAGAGGAGGGCGGACGAAGCGGGCGATGCGGACGAAACAGAAACCGTCGGCGAGGATTCCGGCGGGGGGGAATCCGGGGAGCGCGCGGGCGGCGTCAGCGGACGAGAAACGGGAAAAAATTGATTTTTATAGTGTCTATCCAGACGAGGAATTTTCCGTTTGCGCTTAAATAGCCGTCGAATTCCATGTCGGACGGCGGGTTTATCAGACCGGCGAGCCTGTTGCATCTCTCTATTTCCAAGTTGCGCGCGTTTAGAAATTCCGTTGCGGTTGACACTTCGGGCGTCGCAATCGCGCCGAATTGCGCAAGCCTTTCGGCGTGGGCGTCCAGAAGCTTCAGCGGTGACGACACCAGGGGAAGGCGTCGCGCGGAATATTTTTTCGGATATTCGAGGCCGAACGGCGCTTGGGAGGCTTCTGTGTAAACGACGGTTCCGTCTTGCGCCGCGCTCTCGGCGGAGCAGCAGCAGCGCCATATGTCGCCGTAGGGCACGAATGCGACAGTCAGAAGCGTTCCGGGAGATTCGGATTCAAACAGCGTCGCCAAAACCAAATCTTCGCCGCCGTAGGAACACTTTGCGGATCCGACCCTTCTGAATCCCCGCGACTGTATTTCGCCTTTGAGCCTTATCAGTTCCGGTTCCGGACGCCACGCGTTTTCGCATTCCCGAAATCGCCTGCATTCGGAGTATTCGTCGCTGTTGAAGACGGATATTCGCATCCAGTACAGCAGAGTTTCAAGCAGGAAGAAAACGGCCAGCCCGCATGCCAGCAAGATGGGGAATGGGTGTTCGGGCAGAAAGTTTGCGAGCACGAGTGCTGCGGCGACGCAAAAGAGTCCGCAGCGCGCCCACCTGCCGACGAGACTCAGCCACGCCAGCGGAATCGCGCGCCTGTTAAACGCGCTTATTGCCAGGCATGCCGCAAAGAGGAACACCAGCGCGATGAAGGCCGGATCTGTGGAAATTTCTCTCATTCGGCACGCTTTATACGATATTGAGCGGGAAGTGTTCCACAAAAAAACGCCTGAAATTTTCGGAATTTGTCCGTTTTCGCACATTGCGCGCGGCGACGCTAACGGCGCGCGGCGAAATTTTATTTTGTAAGGGATAAATCTGTGTTATCCCGCGAATGCGGCAGAATATTAACTTTCGCTCGGCCTTGCCGAAAGACCGTTTTTTAACGCCTGTTTTTTTAAGGCGCGGCGCGTCGCAGATAGGCGGTGCGGCCGCGCGGGGGGGGGCATGATTGCGCGTTCCTTGAACGCGCTCGTTGAATGCTGTGCGGGAGGGGACGCGCGAAAAAAGCGTTTGGAGGGTATGGAGCGCGTCGCGGGTTTTTGAAGTATTTATATAAATTTTCGTCTCGGCAGTATTAATTAGCGGTGCGCCGCGAAGTTTTATTTTTACAAAGAATAATCGGTATTTGTAAAATTCGTCTATACACGGTGATTTTCAGCGGAAAATTATTAATTCTTGGATTGGCATTGGATTTACGACGGGCTTGCAACGGTTTGCTGAAAGAGCAGACAGTTTTTGCGGCCGCGCGCGGAAAAATTTTATGAGTATCCCGCCGCGCAATGTGCTGTTGTTCCGCGAAATTCTCCATACCCGAAAAAACGCCCCTAATTTTGTTCCGGACATCGCTTTCAGCCCCGTCCGCCTTATTTTAGAGCGCGGATAAAAAAGTATTTTCAAAATCGGGTCTGCTTCCCCGATTCGCCGCAATCTGTTTAAAGAATGCTTCGCTATTTCCCGAAATATTTTTTTGCAGGGCCATATTTCGGGCATCGGCAGATTGAACTTGAAAAAACTCTCCCAAAATAAAACATGGCCGCAAATGGTGTCGTTTAAACATCTGCTTGTGGACGGCTGGAACGCGATTCATTCCCATTCGCAGCTGAGGGGCATTTTGGAATCCGGAGGCTGGCAGGCGGCCCGCGCCGAACTGTGCCGCAAGCTCGCGCCGATTCACGATTTTTTCGGGGCGCGCCTCACAATAGTCTATGACGGGCGCGGCGACGACATCTCGATAGAGCGCCCGTCGGAATGCCCGACGTTTTCCGAAGTTTTCACTCCGTCCGACATGACGGCCGACGAGCTGATTGAGAGCCTTTGCGCGGTGTCGAAGAATCCGGGCGAAATTGCGGTGGCCACGCGGGACGGCATGTTGAGCCTGACCTCGCGCAGTTTCGGGGCGTTTTCGGTTTCGCCCGACGAGCTCTTTGCGATGACCGCGTCCGCGTCTGTCGGATTGGAGGCCGCCGCCGGAATAAGCCGCCGCAAAAACGCCGAGGAGTGGAAGAAGTCGAATCCGTTTCGCGGGTTGGACGCCCTTGCGCTTGAAATAGGCTCCGCGCTTCCGCGGGCCAGACTGATTTCCAAAAGGCTCAAAAAAAAGCTCAAGCGCACGGCGCGCCGCGCCGGGAACGGCGGTTTAACTGAAGACGGCGGGGAATAGCCGCTTTGCGGAATCGGTTTTGCGGAATAGGCGCGATTGGCGCAAGATTCCAGTTTGTGCGGGGGAAAGGCGGAATACAAATAATTCCGGCAGTATGTGCGTCGGGCGCGCTTTGTTGCGGCTTTGGCGCGGGGGGTGTTTCGTTTTGCGCCGAGGCGGCTGGCGCCGGCGCAAAAGCGGGGTTTATCGCGGCGAAGTCTGGGCAAAATGTTTGGGTTGCAACCTTGAAAAAACTTGAATACGGCGCCAAAAATTTGGAAGATGAAAAAAAATTGTCATGCCGAACGACGACGACATCTTGGAATCAAAGCCCGAACGCGGATATTCGCTCTACGAACTCGTAGTGCTGGCCGAGGCGGGCGAGCTTGACAAAATCGACAACAAGAAGCTGTCGGAAACCAGCCACCACGTGTTGTCGGTGTTCCTTGAGAGGCTGGACGTCGATACCCAGCGCGACATACTAAGGCGGTTCAATTCGGAGGAGGTCTCGGCCATCGTATCGGAGATGGATCCGGACGTTTCGGCCGAGCTCGTTTCGGAGATGCGCGAGCACCGCGCGGTTTCGGTCCTCAACGAAATGGAGCCCGACGACGCCGCCGACATCGTCAGGGAACTGGAAAAGGAGGACAGGGACAGGCTTTTGGGAGGCATGGATCCGGAGGGGGCCTCCGACGTGCGCGAGCTGCTCGAATATCCTGAGGATACGGCCGGCGCGATAATGAATCCGCACGTGGCAACCCTCCCGCGCGACATCAGCGTCGAGGAGGCGATAGCGCAAATCCGGAAGATGCGCGACGAGTTTGAAAATATCTACTACCTGTACGTGGTGAGCAAGGAGGGCGAGTTGGAGGGGGTGCTTTCCATGCGCTCGATTCTGCTTGCGCCCAAAGGCGCGCTTGTGCGGGACATAATG
>QALA01000087.1 GCA_003343565.1 Verrucomicrobiota bacterium | reverse complement strand
TATCCGCGCTCTTTTAAGTATTCGTTTATCGCGTCTATGAACGCGGGCAGGACGGACGCCGCCTTTGCCGCGCCGATTTTCCAAAATCAAACTTCGCGATACAATACGGCGATTTTGGTGGGCGGGGGATTTCGTTTTTGCCTTTTTTTAAGCGCGAAAAAAATTTTTCAGGCGGCGCCGGAACGGAAATTTCGCAGAGGGTGCGGGGACGCGGCGGCGCGGGCGCGGGGCGCGGACGCTATCCGCGCTCTTTTAAGTATTCGTTTATCGCGTCTATGAACGCGGGCAGGACGGACGCCGCCTTTGCCGCGCCGATTCCGCCTATTCCCATGGCCTCCTGCGCGGTTGTGGGAAGCGCGTTGGAGAGCGAGATTAAAACCGCGTTCGGGAAAATCGCATACGCCGGGACATTCCGCTGGCGGCGCATTTTGTTGCGAAGCTCGACCAGCCGCCTCAGAAGTTCGGGATTGTCCGACGAGTCCCCGGAAATCGGCGCCTTTTTCCCTTTGGAGGGACTCCGCTTTGCGGACGGGGTGTCGGAGAGCGGGGCGGAGGGAAAATCGAGTTTGGGGCTTTGGAGTTCGCCCATCATCATTTCCACGCCCTTGTCCGTCAGGCCGAGCAGGGGATAGTCGCCCTGTTCGGTTTGGAGATACCCTTCGTTTTCAAGGGCGCAAATGAGGGCGGATACGAATTTTTTTCCCAGAGACTTAAGCGCGCCGTGCGTCGGAATGGAGTCGAATCCGAAGCGCATAATGCGCTCGTTGCGGCTGCCGACGAGACATTCCAAAACGAGAGTGCGCCCGAATATTGGCGTCCACGTTCTCGGCCCCGTTCGGCGGGACATTCTGGCAACGCAGCTGAGGGCCTTTCTGACAATCTCTATTTCCTGCAAGTCCAGCGGGCGCGAGGCGGACGGCGCAGGATTGGCGGCGCGGCGGCAGTTGTCGCAAACCCCGCAGGCGGAGGCGTCGGCCTCGCCGAAATAGTCCAGTATCCATTCCTGCCGGCAGTCGCGCGAGTACGCAAAAGTTATCATGTCGCGGAGTTTGTTTTCGTCGCGCCGCCGCTTTTCGCGGAGCTTTTCGGCGGGCAGGTCGAGTTCGGAGGCGGCCAGATCCGGCATGAGCAGGCGGGTCCCGCGCGAGCGCATTCCGGGAATGTCGAATCTTTCGAGTATGCCGAGCCTTCGCAGTATGGATATCGCGCTCGAAACCGCCATGGAGTTTTGCGCAGCAGTAGTCCCGCCGCGGGAAAATCCGCGCGCGCGCCCGGCGGAGCGCGCGGCGCGAAGCTTTGCAGCGGCGCATTCGGCTATGTCGTCGGCCGGCATGACGCACTCGCCGCCCTCGTCGGAATTTGAGCGTATCGCGGCGTAAACGGCGCGGATAAAATCGGGTTCGGGATTCGCCCCGTCGATAAAAAACTCCTGGACGCGCTTGTCGGAATACATCATCAGCATTTCGCAATATGCGGGATTTCCGTCGCGCCCGGCTCTGCCGGCCTCCTGATAGTAGGCCTCGACGCTTCCGGGAAGCTCGTAGTGGCAGACGAACCTTATGTCGGGGCGGTCGATTCCCATTCCGAACGCGTTTGTGGCGACCGCCACGTTTTCGCGCCCGCCGACAAACGCCTCCTGCGCGGCGTCGCGCTCGGCAACGGACATTCCCCCGTGATAGACCACGTGCCGCACGCCGTCGTCCCACAGAGCCTCGGAGAGCGACTGCGCGCTCTTGCGCGTGGCGCAATAGACGATTCCGACTTTGTGCTTTGCGATTGTCTCGCGCACCCGCATCTCCTTTTCCGCCTTGCCGGAGACCTCCGTCACGTTGAAGCTCAAGTTCGGCCTTGCGAATCCGGATACGAACACTTTGGGATTGCGCATATTCAGCTGCGCGACGATGTCCCGCCTCACCTCCGGAGTGGCCGTTGCCGTAAACGCGGCCACGGGCGGGCGGCCGAGAGCCTCCACGGCTTCGCCCAAACGCGCGTAATCGGGGCGGAAGTCGTGCCCCCATTGGCTTATGCAGTGCGCCTCGTCCACCGCGAACAGCGATATTTTCACGCCCTCAAGCGAGCGCGCGAACGACCTCATTCTGAAGCGTTCCGGCGCGATATATGCCAGTTTGAGGCTTCCCAGGCGGAGTCTGGCCAGCGCGAGTCTCCGCTCTTCCGGCGACTGCGCGCTGTTTATCATCGCCGCGGGAATGCCGCGCGCCGCGAGCGCGTCAACCTGGTCCTTCATCAGCGCGATGAGCGGGGAGACGACGAGCGCGACGCCTTCGGAAAGCACGGCCGGAAGCTGGTAGCACAGGCTTTTTCCGCCGCCCGTGGGCATTATCGCCAGCGTGTCCGCACCGGATAGCACGCTCTCGACAATCTCCCTCTGCGGCCGCCTGAACTGCCGGTGTCCAAAGCTTTTTTCAAGTATTTCGGCGAGGCGGTCGGCCATCGGAAATTCCGAGCGAATATCAATAGGATTTTGCGAATACCGCGCGGCACTTGGCGGCTTCGCCGGTGAATATGCACTTGCCTTCGGGCTTGCCGCCGTTTAGCGGAATGCAGCGCACCGTCACTTTCAGGTCTTTGGCGAGCATGTCTTCCACTTCCGGGCTCGCGTTGTAGTCGGCGACGGCGAATCCGCTCTTGAAGGAGCCTTCGTTTTCCTGCGAAAAATACGAGTAAAATTCGTCTTTGCCGGTTATGGCGACGGTGTTTTCGTCGCGGTACCGCTTCGCGCGGGCAAACAGCGAGTCCTGAATTTCCTGAAGCGTCGACGCTATGTTTTCGACAAATTCGCGGCGGGGTATTGCGCGCTTTTGGGAGTTGTCGCGGCGGGCGACGAACAACGAATCCGCGGCGATGTCGCGCGGGCCGACCTCCACGCGGAGCGGAACCCCCTTCTTAATCCAAGACCAGTTCTTTTCGCCCCCGCGCAGGTCGCGCCCGTCGACATGGACGCGGATATTCCCGCCGCAGTAGTCGCGCTGCGAGAGTTCGCGCTTCAAATCGTCGCAGTACTTTTCCACCGCGGCGCGGTCCCCGTCTTTGTGGACCACGGGAAGTATGACCGCGTGCAAGGGAGCCAGCCGCGGCGGAAGCACGAGGCCGTCGTCGTCGGAGTGCGTCATAATCAGGCCGCCTATCAGGCGCGTGGACACCCCCCAGCTTGTCGTCCACGCGTACTTTTGCGTTCCGTCCTCGTCGAGAAATTTTATATCGCTGGCCCTTGAGAAATTCTGCCCCAGAAAGTGCGAAGTCCCCGCCTGGAGAGCCTTGCCGTCCTGCATCATGGCCTCTATGCAGTAGGTGTCGACCGCGCCGGGGAATTTTTCCCCGTCGGTTTTTCTTCCGCAGATGACGGGCATGGCCATGAAGTTCTGCGCAAAATCCTCGTAGACGCCGAGCATTTTCAGAGTCTCGGCCTCGGCTTCCTCGCGCGTCGCATGCGCCGTGTGCCCCTCCTGCCACAAAAATTCCGCGGTGCGCAAAAACAGGCGCGTGCGCATCTCCCAACGGACGACGTTCGCCCACTGGTTGACGAGTATGGGAAGGTCGCGGTACGACTGCACCCAGCGCGAATACATCTCGCCTATTATCGTCTCGGAAGTCGGGCGCACGATCAGCGGCTCCTCCAGCGGGGCGGACGGAACGAGCTTTCCGCTCTCGTCAAGCTGGAGCTTCGAGTGGGTGACGACCGCGCACTCCTTTGCGAATCCCTCGACGTGTTCGGCCTCCTTCTCAAGGTAGCTCACGGGAATAAAGAGCGGAAAGTACGCGTTAACGTGCCCGGTGTCCTTGAACATCTTGTCGAGCCCGGACTGGATATTCTCCCACAGCGCGTATCCCCACGGCTTTATCACCATGCACCCGCGCACGGGGCTTGTTTCCGCCAGATCGGAGGCCTTTATGACCTGCTGGTACCATTCGGGATAATCCTGCGCGCGCGTCGGCTCTATTGCAGTTCTATTTTGCTTAGCCATATGTGAAAAAATTTTTTGCGCTACTATGCGAAAGCGCGCCCCGCCTTTCAATCCTTTTTTGGATATGCGCGCTTTTTGGATATGCCCCCTGCGGAGTGCGGGCGCTTTTCCCGGCGGCCTGCGCGAAAAGGAAGCCCAGCGCTGGAATCCGCGCGCAAGAAAGTTTGCCGAAGCGGCGTTTTTTCGCATCGTCGGATTTTTATCCGCCGCTGTATCGTGAAGTTTGATTTTGGAAAAATGAATTAGGATTTGTGGAAAAAGACTCTTGTGAAAGGTGTCGCAAGAGTGGTTCAGGAAGGTTGTAAGGAGGGTTCAGCTTATGTTAAACTTGGAACAGGGCGAAAACATTTCCAAATCTTACTTCATTAGGGAGGGCGCCGGCGTAAAAAGTTTCCAAACTCAAAGCCGGCTGACAAACCCGCCCCAAAGCCTTTAAATTCCCGCCATTTCCCGTTTCCAATCTCATCTTTCAAACGTCACCGCATTTTTTTGCGTTTGCGGCGGAAAGGGGGATTGAGTTTGTCCGCGGTGCGGGATTGGAGCAGCGCCGGAATCTTTTGCGAAGGAGGGCGGGAGGAATTTTGCAACTGATGGCTTCCGGCTCCGCGCTTCACACTCTGAGTTCTGCGTTTCGCACTTCGAGTTCCGCGCGGAGGTCTCGGTTTGCGGCGGGTTCGCCGAGAGTTTGCCGCGAAGCTGCGCAGATATTTCAGTTTTTTTCGTCGTTTTGCGTTTTCAAAGCGTCGTAAAAAAATTGCCGCGCCGCTTAAAATCGGACTTGTCGGAGTTTGTCGTGCGGCGTTTGGCGGATTTTGCGCGAAGCCGCAGCACTTCGGGCGTTGCGCGCGCATTGTCCTGACAAATATCGAATATCTCCCAGAGTTGCCGCCGGAAATTTTTGGCCGCGGCCGCCGAAGTCGCCGCAACCTGCGCAACCGCCGCAACCGGCGCAGTAGGCTCAACAGCCTTCCGCAGGCCGCGGCGGAGGTTTCGCCCAAAAAGTTATGAAACGCTTTTTTTTTGCGCCTTTTTTCGCAGTCGGCGGAAGATAAAAAAAGCGGCGTTCCGAAAGTTCGGACGCCGCGACAGTTTGGCCGAAGCAACCTGCCGAATCGGCCCTCCCCTGCGGGGAAAGCCGGATTTAGACAGGCTTTAGAAGTTGTCGGCCAACAATTCGAAATACGCCTTCGGGTGCGCGCAGGTCGGGCACTTTTCGGGGGCGGTTTCGCCCTCGAATATGAACCCGCAATTTCTGCACTTCCATTTTGTCGGAGCGGATTTCTTGAATACGGAGCCGCTTTCGACGTTTTGCAGAAGCTTTCTGTACCGCTCCTCGTGGTGTTTCTCCACCGCGGCGACGTTTCTGAACAGGGCCGCTATCTCCAAGAAGCCTTCTTCTTCGGCCTCTTTTGCGCCTTTGACGTAGATTTGGCTCCATTCGTCGTGTTCGCCCTTTGCCGCGGCAAGCAGGTTTGAGGCGGTGTCGCCAAAACTGGCGCAGTAGGTGTCGCAAATCTCGACGGAGGTTTCGCCCAAAAACTTATAGAATCGCTTTGCGTGTTCCTTTTCGTTGTCTGCGGTCTCCTGGAAGATTGCCGAGATTTGCTCGTAGCCTTCCTTCTTTGCGACGCTGGCAAAGAATGTGTATTTTGTGCGCGCCTGCGATTCGCCCGCAAACGCCGCCATCAGGTTCTTTTCCGTTTTTGTTCCTTTTAGGTCTCCCATGTCGGTTTCCTTTCCTGTTGTTTAGATGATATGTTGCAAACCGGAGAGGCGCTCTAAAGATTTGACACTCCGCCCGTCTGCACTAACCATTATGACAATAAAATAATAAATATGGACGATAACGTATTTGCAACTTTTTTAATAACGTTTGTTGCCGGCGCTTCGACGGCCATAGGCTCGGCGCTCACGTTTTTCATAAAGAAGAACGACTTTCGCTGGCTGGCCCTCGGCATGAGCTTTTCGGCCGGAGTGATGATATACATATCGTTTATGGACATTCTGCCGCTGGCGTTTTCTCAGGTGGCCTCCGACGGGGTTTCGCTGTTCGGAATGGGCGCGGAAAAGTCCGGCAAGGCGTGCGGAATGCTCGCGTTTTTTGCCGGGGCGGTTGTCGCGGGGCTGATTGACGCGTTTATCCCGACCCACGTCCACGGCGAGATGCTTTCGGGCGCGGAGAAGTCCGGAGAGCGCAAGGACGGCGGAAAAATGGGGCGTGCGGCGATTTTGACCGCCGCGGCGATAACGATTCACAATTTTCCCGAAGGCCTGTCCGTCTTTGTCGCGGGGCTTGGGGATATAAATACGGGTCTGGCGGTGGGGTTTGCCATAATGTTGCACAACATACCGGAGGGTTTGTCCGTTTCGCTTCCGATTTATTCGGCGACGGGAAAGAAATGGCGCTCCTTTGCCATAGGCGCGCTCTCAGGCCTCACGGAGCCGCTGGGCGCGCTGGCGGCCTACTTTGTCCTGCTTCCCATACTGACGCCGTCTGTGGTCGGGGTTGCGCTGGCGTCCACTGCGGGGATAATGGTGTACATCGCCCTCGACGAGCTTCTTCCCATGGCGCGGGATTACGGCGAAGAGCACTACGGAATTTTCGGCGCGCTTGCCGGCATTGCGCTCATGAGCGTTTCTTCCCTCTTGTTCTGAATGTCGCGCCTCCTGCGGGGGAAGTTTGCGCCCCGCAGGATTTTTTCCGGACAAAGACGACTTGCATTTCGCATTTTCGGCAGTCGAAGCGAAGTTCGAGCTCGGCCTGGTCGGACTCCAGAAATATCGGCGGGCGGAAGCGCGTTTTTGGGGTCTTTTTTAGGCACAGCCCCATTTCCCGAAGCGCGCAGTGGCGCGTCCGCATGACGGCCTTGCCGACCATGCCGTCCCCGGAGAGCTCCGGGGCGGGTTCGGACACCGGGAAGCCGATTTTTTCATAGAATGCCGCGGCGTTTTTGTTCATGCAGTTGGCGCGCCAGTCGGCGTCGAACGGAGGGGCGGGGAAGTCCGGCATCTTCGGGTTCGGCGCGCGGGGGACGCGCGCCGGGGCGTGAAGCTTTGTGAGCGTTTTTTTTAGATTTTCCGCCAGAGCGCGGCGCAGCCCGTTGATTTTTGACAGCGGCAGATGCGGAGCGCATCGAATTTCAAGAGAGGCGGCTTCAAAGGGAGTGCCGCCGAATTTGGAGAGATTTTCGCGCAGTTTCAATTCGGCGGCGCCGGGGTCGGCGGCGCGTTCGCAGGCTTCGGCGGGGATTTCCGCGAAAGCGGTTGCGGCGCGGGAGTCGAGCGTCTTTGCCGAGAGCCTGATTGCGCCCGCCTCCGTCGACAATATCAGGGATATTCTCATCTTTCTCTCGCAGGGAAGGGCGAGTTTCTTTTCAAAGGCGGCGTCGCGGTTTCTAAACAGCGCGCAGTTGTTCGGCACCCTCTCGCGCTTTTCCGGGCCGCCCACGAACACCCTGTCTTTCGACACGGCGCAGACCTGCGCGCCGAAAGGCGTTGAGCCGTCTTGGGGTTCGAAGTAGAGGCCGTCGGAGTTTGAAAAGGTCTTGTCGGCATCTTTGAAGAAGAAGCCGCCGGGGAATCCGCGGCGGATTGTCCCCAAAGGTTCGCCCTTAGATTTCGGAGAGGCGAAGCTGGCTATGCCGGATTCTGCCGGGCGCGCGCAATAGTCGGTAAAGCCGCGGTTGAAGGTCTTTAGAGGATTGGGCTCAAACGGAACGCGGCTGTCGCCGAAACTGGCGCGTTGGAGATTTCGGGCGGAAATTTCGGCGTCGAGAATCCTACGGTAAAAGGCTGTGGCGTTTTTTACGTATGACGCGTCTTTGAGGCGGCCCTCAATCTTGAACGAGCTTACGCCCGCGTCGATCATCGCGCCGATCAAGCGGCTTCTGTCGAGGTCGCGCAGGCAGAGGTAGTGGGCGTCGGGGCCGAGAGGCGCGCCGAGGGAGTCGCGGATTGAATATTTCATTCGGCAGGGCTGGGCGCATTCGCCGCGGTTGGCGCTCCTGCCGCCTATCGCGTGGCTTAGCCAGCACTGCCCGCTGTACGACACGCACAGCGCTCCGTGGACAAAGCACTCTATTCCGGCGTCGACCTCCGACGCAATCTCGGCTATTTCCCGCAGGCCGAGCTCCCGCGCGAGCACCAGCGTCCTGAATCCGCAGGCTTCGAGCATCTTCGCCTTCTGCGGGGTGTCGATGTGGCACTGGGTGCTCGCGTGCAGTTCAATCGGGGCGATGCCGGCTTCGAGAAGTCCGAGGTCCTGCACGATTAGCGCGTCCACGCCCGCGTCGGCGAGTTGCCATGTCAGTTCGGCGGCGCGCGGAATTTCCGCGTCGGACAGTATCGTGTTGACGGCGGCGTAAACCTTCGCCCCGTAAACGTGCGCGAACTCGCACAGCCCGGCTATGTCGGATACGGAATTTGCCGCCGCGCTGCGCGCGCCGAAGCTGTGCGCGCCTATGTACACGGCGTCCGCTCCGGCGAGAATCGCCTCCCTCCCGATTTCCGCGTTCCGCGCGGGGCTTAGAAGCTCTATGCGCGCGCCCGTTCGGCGCCGACTTTCCATTCCGGCTCCTTCGTTCGGTTTTTTGTCCCGGCTAAGCCGCGCCCGACTTGCCCGATTCGGATTTCTTCTGCGAGAAAACCAGCCAGACAAATATCAGCGTAAGCAGTGTCAGCGGCACTATTCCGTTGGTCATGCCCGCGTTCCCGAAGTACTTTACGGCTTCGCATTGTCCGATGTCGAAAACGGAGCGGTAGGCCTGTATCATGAACACGAGCGCGCAGTGCAACGCGACGGGCGCAAGAAGCGTCTTTGTCCTTATATAGACCATGCACAGCACCATGCCGAACATCGCGAGGCTTGCGAAGTTTACCGGCGCGAAGTTCTCGGAGATTCCTATCGCGTCGTAGTAGGCTATGAAAAACCCTATGTCCCACGAAGGATTGTGCAGGCCGCCCGGAAGGTGGCTCCAGACGGAGTCGGGGACTTTGAAGTGCTTGTAGGCAAAAAACAGCGAGCTCAACAGCACGGCAGCCCACGGGGTTGCGGCGGTGTATATTGTGCGCATTATCAGGCCGCGGAACACAAGTTCCTCCAGAAATCCTATAATCGCCCCGCCCAGAATTGCGTTTACAAGTATGCCAATCAAGTCGCCCCCGCTTATGCCGCCCTTTGGGGACACGTCGGCAAACATGTATTGCAGGCTGAATATGATTCCCGCAAGGAGAAGTCCGAGCAAAAAGTATCGCGCCGCGGTTTTCAATGACGACAGGCTTAGCCGGATTCCCAAATTCGAGGCCGAAAACAGCCCGCATTTGGAAAGCACCCACGGGAGGCCGACGATAATCGGCACCCAGCGCATTCTGTCGAAGTAGACGTCCATATTTTTTCCCAGCAGCCATCTGGTCGTGTCGGAGGGGCTTATCGAGTGCACCCACTCCACGAACCAGTATGCCGGCGCGGTTGTGATTGCGGCAAAGAGCGTGGCTCCCAAATAGACAAAAAGGAACAGCCAAACCCCCTTCAACGAATACCGGTCGGCGTCGAGGCCGAACAGCATCAGACTTTTCTCTCTCCTAAACATGCGGAATCATTTAAGCGCAAAAAAAATATTTTGAAAGCCAAAAGTTCGTTTGAGACGGCCGCCTTTTTGCTTTTTTTCAAACGCCCGCGAGCCTTTAAAATTGACTATTTGCCGTTTTGTCCGAAATATCGAGACAGATGAATCCGGTTTTAAAATATGTGGGTATTGCTCTGGCTTGGCTGACGCTCTTCTGCCATTTTTCGTTCGGGGCGTCTGGGGCGTCCGCCGGGGACGGCGCAATGGGCGATGCCGTAGGCGCGGGAACGCCGGAAGCGTCCGCCGGGGCGGAGATTTCCGGCAAGGTGTCCGCACAGCGTTCGGCGCGTCCGGCCTCGCAGGGGCAGCCGCTTTTGGACGCGGTTTCCGCGGGTCCGCAGAAGGCCGGCAAGGCGCTCTCCGCGTTGGCGTATGTGAGCCTTCAGGACCCCGACATGGACTGGTGGTACCGCATTCCCTCAAATTCGGGGCCGAAAATTTCCGATACGCGCAAGATTTTCTTCGGGGAAGACTTCAACGTGTTCGCGTTTGTCGGAGGCGCCGGCGCGACGCCGGAGGGCAAATTCAAGCTGGAGTATTCGCTGTCCCTCCTCCGACCCGACGGCAAGAGGGTCGATATAGTCAAGAACGTTCCGTTCTCCGGCGACAGGCCGAGCGCGGACATGATATTGGCGTGTCCGGACGTCGCGACTCTACGATTTGACGAAACCTATCCGGACGGCAGGTACGAAGTCGAGCTGTCCGTAAAGGACATCGCCGGCGGGGCCCAGACTTCGGCGCGCGCCCCGTTCTACACGTACAAGTGGTCGCCTCCCAATCCGTATTCGGAGCGTTCCGTCGTGCGTTCGAAGGTGCGCAATTTTTTTGAGGAGCCTTCGCCGGAGTCGCTCTACGCGATATACTTCTCCAAGGACTTCAACCTTGAGCAAAAGAACGCGCCCAATTCGCTGAATTTTTCCTACATCGGATTTTTGCGCGCCGCCTTCAAAAACAACGCGTTTTTGATTCCCTACATTCGCGCGGCCTTTTCGGATTCCTCGCCGCTGGACAGGGCGAAGATAGTGTTTTTGTTCGAGATTTTGAAAGTCGAAGGCGTCGACGCGTCGCTTTTGAACGACGCGGAAAAGAAGTACCAGCAGCTCCTCCGCGCCGCCGAGATTCCCGACCCCTACGGCGAATGGGATCCCGTTTACGCCGCCGCGCAGATCGACATGCTTTGGGGCGAATTTTACGCCACCGGAAGCTACAAGCCGCTTCGCCGCATAATAGATTTGATAGGGCTCACCGAGGAAGCCGCGTATGCCGACAAGCTCCGCGCCGAAAAGAAACGCCCGGAGACGAAACAGCAGTGGCGCAAGTTCATGCTCGGCATGGCGAGCCGCGCGGCTTTGCGGACTCTCGCGGTAAACTACCAAAAAATCGATTTGGCCGCCAAGTACATAGAGTGGGCGCTCGCAAACGGCGATATTCCGGACGGCACGAGGAAAATTCTCGTGGAGGATTCCGCCCCTTCAGCCCCCGCGCCTGATCCGTCTGCCGCCGTGCCGGGCGGGGCGGGAACTTCGGGCGTGATTGGAACGCCGGGTGTGACTGGAACGCCAGGCGGGGAAATAGCGTCGGGCGACGCCGCTAAAGGTCGGCCGACGGATTCCTCCAAAGCCGACAATTCCTCGGCTGTCGAAAGTTCCGCCGGTAAGGATTCCGCATCGGGAACTTCCTTGAAGGCGGACAATCCGCCGCAATCTCCTACAAAGCCGAAGGGCGACGCCGCGCGTCACGGGGCGGAAGGCGTTTAAAAAGGGGGAAATTCCCCTCAAAAATAGATTTTGAATCCGCGAAATGCGGCGTCTGGGCGCGGAAGATTTTTTGATTTGAATGGGGAGAAATTTTTTGATTTCGCGCTGTTGAACGCTTTGCCGATTTCGTCGCAACGCTTTGTTGGATTTGGCAAAAAATGAGTCGGCGTTTTTTTGCGTGCCGCCCGCTTTCGGCAATTTTTTGCGGTGGCGTTTCGGCAGCGGGAAAATGGGAATTGCGCTTGAGGCGCGTTTGCGTGCGGTTTTTCCGTTCGGGCGCGGGAGATTTTTTATTCGGGAACTTCGCGCGTCGCGCGTCCGTTCGGCAAACATTCCTTTCGTCCGAAATTTTTTCGCCCGCTAAAAAGCCGTTTTCTTTCGTTTGGGGAACGTGCAAAATCCCGTTCGGCTTTGGCGCGGGGTGCGGAAAATATTTTCGGGCCGGGGCCCGCCGGCCTTAGTGCTCCGAAATATAAAATAATAAAATGCCCCGGAATTTAATATAAATACTCCGAATTTTCCGCCGTTTTAGCTCCGCCGTTTCCGTCGGTATTTTCCTTTCAGATTTGCTGTTGGGGATACCGCCGCGCGACGGATACTTTGCGAATATTGCGTTCATTATGAAAGAAAAGCTTGCAAAATTCCCTTGTATTTCACTTTTTAAATCGCATTTCGCAGAAAGTTCCGATGAAGAAATTTACCCGCTATTTCGATTACGTAAGACCGTGCATCTGGCATCTTGCTGCAGCGATAGTATTCGGCGTGCTCTTCGGGCTCACCAGCGGATTCGGAATGCCCGTGATTTTCGACAAGGTTCTGCGCAACATATTTCTTTCGCAGGAGCGCTACTCGTTTGCGGCGATAGTGGGAATTGCGGCGCTTCTGCCGCTGGTGTTCGCGATTCGCGCGGTGACGGGCTATTTGAGCGGATTTCTGATGTCGTACACGTCGCTGGAGGTTCTGCGCAGGCTCAAGCAGGACATATTTTCGCACGTTCAGGACTATCCCATTGCGTTTTTCGACAAATACACCACCGGCGACCTCCTCGTGCGCCTTAGCAACGACACTTCCGCCGTGCAGACGATACTGCTTTCGTTTTCCTCCGAGATTTTTCGCCAGCCGCTTCAGGTTGTCGGCGCGCTCGCGTTTTTGGCGTACCTGTCGTGGACGAACGGCGAGATAGTGTTTTTGCTCGTGTTCATAGCGGCGGTGCCGTTTTGCATAATACCCGTTCAGCTCATAAGGAAGAATCTCAAGCGCAGCGCGCGCCAGGCGCAGAATTTTCTGGGGCAGATAACCCAGCTGTTCAACGAGAACCTCGACGCGGCGCACGAAATACGCGTGTTCAATCTTGAGCAGTCGCAGAAGAGCAAGTTTGCGGGGCTGAATTTGGCCTTTCAGAACTTTTCCCTCAAAATCGCCAAGTACGAGCTTGTGCAGCAGCCGTTCATGGAGCTTCTTGCCGCGACGATGGTGGCAGTGACCTTCGTCTACGCGTACTTTGCAAAGATAGACTTTCCGACTTTCGCCGCCATAGGGCTTGCGCTGTATTTTACGATAGACCCGATAAAGCGCATAGTCAGAATGTCGTCCGACTTCATCAAGACGATGCCCCTGTTCGACCGCATAAACGAGGTTCTCGACTACGTGTCGACCGTTCCGGAGCCGGAGAATCCCGTGGAAATCGGCAGGCTGCGGGGCGAGGTCGAGTTTGACGGCGTGTCGTTTTCCTACGGCGACAAGCCCGTTTTGAAGAACGTGAGCGTCCGCATTCCCGCGGGGACGAGCTGCGCGCTCGTCGGCGAGAGCGGGGCGGGAAAGAGCACGTTCGCAAAGCTCGCCATGCGCCTGTACGACCCCTGTTCGGGGAGCGTCAAGGCCGACGGCATTGCGCTGGACAAAATGCGCCGGCGCGACTACGTAGAAAACATCGGTTCCGTTCCGCAGTATCCCGTATTGTTCAACGACACCGTGATGAACAACATTCGCCTCGCGAGGCCCGAAGCTTCCGACGCGGAAATTTACGAGGCCGCCAAGAAGGCCTACGCGCACGACTTCATAACGGAGCTTGAAAACGGGTACGACACGATTGTGGGCGAGCGCGGCGACAAGCTTTCCGGCGGACAGAAACAGCGAATCGCCATAGCGCGCGTTTTCTTGAAAAATCCGCCGCTGGTCTTTCTCGACGAGGCCACCAGCGCGCTGGACGCCAACAGCGAGGCCTTTATTCAAAAGGCTCTCGACGAAATGATGCGCGACAAGACCGTCCTCATCATAGCGCACCGCTTCAGCACCATTCGCAATGCGAAAAAGGTCATAGTGTTTCGGGACGGCGAGGTCATAGACGTGGGCTCCCATTCGGAGCTGATGCTGAGGTGCCCGTACTATGCGACATTGTACGAGCGCCAGACTCGCAACATGAACTCTTGATGTCGGATTATGAACGCAAAAATGAAAGTCGTCGTTTTGGCGGGGGGATTGGGAACGAGGCTCGGCGAGGAGACTTCGCTGCGCCCGAAGCCGATGGTGGAAATCGGCGGAAGGCCGATTCTTTGGCACATAATGAAGATTTATTCCTCCTTCGGATTCGACGACTTCATAATACTGTGCGGCTATAAGGGCGAGGTTATCAAGGAGTATTTTGCCAACTACTACCTGAAAAATTCGGACATCACCATAGACTTGTCCGACAATTCCGTGCAGTTTCACCGCCGCTCTTCCGAGCAATGGCGCATCACGCTGTGCGACACCGGGCGCGACACGCTCACCGGTGGCAGAATCAAGCGCGCGGAGGAGTTTGTCAAGGGGGAGCGCTTCATGCTCACCTACGGCGACGGCGTGGCGGACATAGACTTGCGCGCGCTGCTGGCCTCCCACGAGGCCTCCGGCCTTCCTGCGACGCTCACCGCGGTTCGTCCGACGGCGCGCTTCGGGGTCATCGAAATGGACGCCGAAAGCCGCGTGACGAATTTTCAGGAGAAGCCGCGCGGCGACAACGTGTGGATAAACGGCGGATTTTTCGTCTTGGAGCCGGAGATCTTCGGCTACATAAAGGACGGCGACAATACCGTGTGGGAGCGCGAGCCCCTTCAGACGCTCTCGGCTTCCGGCCTGCTGAACGCATACAGGCACGAGGGATTCTGGCGCCCCATGGACATGCTCAAGGACAAGAGGGACCTCAACGAAATGTGGGATTGCGGCCGCGCGCCGTGGAAAATCTGGAAGGACTGACGAGATGCTTTTTGGTGGCGCATACGACGGGCGCCGCGTGCTCGTCACAGGCTTTGCGGGATTCAAGGGATCTTGGCTGACGGCGTGGCTGTGCGAGTTGGGCGCGGAGGTTTGCGGCTATTCGCTGCGCCCCGGAACCCAGTACGAGCTTTTCGAAATATTGGACTTGCCCTCCCGCATGTTCGCCGCGGAGTTCGCCGACATTTGCGACGCGCAAAAGCTGGAGGATTTCTTTTGTTCGGTTCGCCCGCAGACGGTGTTCCATCTGGCCGCCCAGCCGCTTGTGAGGCTCTCGTACGCCGAGCCCGTCGAGACCTACCGCACCAATGTGATGGGGACGCTGAACGTCCTTGAGGCGGCGCGCAAGTGCGGCTCGGTCGAGGCTTTTGTCAATGTGACGAGCGACAAGTGCTACGAAAATTCCGAAACGGGAAGGGCGTTTAGCGAGGGGGATCCCATGGGCGGATTCGACATGTATTCGTCCTCAAAAGGCTGTTCGGAGATTTTGACGGCGTCCTACCGGCGTTCTTTTCTGGACGGCGGGCGCGGTTATGCGCTGGCTTCGGCGCGCGCCGGCAACGTCATAGGCGGCGGCGATTGGGCGGCGGACAGGCTCGTTCCAGACTGCGTTCGCGCGCTGGCTTCCGGCGCGCCGATAGAGATTCGCAATCCCGGCGCCGTGCGCCCGTGGGAGCACGTATTGGAGCCGCTGGCGGGCTATCTGCTCCTGGGCCGGAGGCTTTTGGAGGAGCCCGAAAAGTTTGCCGACTGCTTCAATTTCGGGCCGTCGGAAGGTTCCGTTTTGAACGTCGGCCGGATTGCGGAAATGATTGTGCGCCGCTGGGGAGGCGGGGAGATTCGCACGCCTTCGTCCGCCGGCCCGCACGAGGCGCGCCTTTTGAGTTTGGACATATCGAAGGCCGCATCGCTGCTGGGGTTCCGCCCGGTGGCCGACGCTTCCCAGGCCGTCGACATGACGGTGGATTGGTATGGAAACTTTTACGGCGGCCGCGTCGACATGCGCGAATTTACGCTCTCGCAGCTGGAGGACTTCTGCGCGGCCGCGCGCGGCAAAAACATAGTTTGGAGCAAATGATGGACGAATCCGCATTGAGGTCGAAAGTGAAACTGGCCGCGCTGGAGTACTGGCGCGCCGCCTCCAATCGCGGCGGACGGAAAGGGTACATTCCGCCGTCCGGGAAAGTCTTGGGCGAGGGCGAGCTGCTCAACATGATAGACGCCACACTCGACATGTGGCTGACCGCCGGGCGTTTCAACGAAAAATTTGAGGCCGAATTTGCCAAAAAACTCGGAATCAAGCACGCGCTGACGGCAAATTCCGGTTCGAGCGCGAATCTGCTGGCCGTTTCCGCTCTCACTTCCCCGCGGCTGGGCTCGCGCGCGCTGAAGCGCGGCGACGAGGTGATAACGGTGGCATCAGGGTTTCCGACCACGGTAAATCCGATAGTGCAAAACGGGCTTGTCCCCGTGTTTGTCGATTGCGAAACGGAAACGTGCAACGCAGATTTCTCCAAGCTTGAGGAGGCGTTGTCTCCGCGGACGAAGGCGGTGTTTTTGGCGCACACTCTGGGCAACCCCTACGATTCGGCGAAGCTGGCCGGGTTCTGCCGCGAGCGCGGCATGTGGCTGATTGAGGACAGTTGCGACGCTCTGGGGGCGGAGTTCGGCGGGCGTCTCGCCGGAACTGTCGGGGACATCGGGACGTTCAGCTTCTACCCGGCGCACCACATCACTATGGGAGAGGGCGGCGCGGTCGTCACGGACAATCCGCTGCTGAGGAAAATAATCCTCTCCTTCCGCGACTGGGGCAGGGACTGCTGGTGCGCGCCCGGACGCGACGGCACTTGCGGCCGCCGCTTCTCGTTCAAATTGGGCGGCCTTCCGGAGGGCTACGACCACAAGTACACGTATTCCCACATCGGCTACAATTTGAAAATTACGGACTGGCAGGCGGCGATCGGGCTGGCGCAGCTGGAGCGTCTGGACGAATTTGTGCGCCTGCGGACGCGGAACGCGGCGATACTTTCGGAAAGGCTTGCGGACCTTTCGCAATGGCTGATTCTCCCGAAGCCTGCGGAGGGCGCGCGGCCGTCGTGGTTTGGCTATCTGATGTCGGTCAGGGCGGAGGCCGGCTTCGGAAAGCGGGAGTTGGTGGAGCATTTGGAGTCCCGCGGAATTGGAACGCGGCAGCTGTTTGCCGGAAACATACTCCGCCAGCCCATGTTTGCCGACGCGGACATCGCCGTTCGCATAGGTTCGGGCCCGCTCAAGAGTTCCCGCGGGCTTTCGGAGGAGGATTTCGCGCTCCTGCCCAATACGGAATTTATAATGAAATCGTCGTTCTGGGTGGGTTGTTTTCCGGGGCTCGACGAGTTCGACATGGAGAAAATCGCGGACGAGATCCGCAAATTTGTCCTCTCCCGGAAGTCATGAAGGAATTGCTCCTGACAGGCGGAAGCGGATTCATAGGCCGGAATATTCTGGAGAGTTTTCTGGCGCGGGAGTTTCGCATATGCGCGCCGTCGTCGCGCGAGCTGGATTTGACGGACACGGATTGCGTCGACGCGTTTTTCAAGGGGAGGCAGTTCGACGCCGTCCTGCATGCCGCCGTCCGCCCGACCCACAGAAATGCGCGCAATGCGCAGGACGCGTTTTTTGCCAATGTCAGAATGTTTGAAAATCTGGTCCGCCACAGGGGCTCGTTCGGCCGCTTTATAGACTTCGGGTCGGGCGCGGTCTACGGAGTCGAAGGCGACATATCCGGCGCGCGCGAGGAGGACATCGGAAAGCGCGTCGGGGCGGATTCGCACGGGTTTTGCAAGTACGTTCTCCACAGGCGAATGGAGTCCCTTTCGGACTTTGTAGAGTTGAATATATTTGGGATTTTCGGCAAGTATGAGGACTATTCCATAAGGTTTATTTCCAACGCGCTCTGCAAGGCGCTCTGCGGTCTGCCGATAACCCTGCGCCGCAACAGGAGGTTCAGCTATCTCTTCGCGGAGGACTTGCCGGAAATTCTGAAACATTTTCTGAACAAAAAGCCGGAGTTTCTTTCATATAATATAACGCCCGATTCGTACGTCGAACTTGCGGACCTTGCGCTCATGGCGCGCGAGGCCGCGGGAGCGGACGTCGAGATAAAAATAGCCGCGCCCGGAATGGGGCCGGACTATTACGGCGACAATTCCCGCCTCAGGCGCGAATTCGGCCGGTTGCAGTTTACTCCGATTCGCGGGGCCGTCGGGAAATTGTGCGAATATTACAGAGGCAGGCTGGCGGATATAGACAGAAAACTTCTCTTATTTGACAAGTGAGGCTTCGCCCCGAAAAGTCCGCAACGCAATGCGGACTGTCCGCGGGACGCCCGCCGGAGCCGCTCGGAAATTGCGGCGCGCAAAACCGCCGCCGCGGGAACGAAGAAAATTTTTACAAACCATGATAAAGTTATCGGACTACATTGCAAAGAGGCTGAGCCGGCGCTACGGAGTCGAGCACGCGTTTATGGTGTCCGGCGGCGGGGCGATGCATCTGAACGACAGTTTTGGCAGGTATATTCCGTATACGGCCAACCACCACGAACAGGCCTGCGCGATAGCCGGCGAAGGATACGCCCGCGCGGGCGGCAAGCTGGCCGTTGTCAATGTCACGACGGGTCCGGGAGGTTTGAACTGCCTCAACGGAGTGTTCGGGCAGTGGACGGATTCAATCGGCGTCTTGTACGTTTCCGGACAGGTGAAGTTCAGGACGACGCTCGCGTATTGCCCGGAACTCCCGCTGCGCCAGCTGGGCGATCAGGAGGTCGACATCGTTTCGTCCGTGCGGCATCTGACCAAGTACGCGGCCATGGTCAGGGAGCCGCGCGACATAAAATACCATTTGGACAGGGCCGTTTACGAGGCCATGTCCGGAAGGCGCGGCCCCGTTTGGCTCGATATCCCGATGGACGTGCAGTCGGCGATGATTGACGAGGATAATCTGAGGGAGTTTGTCCCGCCGGCCGAGCGCGTTCCGGACGCCGAAGAAATGCGCGTCGCCCAAATAGCCGAGAGGCTGAAGGCCGCGAAGCGCCCGCTGATGGTCGCGGGCCACGGCATAAGGCTTGCGGGCATGCGCCGGCAGTTTATGGAGCTGCTGGACAAGACGAACATTCCCGTCGCGACGACCTTCAACGGCTTTGACACAATTCCCACCGGCCACAAAAACTACGCCGGCCGCATAGGCTCCATGGGGCAGCGCGCGGGAAACTTCAACCTTCAGAACGCCGACTGCATACTGTTTTTGGGAACGCGCAACAACATCAGGCAGGTCAGCTACAACTGGGAGAACTTTGCGCGTCGCGCGTTCAAAATCGCCGTGGACATAGACGCGGCCGAATTGGAAAAGCCCCTCGTCAGGCCCGATTTGGCCGTGTGCGCGGATCTGCGCCATTTTCTTCCCGCGTTTGCCGAAGCCTTCGGCGCGTTTGACGCGGACGCGAAATGGGCGCGGTTCTGCCGCGACTTGGTCGAGAAGTATTCGTTTAAAAACACTCCCGAGTACGCGCAGAAGCCCGGCGGAAAGATAAACATCTACAATTTTATACACAGGCTCACGGAGCTTGCGTCGGCCGACGACGTGTTTGTGTGCGCAAACGGTTCGGCGTGCGTGGCCTCCTTCGGGGTTTTCGAGGTCAAGGACGGCTCGCGCATGTTTTGGAACTCCGGCGACGCCTCTATGGGGTACGACCTTCCCGCCGCAATAGGCGCGCAGCGCGCCCTGCCTTCGAGCCGCATCGTCTGCCTGACGGGCGACGGCTCCATCATGATGAACATTCAGGAGCTCCAGACTATCGCCCACAACCGCCTGCCCATAAAGATTTTCGTCATGAACAACGGCGGGTATTCGTCGATTAAGCAGACGCAAAACAACTTTTTCGACGGGCGCATGACGGCTTGCGGGGCGACGAGCGGCGTCACCACGCCCGACTTCTGCGACGTGGCGCGGGCTTTCAAAATAAAGTCCGTGCGCCTGGAAAATCCGGAGGAGCTGGACGCGAAAATTCGGGAGACGCTCTCCTGCGCAGGACCCCTTCTCTGCCAGGTCGAATGCGATCCGGACTACATATTCGTGCCGAAGCTCTCCGCGCGCAGGCTACCCGACGGCAGCATGCAGTCGCCCCCGCTTGAGGACATGTATCCGTTTCTCGACAGGGCGGAGTTTGAAAAAAACATCGTTAAATGACGCATGGCGGGGCGAAATATGACGGAGAGCAAACACAGTCCAAAAGTGTCCGTTTTCATACCGTACTACAACGACCGCGACTACCTCGCGTGCGCGATAGAGTCGGTATTGGCGCAGGATTTTGAGGATTTCGAGCTGGTTTTGCTGAACCATTCCTCGACCGACGACTGCCGCCAAATAGCGCATTCCTACAAGGATTCCCGCATAGTGCATCTTGACTACGCCCCGAATCTCGGCGCGGGGAGCGGGCTGCTGGTGGAGGCGTTTTTGAAAGTCGCGCGCGGGGAGTACGTAAAGCTCTTTTGCGCGGACGACAGAATGCGGCCGAACTGCCTTTCAACCATGTTGAAATTCATGCGGGAACACCCGGAGGCGGACTTCGCATTCGGAAACGTGGAGTACATGTCGAAGGGCGGAGCTTTGAGTGGCCAAACTTTCTTTGAGAAAAGGCCGTTTTTCTCGACGGACAACGACGAGGCGGAGTGTTTGAGGCTGTTTATGGATGGGGTGTCGTTCCTGCCGTACATAGGGTCGTTTGCAAAGCGTTCGGCCTTTGACGGAGTTGCGTTGGACGGGACGCTTATAATGCTTTTCGACATGTCGCTTTGGGTGGGGTTTCTGACTGCGGGCCGAAAGATAGGCTACTGCGAGACGGTTGTGGCCGACTATCGCGTCCACGCCGCCCAGATGTCCAGCTCAAGCGGCGCGAATAACGAGCTTGCATTGCGGCGCAGCTATTTTGAGCGTCTGGCGTTTGAGAAGTTTCTCGTAAATTTCGGGGACGCGGAAATTGCGCGGAGAGCCTTTGCCGATAACCCGCATTCCGGGAAAATCAGAGACTCCTTCGACGCGGGCTTTGTCGCCGCACACGAATTGTTGAGCCGGGGATATGTTGGAGGGTACATGCGAATCCATGAAATGCTCTGCGATCCCGCCGCGCGTTCTCTCCTTTGGGAAAGGTTCGGGTACGGCATAGCCGAGTTCCGCAGGGATTATTCCGCGGAGCGTTCAAAGCGGAGAAGTTTGGCGGGATTTAAAAATTGGAAGAAGGGAATCTACGCCGCCCGCCCCAAAGATTTGAGGCTTGGCCAGCTGTGTTTTTTGTTCGCAAGGTCGTTTTTTAACGCGATCGCGGGAATCTTCAAGACGCTCAGGCGGGCGCTGCGCAGAAAGCCGATTACGCTTTGAGCGCCTTTTTGGGCGGGGGCGAAAATTTTTCAAGGTGGATTTTTCCGGCGGAGACGGAGTAAAGGAAAGGCGGAGGCGCGAGAGTGAAAATTAAACGCTTGCAAGGGCTTTTTCAAAGAATGTAGATTTCCCAACGGTTTGCCCGAAGGTCGGAAGGGGGCGCTGCGCGCCTTCGTTTTTTTTCGCACAGCCGGCGGGCGGCCGCGCAACGGGACAATGCAATGTCGGTTTTAACTAAAGGTAAGATTCAGGTGTCGCTGCTGACGTTCAACAGGGCGGCGTTTTTGCGCGAATCTTTGGAATCGCTCGCAAACCAGTCGGCGCGCGGCTTTAAAATTTCGGTGTTCGACAACGCCAGTTCGGATTCGACGCCGGAGGTCGTGGAGGCGTTCCGGGCGAAATATCCCGACATCGACTTCCTCTACTACCGCCACCCGGAAAACGTCGGTTCGGATGCGAATTTTGCAAAGGCCGTCGAATGCGCGGAATGCGAATACGTGATGATAATGCACGACGACGACGTCCTCCACCCGCGCTACATAGAGTTTGTCGCGGATGCCGTCGACAGCGTCGGCAACGTCGCGCTCGTTTCGTCGAACTACAAGTACATGGAGATTCCCGCGGGGTACAAATTCCCAGGCCGCGCGATTTCCCGCAGCGTGTACGTGTTCGACACCTACGCGGATTTGGCCGCATTCTCGTGCTACGACGGGCGGCTGTCGTTTTCGGCCGCCGTCTATCGGACGTCCGATTTGCGAAAGTACAGGACGCGCAACGTTTGCGGGAAAATCGGGGATACTCCCGTTCTCATTGAGACGGCAATGGGCGGCAGGAGCGTCGTGTTCGCCGACAAAAACTTCTTTTTGTACCGCGTCCATTGCGGCCAGGATTCCAAAAACAAAAGCAACGGCCCGTTCGACGGGGAGATTTTTTTGCGCGATAAATTCTCGCGCGACATTCTGATGTCGCCGGATTCCAAGCCGTTTTACAAATGCATATACCGCATATCCCGCGCGGAGTGGCTGTACAGATGGAAGAAGTTTTCCGGCGCCGACGCCCGCGCCCTGCGCAAGTTCATGCGCTCCATTCCCGCTTCCGAGGTCGGCGGACTGCTTTGCAGGCTGTACTCGCTTCCGGTTGTCGGGAGATTCGTTCGCCTTGCGCTTACGATTTTGCGCTACGAACGCAAAATCCACTGGAAAAAAGTCGAAATCTGACGCGCATTTTTTCTTTCGCTTTCCCCTGTTGAAATCTTTTCGCCGCAGTTTTTAATGCGGGTTTGCAACCGAGACATTGGCGGAAGTGACAACGGGAAATTTAGCTTTGGGGAAATGGATTGCGGCGAATTGCAGGTTCGTAATTTGCGCTTGCGGATTGCCTTAAAAAATTTCGTTTGAAAATTTCGCTCCCGCTTAAGTTCCGACTTCATTTTAAAATGGGGGAGTAAAATAGGGAGGGATTCGGAGCGGTCCTTCCGGGTGAAGGAAAACTTAGCCCGCCGCCCGCGCGCCGACGCGGGAACAATCGGAAAAATTTTGCGCGCGGGCGCAAAAAAATCCGCAAGTTTGCGGCAGATTTTTTTTAACGATTTTAGCCCCGAAACGGTTTTGTAGGAATCCGAGAGGAATCGGGCAGGCGAATCCGCGCGCACTTGCGCGGCGGAAAATTTTTTGAAGCAAATCCGCATCGGGCAGGCGCATTTTCTCGCGTTTAGGTCGGCTAAATTGCGCGTTGTTTGGGCAATTTGAGGCCGGCAGCTTGCGGTGTGCGCCACAATCGCCGCGGCGGAAGATTCGCGGGTTGTGAAAGATGCGCAATGCGGAGTTTGTTTTTTCAATGCTTTGCTGGCCGCATATTGAATTGCGCGCCTCGTGTAAATTTCTGCGCGGATTGCGTGATTTTTTAGGGCGCAGGCGCGGATTTCCCAAAGGAGTGCGGCAGAAATGCGCGCGGCGGAAATATCGCGGGCGGACGTTTGCGGGCGGTGAATGGGCAGGCGAATCCGCGCGCGGATGGAATGGAAAATTTTTAAAACTTTCGCATCGGTGCAATCTGACGCCGCCGCAATTTATTATGCCGCGCCGACGGCGTTCGCGCGTTGAGCGTCTCGTTCGCTTTTTTGGCATTTGCGCGCTTCAAAAAAAGCATTTTTGCGCCGCATAAAAAATTTGCATTATACCCGCGATTTTGTTTGTATCAAAAGACTATGAAAAAATTTGCGGCATGTGTGTGCGTTTTGGCGGCGATGTCTTGCGCTCCGCTTATCGGAGCCGGCGAAGCTTCCGCTCCGACCGCTTCGGACGTGGTTTACCTCAAGCAGAGAATAGCCGAACTTGAGGGAAAACTGAAGGAGCTGAATGAGAAATACGCCGCCGCGGTTGAATCGGACATGAAGATGCTGGCGCAGCTGAGGCGCGAAAATCGCGCCTTGAAAGTGCGCCTGCGCGGATTGCAGCGTGCGAGGGATTCCGAAGAGGCGGACATCGGCGAAATTCGCGAATCCCGCCGGGCTGAGCGCATTCGGGCTCTGCGCGATTCGGGCGACGATTCGCGCGACGCTCTGGACGCCGCGCGCGCGAGGGCGGAGGAAGCCGCGGCCGAAACTCGGCAGGCCCAATCCCAAGTCCAGTCCCGGAAAGTTTCGGCAAAATCTTCCGCGTCGGCTGCCGAAGCCGCGCGCTCGGACGCTTCTTCGCGGGAGGCCGCCTCCGCAAAGGCCGGGGAGGAAAAAGTCGAGCGCATGGAGGAGCCCGCTCCGGCGAAAAAGTCGGATTCCATTTGGGACAACATGTTCCCGTTTTAGCCGTTCGCCTTGGCCGCGTAGGCGGAGGATTTCCGCAGGGGCGCGGGCCGCGCGGGCGAGAATTAACAGACCAATTTGATGAGACGAGAGATGTCAGAAAAAGATTTCAAAGACACGCTTAACCTTCCCTCCACGAAATTTCCCATGCGCGGCGACCTTGTCAAGCGCGAGCCCGCGCGCATAGAGCACTGGCGCAAGACGGGGCTTTACGGGAAAATTCAGTCGAAGCGCGCCGGCGCGCCGAAATTCATCTTGCACGACGGCCCGCCGTTCACCAACGGCGACGTGCATATCGGCACCGCGCTCAACAAAATTCTGAAGGACGTAATACTGCGCTACAAGACGATGCGCGGGTTCTCCACGCCCTACGTTCCCGGCTGGGATTGCCACGGGCTTCCCATCGAGCACAAGGTGGTGCGCTCGCTGCGCGAGCGCAAGGCGGAGCTGACCGTCGCGCAACTGCGCGCCGAATGCGCAGATTTTTCCAGGCGATTTATGGACAGGCAGCGCGCGCAGTTTGTCCGTCTGGGCGTGCTCGCGGATTGGGAGCGCGAGTACAAGACGATGGAGCCGGCTTACGAGGCCGGCATTCTCAGGACGTTCGCTTCGTTCGTCGAAAAGGGAATGGTTTACAGGAGCAAGAAGCCCGTGTATTGGTCGATACCGTGCGCGACCGCGCTGGCGGAGGCCGAAATCGAATATAAAGACCATGTAAGCTCCTCCATATGGGTACCGTTCAAGCTGGACGAAGAATCCAATGCGAGGCTGAATTTGTCGGGCGCCGAAATCGTCATTTGGACGACGACTCCGTGGACGATTCCCTCGAATCTCGCCATGGCCGTCAATCCGGACATCATGTATGTGTCGGTTTCGGCGGGGGGGCGCGTTTTTATCGTCGCCGCGGATTTGGCCGAAAACTTCATAAAGGCCGTCGGGCTTTCCGACGCGCGGTTTGAGCCGCTTTGCAAGGGGGCCGAACTTGAGGGAATACGGGGAAAGCACCCGATTGTCGACCGTTGGAGCGCCGTCTATTGCGCCCGCTATGTGACGACAGACAGCGGAACGGGCGTCGTCCACATCGCGCCGGGACACGGCCTTGAGGACTATCAGGTGGGGCTTGAGCACGGTCTCGACATCTACTCCCCGCTTGACGACTCCGGCCGCTATGTCGACGACGGATTCGTGCCGAAGGAGCTTGTCGGCGCGAGCGTCCTTGAGGACGAGCGCGGCCGCAGCGAGGCCAACGCAAAGGTCCTGGAGCTTTTGGACGCCGCCGGCGCGCTTCTTAAAGTGGAGAAAATTTCCCACCAGTATCCGCACTGCTGGCGCTCTAAAACGCCGGTTATTTTCCGCGCCATGGACCAGTGGTTTGTTGCGATGGACAAGGGGGGGTTCCGCCAAAAGGCGCTCGATTCTCTTGCGACGGTCCGCTGGCTGCCGGCGCGCGGCGAAAACCGCATACGCGGCGCGATAGAGGCCAGGCCCGACTGGTGCATCTCGCGCCAGCGCAGCTGGGGCGTTCCGATACCGGCGTTCTATTCGGAGGACGGCGAGGCGCGACTGGACGCGGGCGTCGTCCGCGCGATAGCCGACAAGGTTGAAAAGCTCGGCACGAACATGTGGTTTTCGCAGAGCGCGGCGGAAATTCTCGACGGCATTGAAATTCCGGCGGAATGGGGAAGTCCGGAGAGCCTTGTAAAGAGTTCCGACACGCTCGACGTCTGGATCGATTCCGGTTCGAGCCATATGGCGACTCTCGCGCGCCTTCCGGATTTGTCGTGGCCTGCGGATCTGTATTTCGAGGGGTCCGACCAGCACAGGGGCTGGTTCCAAAGCTCCCTTTTGACCGCGATTGCCGCCAGGGGGGCTGCTCCGTACAAATGCGTGATAACGCACGGCTTCATAGTGGACGAGCAGCGGCGCAAGATTTCCAAGAGCGACGGAAAGCCGCAAACCTCCGACATGTACGTGGGAAAGTGGGGCGCGGACATCGTGAGAATGTGGATAAGCTCCGTCGATTATCAGAACGACATGCCCATTTCCGACGGAATCATGGCGCACGTTGCCAACGCATACAGGGGGGTGAGAAACACCCTAATGTACCAGCTCGGCAATTTGGGCGATTTCAAGGCGGAGGACGCCTTGCCCGTCCGCGAGCTTACGCCGATAGACAGATGGGCTCTCCATAAGGCTGCGATTTTTGTCGAGGAGGCCCAGAAGGCCTACGACGCGTACGAGTTCCACAAGGTTTACAAGCTCATAGACAACTTCTGCGGGGTCACGCTCTCCAGAATCTACCACGACATTCTCAAAGACCGCCTGTACACGCTTGCGGCGGATTCCCGCGAGCGGAGGTCGTCCCAGACGGCGATGGACATAATAAACGGAATGCTTGTGAGGGTTTGCGCCCCGATTCTGACGTTCACCTCCGACGAGGCCTTTTCGTTCAGGCGCGGCGGAGAGTTTTTGGAGGATTCCGTACACCTTCAGGATTGGCCCGAAATTCTCCCCGAATACAAGGACGAGGCCGTGTACGGCAAGGTGGAGCGCCTGCTGTCCATAAGGGACGCGATAAACGAGGCGCTGGAGCGTCTGCGCCAAGACAAGACGATAGGCAAGAGCTTGGAGGCCGAAGTTGAAATCATGGTCGGCAGCGGTTCCGAGGACGCGGAAATTTTGAGGGAGTACGGGGAAATCCTGCCGGAAATATTTATAGTTTCGGCGGTCAAAATCGTCGAAGGGAAGTTCCAAACGTTGTCCGTCCAGGCGTCAAAGGCGGAAGGGGAACGTTGCGTGCGCTGCTGGAGGATTCTCCGCAGTTTGGACAGCGACGGCCTCTGCCCGCGGTGCAGGGAGGCGGTTGAAAGTCCGGAGAAACAGCAATGAGTTCTAAATCCGTCAAGAAACAGAATAAGTCGGGCGGCAAATCTTCTCCGAAGGTCGCGCCCGAAAAAAAGGGAACGGCAAAATCTGCGCGCTTTTCGCCGAAATCCGCGGCCGTTAAAAAAGGCGTTCCGGTTCGCGTTGCGTCGAATGCCAAGCCGGGAGCGGCGTCGGGAGGCGCGGTTAAAAAATCGAATCGCATTGCGCGCGCTCCGGGCGGGGCGGCGCAGAAGGTAAACTCCGCACCCGCGAAGCCGCCGGCGAAATCCGCGCAGAATAAGCCTGCGCAGAAGGCGGGCGGACGCTCCAATGCGCCTGCGCCGGCTTCGGATTCAAAGAAGCTCAAAATTTCGGCCAAGTCCTCTCCGGGGGGGCGCGCCGCGGCGAAATCTTTTGCCGCGTCTGCAAAACAGGGCGGCCGCGCGCCGGGGGCAAAAATATCGGTGAAGGGCGCGGCGGCCGAGGGAAAGGCTTTCGCGGCGGCCGGCAAGCAGTCTGGAAGGGGAATAGAGATAAAGAAGGCTTCCTCAAAGAAGGCCGCTTCCGCATCGCCGGCAAAAAAATCGGCGCAGGAAAAATCCGAAGGCAAAAAAATCTCGATTTCCACAAAAACCTCCGCATCGCCCGCGCAGCGGGAGGCGCATGTTTCGACGGCAAAGCCTTCGCCTGTTTCGCCTAAGAAGCAAAAGAAAGTCGAAAAGCAGAGCGAGGCCCCCCTCAGCGGCTTGGCTTTCGACGAGCCGACGGAAAAAAAGTTCGCAAAGCGCCAAAAGCGCGCGCGCCATTCGGAGTCGATTTTCTTTTCGCTTGAAGATCTGGACGCCTATTTTGAGAACAGGGAGGCGGGCGTTTCGAACGATTCCCCCTCCAAGAGCGAATCGGCTTCCGGATCGGCGTCCGTTTCGTCGGTCCCGAAGCGGCAGAAGGTTAAGAAAACCTCCCAGACCTTCGATACGGCGAGCATTGCGGACATTCTGGGCTTTAATCCCGTCGAAGTTCCAACGCGCGAAAAGTACGTCGAGAAGGAAATTCCCCGCAAGTGGAAAAAGTATTACAACATGCTTGTCGAATTGCGCAGGAAGCATTCCGAGGGCCTGACGGAGCGTTCGGAGGAGGTTATGAAGCGTTCGGTCAAGGACGATTCGGGCGACTTGTCGTCGTACGGTCAGCATTTGGCCGACGCCGGTTCGGAGAGTTTCGAGAGGGATATGGCGTACAGCCTGCTGTCTTCCGAGCGCGAGTTGATACGCGAAATAGACGCGGCCGTCGACAGAATGAGGCGCGGCGTTTACGGCGTGTGCGAGTTTACGGGGGATCCGATACCCGACGAGCGTCTGGCGGCCATACCGTTCACGCGCTATACCAAAGAGGGGCAGGAACGCAAGGAGCTTGAAATGAAGCGCGCCAAGAGCATGCAGCGGACGGCGTTTGGCGACATTCCGTCGGAGGTATCCGGCGGGGAGGACGAGATTTCCTCCTGACGCGCTCGTCCTTTTTTCGCCCTCCGCGCGGCGGGGGGGATAATTTTATTAGCCGCCGGCCGTCGGCGTTGGAAGAGATGAAAAGAAGTATCATTTGCCGGATAAGGGGCTCGTTGATTTTTGCGGGAGTCGCGCTTACGCTTTTTATTGCCGACAGGCTGACGAAAATCGCGGTGATGGAAAATATCCCGTGGGAGCGCGGCGCGCCGACGTATCACTTTTCGGGCGAAAGCAGGCCCGTTGAGGTAATCGACGGATTTCTCTACATAGTCCACATAACGAACGAGGGCGCGGCGTGGGGAATGCTTTCGGGGCAGACGTACCTGCTTTCGTCGATAGCGGTGTTGGCTTTGGCGGCGATGTGGTTTTTCCGCCGCGAGCTTGAATTGGATACCGTGTCCGGACAGGTGTGCGCGGGAATGTTTGCCGGCGGGGTTGTCGGAAATTTGGCGGACAGGATTTTGTACGGGCATGTCATAGACTTCATAGACGTTCATTTGCCGCTCGTCAATTACCGGTGGCCGGCATTCAACGTGGCGGACTGCGGAATTTGCGTGGGGGTGTGCGTTTACATAATTTTGGTTTTTGCGGCAGACGCGCGCAGAAAAAAGGCGGGGGAGAAATCCGCCGGCAAATCTTGACGCTTTCCGACGCTTTGTTTTGCGCTTGATTTCGTCGCGCGGAGGCTGTCCGCGAAGGCGTCGGGCGGATATGGGCGGAAACGGGCGAAAATTTGCGCGCTGGAAATTCGTTTTGCGCAGAATGGAAGTTATGCTGCGGCAAACGGCTTGAAATAGTTTGAACTAAAAAATTCCGCCTGATGCGCCGCGAATTTTCCGGACGGATTTTTTATGGAAATCCGAAGGGCATTTTTATCGGCGCATTGAACGGTCCGAAAAATTTTTCGCTACGCCGACGGCTGCGAGTCCGGAAATTATATCCGCGCTGTCGCGCGTTTTTTTGAGGCGCTCAACGACGGCGCATTATTCCCATACCGTGAACCGTCCCCTAAATCGACAGCGGCCGCATGTTGCGCGCGTAATCGCCGCGCGCCATGAAGAGCGCGGGGCCATGATGAGCGGGGAGGCGACGTTTCACATGCCCTTTCCCGAACCTTACGAACTGTGAAATATTCGCGCCGAAATGACAAACCGGCGCGGAATGCAACGACATTTCGCGCGAGATTGCAATCGCACCCGCGGATTAGAAGGCTCCAAAGTCAAATTTCACGATACGCTACAACCGCGTCCGCTGACCGGAAGGCCAAAGTTGCATCGGGCGAATGATTCATAGCTCCGAGCCGAAACTCTCCTGCGCCGCCTACAGCGGCGTTTACGAACTGAGTTTCAAGAGAACGCCTGCAAATGTCCCGCTCGCCGTAAATTGCAAATTTTCTGCAAACGCCTTGCAAAGCCTTTTTATCTCCTTACAGAAAAGGTATCGAACAAGGGTTGAGTTAAAGACGGCCAAACGTTTGACACGCCATATTAAACCTTTTGGCGCGATACAATAACCCCTGCCGCGCCCGCGCCTGTTTCTAAATTTAATATAGACTACAATCCCCTTGCGACCTCTACGTCCGCCCCTCGCAATTACTTTTTCCGAAAGCCTTTTTCCAAACTCTGCTTCATTTTCCCAAAGTCAAACTTCGCGATATATCGGGACGATTTCACGGCATATCGGGGGTGTCGAGTCGAATTATTCGCTTTGGCTCAAGAATGCGGCGGCTTCGCATTCGCAAAAAAAACGCGCCTGAAAATTTTTCGGCGCGCGTTTCATATTGCGTATTTCGGCGTGAGGGTATGTGGGGCGGGCGGTTGTGCGCATTATATTTGCGGCGAAATGCGCGCAGCTCGTCTTGCCGCGATTTGCCCCTCCCGGTTTATTTGAGCGGCGCGATTTCGAACGCGTGGGGCTTTGGCTGGGCCGCGGCGTAGGCGCGCTTTATAATTTCCAAAACCTCCTTTTCCATTTCCTTTTGCCTGGGTTTCAGCTCGGGGTATTTCTTTACGAGCCCGAATACGTACGGATTTTTTATCTTGCCTTCTGCGGCAATCTTTTTGGCGGCCTCAATGCGTTCTTCGTCGGTTTTGTGCTTGCGAAGCTTTGCGAAAAATTCCGTCGCGCGTATGCCGCGGTATTGGCTGGACTGCGCTCGGTGTTGCGAACAAAGCTTTGCCACTTCGCGCGCCTGGGCGTATTGCGGAGTTTTCTTGTTTGCGGCCAGATTGATTCCGTCGGAGAGCTCGCCGGCTGAGTATTCGCCCACTTTTTTGCCGTCTATGGAAAGCGAATATTTGCCGTCTTCAAGATTTCTTATGCGCAGAATTTCCCTGTTGTATTCGGGGAGGAAGTTTATGACTTTGTCGTACTCGTCCTTTTCCTTTGTGGTTGGATAGGGCAGGGCGGCCTCAAGGGCTGTGAAGGAGATTTTTCCGCCGTCGAATTTCAGTCCGGACACGTCGGCGTTGAAGCTTTCAGCCAAGCTCTTTTTTGCGGCGTCGATTTCCATTCTGGAGACGAATTTGGGTTCGCCCAAGTCCTCGACGAATTTTGCGGCCATGACGTATCCGCCCGGATCGCGCGGGTGCACGCGGTCTTTGCTGATTACCGATTTCTTTTTGTCGGTCTGGTGGAGCTTTGCGTTTGCGGCCTCCATTTGTCCCCACATGTCGACGACGAGCGCGTTGTGTTTCTTCGCGATTTCGCGGCCTATTTCACCGTAGACTTTGAGCTCGTCGTTTACGCCGAACAGGTTTTCGGTTTCGCCCTCGGAGGTTTGGTCGTATATCGACGGGGTAAATAGGATAAGCCGGCGCGAGTTCTGCGCGAGAACGGAGGCTATTTTCCCAAGCCTTTTGGAATAGTTTTCGCGCGTGTTCAAAACCTTTTGCATGTGGTCGGGCTTGGACCGGTTGGCGTCGGAAAACTTTCCGCGCCCGACGTCGTTCATGCCTATCATGAGCGTGTATATGTCGGCCTTTATGGGTTTGATGTCGTCCTCCATGCGCGCGAGTATCCCGCCGCACGAGTCTCCGCTTATTCCGAGGTTGTGGAATTTCAGCTCCATGTCGGGAAAGCGCGTGATGTAGAACAGGGCGATATTTTCGGTATAAAATCCGCCGTGGGTGATGCTGTCTCCCACAAGGCAGACGTTGTCGCCGCTCTTGAAAACTTTTGAAGTCTGGTCCTGCTTTGCGAATGCGAAAAGCGGAATTAGCGCCAGTGCGGAAAAAATTGCTGCGTACTTTTTCATGGGTTTAAAAATTTATCCCGTTTTTTTGGCATGTCAAGACGTTAGCCCGCGGAGCATGGGCATGCGGCGGCTGACAAATTGCGCTTCGGCGTTAAAAACTCGCTCCGTAAAAAAGTTTGTTTTTTTGTCGGGGATTTTTGCCGCGCGTTCGGCGGCATTGGCGGCAACGCAGATTTTCATTTTTCCGAAGGGTTCGGATACGGGCGGAAACGGAACGCGACACAGCCCCCGCGGCAGCATCGCGCGGGCGAAGGCGGCTTTCAAGAGCGCATCGTGCGGGGAATCATTCTTTCGGAACGGGGACGGACCGGTTGGCGGCGTCTATTTCCGCCGCCTTTGAGCGGGCGGTCTCAAGAAACTCTTTGAACTGTTCAAGGCCCTCGGTAAATCCGGTGTCGAGCCATGCGTCGACCATCTCGCACGCCATCGGTCCGCCGACTATCATAGCGCCCATAGAGACGACATTGGCGTCGTTTATCGCCCCGGCTTTCTTCGCCGCAAAGACGGACTCCACGCAGACCGCGCGTATTCCGCAAACCTTGTTTGCCACAATCGCCATTCCGGCTCCCGTACCGCAGAATAGAACTGCCCTGTCCGCGCCGCCGGACGCCACCGACTTCGCGGCGACCTCTGCGACATCGTAGTATGGGCGTCCGGAATACCCGTCGACGTCGACGACTTCCGCCCCGCGCCCGCGCAAGTGGCGTTCTACCGTCTTTTTCAAATCGTAGGCGAATGGGTCGGCTCCTATTGCTATTTTCATTTCACACTCTCCTTTTCATTGGGAAATTCTATCGGGTCCGTCATTATGCGCAGGGTTTTGCGCAGTTGCACGTCGAATGCCGCAGGCTCGCTCTCCGCGAGAACGGAAGCCATTTTCCCAAGCCCTTTGGAATAGTTTTTGCGCGTGTTCAAAACTTTTTGCATGCGGCCGGGTTTGGCCCGGTTGGCGTCGGGAAACTTTCCGCGCCCGATGCCGCCCTCCGCAGGGCAGACGCTGTCGCCGCTTTTGAAAGCTTTGGAAGTCTGATTATGTTTTGCGAAAGCCAAAAGCGGAATTTGAGCCGGTTCGGAAAAATTGCAGCGCCCCTTCTTGCGGATTCGAAAACTTATCGCGTTCTCTTGGCGTGTCAAGACGTTAGTCCGCGGCGCATAGGCAGATGGTGGTTGACAAATTGCGCTTCGGCGTTAAAAACTTGTTCCATGAAAAAGTTTGTTTTTTCGATGGGGGTTTTTGCCGCATGTTCGGCGGCTTTGGCGGCAACGCAGATTTTCATTTCTCCGAAGGGTTCGGATACGGGCGGAAACGGAACGAGGCAAAGCCCCTACGGCAGCCTCGCGCGGGCGAAGGCGGCTCTCAAGAGCGCGCCGCGAGGCGACGTCGAGATAGTGGTGTGCCCCGGCGAGTATTTCATTGGAAAGGGAGTTTCGTTTTCGGCCTCCGATTTGAAGGGCGTAAACCTGTCCATTGCGGGCGAGGCCGACAAAGACGGCAACAGGCCGGTATTCATAGGGGGCGGAAAGCTTCCGGCCTCCGCGCTCAAGGAAGTGACGGACAAATCCGTGCTGGCCAAGATACCGTCCGACGCCGAGGGCAAGCTGTTTTATATAGACTTGAAGGCGGCCGGCGTTTCCGACTACGGGAAAATGCAGCAGCGCGGATTCGGAACCGGCAGCAGGCCGACCGAGATGGAGGCATTCTTGGACATGCGCCCGCTGACTAACGCGCAGTATCCCAACGACGAGCGCATAATGAAAATCGGCGAGGTAATCGACGAGGGGCATGTGCGCGCAATAGCCTTCGGGCAGGGGGCTTACAAGCCCAAGCCCGACAAAAACATTCGCGGGGCGACATTCAAATATACGGAGCCGCGCACCGCGCGGTGGGCCGGCGCGCCGGAGGCGTTTATCCGCGGAAATTTGTCGGTCGGCTGGGCGGACGACCAGATAAAAATAAAGAAGATAGACGTTCAAGCCGGAACAATCGAACTTGAGACGCCGCACATTTACGGCGTCTGGAGCTGCGTTCCCGACAAAAACGGAAAGATCAAGCCCGGCGACGTTGCCGTTCGCGGCTTTCAAGTTTACAATCTTCTTGAGGAGCTCGACCGCAACGGGGAGTACTACATCGACCGGCAGAACGGAATTTTTTACGTCATGCTCGCCAAGCGGCCGGACGAGGGCAGTTCGTTTTATTTTTCCGTATTGTCCGAACCGTTTATCTCGTTTCGGGACGTCGCCGGCGCGCGTTTGAGCGGCATAAACTTTGCGGTCAGCCGCTGGGAGGCGCTTCGAATGGCAAACTGTACCGAATGCGTCGTGGATTCCTGTGACTTTTTCAACAGCGGCTTGGGGCCGAACATTTCCGGCAGGAAGTGCAAGCTCCTGCGCTCGCGCGTTTACAACTGCGCGCTTGGCGGCGCGCGTATCCATGGGGGAAACAGGAAAACCCTTGAGCGCGGGGACAACCTGATGGAAAACTGCGAGCTCTTTAACAATGCGAGGCTGCGAATGAACTATTCGCCGGCTTTGGGCATGGGCGGCGTGGGAAACACCGTCCGCAACTGCGACTTCCACGACCACCCGCACGTCTGCATACAATACAGCGGAAACGACATGCTCATAGAGCGCAACACCTTCGTGCGCTGCTGCAAGGGCTCCAGCGACATGGGCGTGACCTACACCGGTCGCAATCAGAGCGATCAGGGCAATGTCATACGCCGCAACTTCTTTTCGCAAAATCTTCCTCCGGATCCCGGCGCGATGATGTGCGGCGTGTATGTCGACGACGGTTCGGGGGGCACGCTCATCGAGAACAACATCTTTTGCCGCACGGGATCAATCGGGCATTCGTCGAGCTTCGGGGCGGTCTATTACCACGGCGGCTGCGACAATCTCGCGCGCGAAAACGTATTCATAGCGTGCGAGTCGGGCGTCGGCCAGCAGACTTGGACTAACGAACGCTGGGCGGCGGCTCTAAAGCGCGAGGCCCACCGGTTCTACAAGGAGGTCGACGTCAACAGCGAAGTCTACCAAAAGCGATACCCGAAGCTCGCCAAGCTCTTCGATCCGGAGGCTCCGCGCGAGAATTTCACCGAGCGCAACAAAGTATTTTGCACGCCGATGTCGCTGAACGGAAACATGATTTTGCGCAACAACAAGCCCCTGAAACCCAACAAGGGCATTTCCTGCGCTCAGGCGATCGGCGTGAAGTTTTGGACGCTGGACCTTGTGGACAAATATTTTGGCGACGACCCGCTTGTCAAAAAGAATCTAAAGCTTCCGATAGGGGTGCAGAAGAACTGATTTATCTTTCGCCTTTTTTCGCGCGCGAACGGGCGCGCGGAAGGGAGGGAGTCTCTCCGGGGGGGGCGGAAGCTTCCGCAGGCGGCGGCTTGAAAGCGAGATTTGAAGGCAAAATTTGAAAGTAAAATTTGGAAGCAAGGTTTGGAAGCGGCGGCCTAAAGGCCGTTGCCGGAACGCCGCGGGGCGGGCGATTCAAGAGAGCGCGCGGGGAGTTTAAAATTGGAATTGTATAAATAAGACGGAGGAGAATTATGAAAAAACAAATATTGGCAATGTTGGTTGCGGCGTCGTGCGGGAGCGCGTTCGCCCTGACGCAAATACACATATCGCCTTCCGGTTCCGACGCGGACGGCGACGGCAGCGCGTCAAAGCCGTACGCGTCGCTGTTTCGGGCGAAGGAGGCGGCGGCGCGCTCCGGGGATTCCGAGATAGAAATACGCGTCGCGCCCGGCGAATACGTTTTCGAGCGCGGCGTCTGGTTTGCGCCGGAATCGTTTAAGGGGAAGAAAGTTTCGATAATCGGGGATTCCAAGGGGGGAGCCAAGCCCAGATTTGTGGGGGGCGCGAAGGTTCCCGCCGGAAAGCTGCGCGAGGTTTCAGACAAGTCCGTATTGTCCAAAATACCCTCCGACGCCGAGGGAAAACTTTACAGCATAGACCTGAAGGCCCTGGGCATAACCGACTACGGCAAGATGCGCCAGCGCGGATTCGGCAGTCCGACGAGCCCCACGCAGATGGAGGCGTTTCTCGACGGAAAGGCTCTGAAGCTGGCGCAGTATCCCAACGACGGAACGCGGATTCACATAGGCGAAGTCTTGGATCCGGGTTATCGGCGCGGAATAGCCGCGGGGCAGGGAGCTTACAAACCCAAGCCGGACAAAAATATCCGCGGGGCGACATTCCGCTACGCCCTTCCGCGCACCGAGCGTTGGATAGGCGCGCCGGACGCATACATAAGCGGCTATCCCTCCGCGGGGTGGGCCTATGACGAAATCAAAATAAAGAAGATAGATCCGCAGAACAAGACCATTACCCTTGAATCTCCGCACCAGTACGGGGTGTATTCCAACAATCCGCCGCCGCCCTCAAAGGACGATCCCGCCAGCTGGGTCGGGGGATTCGACATATGCATGCGCGGCTATAAGGTGATAAACCTTCTTGAGGAGCTTGACCGCGACGGAGAGTACTACATAGACCGCGACGCCGGCGTATTCTACGTCATGTTTAAGGAAAAGCCCGCCGACAACGTGCCGCTCTATTTTTCTATGATTGAAAAGCCGTTCATAGAGCTTGCGGGAATAAACAACTTCACCGTAAAGGGCCTGGACATGTCCGCCGCGCGGGGCATGGCGATTGCCGCCAACAACTGCTCGGATTTGAAGATTGAGGATTGCGACATTCACGGCTGCGGCCGCGCGGTGTCTGTGACGGGCAAGTCGGCCTCAAAGCGCAACAAAATATCGGGTTGCAAATTTTACGACATGGCCTACGGCGTGGTCAGAATGGAAGGCGGAGACAGAAAGACCCTCGATCGTTCGGACAGCGCAATCGAAGATTGCGAATTTTTCGACAACGCCCGCCTGATTCCGTGCAACAACGCCGCAGTCAGCATCTCCGGAGTCGCGATCGCCTTCAGGAATAACGAAATACGCAACCACCCGCATGTGACGATGGGGCACAGCGGCAACGAGCTTGTCATAGAGCGCAACATCTTCGACCGCTGCGGAATAGAGGGCAGCGACATGGGCGTCGTCTACACCGGTCGCAACCAGACCACGCAGGGCAATGTCATACGCCACAACTTCTTTACGGACACGCTTCCGCCGGATCCGCGCGCGATAGTTTGCGGGGTTTACGTCGACGACGGTTCCGCGGGGCAGCTGATAGAGAAAAACATATTTTGCAAAGTCGGCAACATGGGCGGGGCGCCGGCCTTCGGCGCGATCTACGTGCACGGCGGCGGAGACAATATCGGGCGCAGAAACGTGTTTATCGACTGCCAGTCGGGAATGAGCCAGCAGGAGTGGACGGACGAAAAGTACGGCGCGGCCCTGAAGCGCAATGCCGACAAGTACTACAAGGAAGTCGACGTAAATTCCGAGCTCTACAAGAAGCGCTATCCAAAATTGGAAAAACAGCTGACTGCCGACTATCCGCGCGTCAACTACGTCGAGGATTGCCGCGTGTGGAACTCGTCGGTGTCGATGAGCGGCAAGATTCACCTGAAGCGCAACAAGGTGCTTGTTCCCAACGAGGGCGTTTCAAAGCTCGACATCGCCAAGATTGAATCGTGGACGCTCGACGACGTCCGCCGTTGTTTTGGCAACGACCCCGTGGTCAAGGAGGCGCTCAAAGGGGAAATCGGAATCCGCAAGCGCAACTGATTTTGCGCGCCGCGTTTTCGGCCGGCTCGCGCGGATTCTTTCGGCCGCTTGTTCGGCTCTTTGGAGGAAATCGCATGAATAAGGGCATGTTGGCGCGGCTTTGCGGCATTGCGCTTTTTTCGGCGTCGGCGTGTTTCGGGACGCAGAGGATATTCGTGTCCGCGGACGGGAACGATTCCGAAGGCGCGGGCACGCGCGCAAGGCCGTTTGCCTCCCTTGCCGCGGCCGCGGCGCAGGCGAAAAAGTATTCTGGGGCGGACGTGGAAATAGTCGTCGGCTATGGCGAATATTTCTTCGACGCTCCCGTGTCTTTCGGAGACGGCCTGAAGGGAGGGCGTCTCTCGATAGTCGGAGCGTCCGGGCCGAGCGGGGAGAAGCCGCGCTTTGTGGGCGGGAGGAGAGTTTCCGCCGCAAAGCTTAAAAAGGTGGACGACGCGTCCGTTCTTAAGAAACTTCCGCCGGAGGCGGACGGCGATTTGTACTGCCTGCGTCTTTCGGAGTTCGGCATGCGCGACTTTGGCGAATTGAAGCAGCGCGGTTTCGGCGGACCGAATCCGCCGCTTGAGATGGAGGCTTTTTTCAACGTAAAGCCCATGAGGCTTGCGCAGTATCCGAACGGCTCGAAGCTTCTGAAAATAGGGGACGTTTTGGACAGGGGAACCGCCCTGCGCAATCCGGCCGGGCACGATGCCCCCCAGCCGGAAAAGGACTCCAATCCGCGCGGCGCCGTGTTCAAGTTCGACTTCGACAGGCCGGCGCGCTGGCTGAATGCGCCCGACGCGTTTGTCAAGGGCAACCTCTCGGTCGGGTGGGCGTACGACCAGATTAAAATAAAGAGAATCGATCCGGCCGCAAAAACAATCGAGTTGCAGTCGCCGCACGTCTACGGGGTGTATTCGAACTTTCCCCCGAAGAATCCGAAGTGGATAGACCGCGCCGATCTGAATGTGCGCGGCTATCAGGTTTTCAACCTCATCGAGGAGCTCGACGAGCCGGGGGAATATTACATAGACAGGCGCGCCGGGATTTTTTACACGCTTTTGCGCGCCAAGCCCAATCCGTCGGACGGCGTATATTTTTCCGTTTTGGAAGGGCCGATGCTGGATTTTCTCGGCGCGGAAAATATCCTGATAAGGAACGTGGAGTTTGCGGTTTCGCGCGGCGCGCCTCTGCGGGCGCGCGACTGCGTGAATTTTTCAGTCGACGACTGCATTGTCCGCAGCTGCGGGCGTCCGCTGGAAATATCGGGGACGAGCTATAAAAAAGCGGGGGATAAAACCGACCGCTATGCGAAGAACAACCGCCTTGCGAACACCAAGATATTCGACAACGCGCTCGGCGGAGCGATTGTGAACGGGGGAAACAAGCGCCTGTTGAAGAGTTCGCAAACCGTCGTCGAAAATTGCGAATTTTACAACAATGCCGTCCGAAAGCCCTTGGTCACGCCCGCGCTTCACATAGGGGGCGTCGGGGTGAGGGTTGTCGGCTGCCGCTTTCGGGACCACCCGCATCAGACGCTCTTGCATACGGGGAACAATCTCGTCATAGAGCGGAATCTGTTTGAGAACTGCTGCCAAAATTCCAGCGACATGGGAGTGATTTACACATACGGCTGCTACGCGCAGTTAGGCAATGTTGTGCGCCACAATTTCTTTACGGACAACCTCGCAAATCCGGGAGACTTGAGCTCCATGGTCGCGGGGGTTTATATGGACGAGACTTCGTCGGGCATGCTTGTTGAAAAAAACATCTTTTGCCGCACGGGTTCGATGGGCTCGGCTCCGGCGTTCGGGGCGATTTACATTCACGGGGGCGGAAACACGAGAGCGAACGGAAACGTCTTTATAGAGTGCGAGTCGGCATTCGGGTGCCAGACTTGGACGGACGACAGATACGCCTCAAGCGTAAAGAGATTGGAGCAGTGGAGGAAGTCGCATATCGACACCGACGGCGGCGCGTACGCGGAGAGCTATCCGGACTTGCCCGCCATTTTAAACCCTTCCGCCCCGCGCCTAAATTTCGCCGAAGGAAACAAGGTCTACAATACGTCAATGGCGATGAACGGGGATCTCGTGCTGCGCTACAACAAAAATCTCAGGCCGAATGCGGAGTATGTCGCAAGCGGCTTGCCGCGGGTCGGGAAATGGACTCCGGAACTTGTGAAAAAGTATTTTGGCCAAGACCCGTTGGTCGCCGAAATTTTAAAAAAGTACGCGGGCGATTCCGGCAGGTGAAACGGGGAAAGTTGCGCCTGTGCGCTTTGCGGGACCCGTGCGGTTTGCGCAATTCGTGAAACTTGTGATGCCTGTGCGGCGGGGGGGAGATTTAGACTTGTAAAGTTCCGCTTTTCGTACCCCGTGCGTCTTTGCTCTTGTACATTGCGGGATTTTTTTCGCAATTTCCGCATAGCGGTTTCGCCTTGTGCGTATTGCGTTGTCCTTTGCGTTGCGAGATGGAAATTTCAAGACGAGCGGAAAAAGGGGGGCGTCGCGGCAAAGCTTCGGATTGTCCGCAACCGCCTTGAAATTGGGGGGGGAGGATTTTGATGCCGCATTTGAAATGCGAATTTGAATATCGGATACGCCGCGGGCTGTTTGAAAATTTCGGGATATTTAAAGGCGCAGTGAAAGATTGTCAAAGGCGCAGAAAAAGTTTGGAGAATTTCCGGTTTGTACTTTGAAATATTTTTTTGTCCGCATTTTAAAATGAAGAAATATTTAATGTTGAAAGCGCCTTTTTTCGGAATGGAAAACTTCTCCGAACCGCCGGACTGCCGAAGGGGGAAGCGTCGGGAAAATTTCTGTGCGCGGGTTTGCGCGCGTATCTCTATTTATGCATTTCGCGCATGTATGTTGCGCGCGTGCGCAAAAAAAATTCCTAAGTTGCAAGCTTGCCGTTTTTGTTGGACTTTATTTCATTGCGGCATTTCGGCCGGAAGTGCGCGGGAAGCCAAAAGTCTCCCAACCCCGCTTCATTTTTTTCAAAATTAAACTTTGCGATTAAATTTTGCGATGCAATGGAGTTTGCATTCTGCGCGAGTTTTCAAGCATAGGCGTTTCGCGCGGGCATCGGCCGGCAAAAATTTTTTAAAAACCTTTACAAACCGCGCGTCTTGTATTCTCATCTCATACGATTAACCTTTTTAATAATAGTATACTTGAAACGATATGACTCTTACATTCGGTGAAATAATGGTGAGGCTCTGTCCCCCGAACGGCCTCATGATATCGCAGGGTCTGCCCGGCATGTTGGAAGCCAGTTTTGGCGGGGCCGAGGCGAACGTCGCAGTCAGCCTTGCAAATCTCGGCGCGAAGGCGCGCTACGTCACCGCGCTGCCGGACAATCAAATATCCCAATGCTGCCTTGCGCAGCTGCGCGGTTTCGGCGTGGATACGGGATTTGTAAGGCTCGTAAAGGGCGGGCGGTTCGGCTTGTATTTTGTCGAGGCGGGCGCGAATCAGCGTCCGAGCAAGGTGGTTTACGACCGCGCAAATTCGGCCGTCTCCGAGGCGTCTTTCGACGACTACGATTTTGACGGCGCGCTCGAAGGCGTGAGGCGCGTCCATATTAGCGGAATCACTCCCGCCATTTCCGAAAATGCGGCAGAGGCGGCAAGGAGGCTTGCGGAGCTTGCGGCGTCGAAGGGGGTGTCGGTGTCGTTCGACCTCAATTTCAGAAACAAGCTTTGGACTTGGCGAAAGGGAGTTTCGGCGCGCGACTTGGCGCGCGAGGTCGTCCCGCAAATATTGAAACACGTGGATTTGGTCATAGGCAACGAAGAGGACGCCTTTGACGTCTTGGGCATAAAATCCGGTTCGAGCGACATACATTCCGGCAAGCTGGATTTTGCCGCATATGCGGAGACGGCGAAGGAAATCGCAAGGCGTTTTGCCTCCGTAAAGAAGGTGTCGTTCACGTTGCGGGAGAGCTTTAGCGCGTTCCACAACAACTGGGGAGCAATGCTCTACGACGTCGCGGCGGACAAGACCTATTTCGCCCCGTTGCGCGACGGCGCCTACAAGCCGTACGAAATAAAAAACATAGTCGATCGCGTGGGCGGCGGAGACTCTTTTGCGGCCGGGTTGATTTACGGTCTCGACAGCGGGGAGTTTGACAATCTTCAAGACTCGCTCGAATTTGCCGTGGCGAGCTCCTGCCTTGCGCACTCCATGAGGGGAGACTACAACTACGCGCAAAAGGCCGACGTTCTCGCGCTCATGAAGGGCTCCGGTTCCGGGCGCGTCCAGAGGTAGTTTGATTTCCCGCTATGCGCTTGTTTCTGACGTCTTTTTTAACCGGTATTATAGTGGCGATGACTGCATGTAAAAACGAATCGAACGGCGTTCATACCCCCGTCGTGTGCAAGCTGGGGGACGCCGAAAGCGAGGCCGCATACGTGGCCGCGAATCCGCGCTTCGCAAAGGTGTTCGAGTTTATCAGGGCCAACGGGCTTGAGCGGCTGGCGCAGTTTCCCGACGGCAAGCACATGATTGACGCGGACAAAATATTCGTAAACTTTTCCTCCGTCGACTTGAAGAAGCCGCAGGAGGCCAAGTTTGAAGTCCACGACAAGTATGCGGATTTGCAGCTGGTGATTGTCGGCAGGGAGCGCATGGGCGTCAAGCCGCGCTCCCAGGTCTGCGACGTCATGCGAAACGACATGGCGCAAAACGACGTCACTTTCTTCAACGATCTTCCCGACGAATTTGTCGATTTGGAAAGCGGCGAGTACGTGGTGTTTTTCCCCGACAACGCCCATGCGCCGGCGATAGGGAAGGGCTCGGTCAAGAAGTGCATATTTAAAGTGCTTGCGCATTAGCCGCAATTGCTGCGGCGCGTTCGGCGCGCCGGTTGGGCGGTGCGCCTTTTTGCCGCCGTCGGAGACGGGAGGAAGGTTTGCCGCCCGCAAAGCCGCTCTTTTCGGCGTCGCGCTTGCAAACGGGAGCCGGGCAATAATTATTTGACACGCCTTGCGATGTGGCAATCATTCCGAACGTATGAGGAAAATTGCGCTAATGATAAGGCAAATAAGGCAGAACAAGGGCATAGACGCTCCGTTTGAGCTGACGCCGAACACGTCATTGCGCGAAGATTTGGGCTTTGACTCGTTCGACTTGGCCGAATTGACCGTCCGCATAGAGGACGAATTTGGAATAGACGTTTTTGAAACCGGAATTGTCGAAAACGTTTTCGACATCTGCGAGAAGTTGAATTTGAAATAGGGGAGCCGCGCGTCAAATGCGGGCAGATTTCATCATAGGCGAAAAGCCGATGTCCCATGCGGAATTTTTGGAGTTTGTCAACCGCGCCGATTGCGCTTTTAGCGCCGCCTCTCCCGGCTCGTTGAGGGAGCTGGCGCAGGTATTGGGAACGGCGCTGGCAAATGATTGCGACATCGCCCTTTTCGACGCGGCCTTGGGCTTTGGCGAATCCGGCGCACGGGATCTGCCGACGGCAGCGGCCGTGGCGGCATTGGAAAATCCGGCGCGGTTCGGTTCGGTCGATGCGCTCTTATCGAAGCTCAAGGCTTCCAAATCCAAAATATCGCTGTTTACTTCCGGCACGACGGGAACGCCGAAGCGCGTTTCGCATTCGGCCGCCGCACTTGCGGGGCAGGCGCGCGCGACTGCGGGAGACTGCGTTTGGGCGTTCGCCTACAACCCCGTCCACATGGCGGGAATCCAGGTGTTTTTCCAAATTCTGTTCGGCGGGGGAGCGGCGGTGGACGTATTCGGCAAGCCTGCGGGCTATGTGCGCGACAAAATTTTTGAATGCGGCGTCACACACATATCGGCGACTCCGACATTTTACAGAATGCTGGCCGGCTGCGGCTCAGTGTTCCCGTCGGTCAGGCGCGCGACATTGGGCGGCGAACGCGCGTCGGAACGAATGTGCGCTTCGGTTGCGCGGCTCTTTCCGAACGCCCGCGTGACGAACGTGTACGCGACGACGGAGGCCGGCGCCTTGCTTGCGTCGCACGGGGAGGCCTTCAGGATTCCGGAGGCGTTGGCCGGGCGCGTGAAGGTGGCCGGCGGAGAGCTTTTGGTGTCGGCGTCGCTTCTGGGCGAGTCGGACTGCCCTTGCGCGGAGGGCGGTTTTTGCGCCACCGGAGATCTGGTGGAGTGGGTCGACGAGCCGGCCGGACTTTTCAGATTTGTGTCGCGCAAGGACGGCGCGATTAATGTCGGCGGCTACAAAGTCGCTCCGGAGGAGGTTGAGGAGGCGTTAAATTCCGTATCCGGCGTAATCGCCTCAAGGGTGTACGGGCGGAGAAATTCGCTTTTGGGGAACGTCCTGTGCGCGGACGTTAAATTGGCGGACGGAGTTTCGCTTTCGGAGCGTTTGCTGCGCGCCGAACTTTCAAAGAGGCTAAGCGCGTTCAAAATCCCGCGCATGATAAATTTTACCGGGGAAATAAAACTCACGCGCAGCGGAAAGGTGGAGAGGCTATGAATGTTTTGCTCACGGGCGTTTCGCGCGGATTGGGCGCGCAGATATGCGGCGTTTTGCTGCGCGAGGGACACTCGGTGTACGGCGTAAGCCGCGTGCGCAGCGAGGCGGTGTCGAGGTTTGAGGCGGATTTCGGCGGAAGATTCTTTTTTAAATGCGCGGATTTGTCGTCGCCCGACGAAGCGCGCAGGGCGGTGTTTTGCGACGCGTTCGTCGGCAACCGCGTTCCGCTCGGCGGATTCGTCAGCAATGCGGCGCAGGCTTACGACGATTTGATTTCAAACATTTCCGCCTCAAGAATCGAGTCCATGTTTGCCGTAAACGTTTTCTCCCCGATGCTCTTTGCCAAGTACGCCATAAGGAACGCGCTCTTCAACGGGTCGCAGTGCTCGATAGTGCACGTGTCGTCGGTAAGCGCGCATACGGGGTACAAGGGGCTTGCGATGTACGCGGCAAGCAAAGCGGCGATGGAGGCCTTTTCGCAAACCACTGCGCGCGAGTGGGGCGGAAGGGGAATACGCTCCAACGCGGTCGCGCCGGGATTCATGCAGACGCAGATGAGTGCGGCCCTTTCGCCCGAACAGCGCAACAAGATTTGCGCGAGGACTTCGCTAAAACGCCTCACAGACGCGGCGTCCGTGGCGGAGACGGTCGCGTTTCTTCTTTCGCCGAAGGCGTCTTCGATAACGGGACAGTGCATTTGCGTCGATTGCGGGACGGTGTAGATGGGACGAGCCGGCATAACATATCTGGCGTATTCGCTGCCTGAGCGAAAACTCTCCAACGCGGAATTGTCCGGCCGTTTCGGAGGCGAATACATGAGGCGTATCCTTCCGGCGACCGGAATATTGGAGCGAAGAGTTGCTTCCGAATGCGAATGCGCGTCCGACTTTGCGGCTGCCGCCGCGGAAAAAATTTTTTCCGAAGGGGTGAACCCCGATTCTGTTGATATGGCGATTATGGCCACGCAGACTCCCGACTACTTGGTGCCGACGACGGCCTGCATGTTGCAGACGCGCCTTCGCATTCCGACCGCCGCCGCGGCCTTCGACATAAACTTGGGCTGCTCGCAGTTCGTGTACGCGCTTGGGACGGCCAATGCGTGGATTGGCGCGTCGATGGCGGGGCGCGTCCTTGCGATGTCGGGCGACACGCCGACGCGAATGATAAACCCCATGGACAAATCTTCCGTTCCCATTTTCGGCGACGGCGGGGCGGCATGCGTTGTCGAGGAGGTTTCGGACGGAGGGTTTCTCGGATTCGACTTCGGCTCCGACGGGCGAGGCTGGAAGGACTTGATAAAATTCGCCGGCGGAATGAGACTTCCCTCAAGTTCCGAAACCGCGGTTTCGAAGCGCGACGAGAACGGTTCGGTCAGGAGCTTGGACAATCTGTTCATGGACGGGGGAAAGATTCTGCTTTTCGCAATCAGAAACGTTCCCGCGAGCGTCGGCAGGGCCCTGCGCAACGCCGGACTTTCGGAGAATGACACGGATTTGTACATATTTCACCAGGCGAGCGAAATGGTCGTCAGGAGCGTTGCCAAAAAGATGAATCTGCCGCCCGAAAAGGTCTATTACAAACTTCACGACACCGGGAATATCGGCGGTTCCAGCGTGGCGGTCGCGCTGGCGGACGCGTTTCTTTCGGGGAGGCTAAAGCGCGGGGATACGGTTGTGCTGTCGGCGTTCGGGGCAGGGTTGTCGTGGGGGTCGTGCGTGTTGAAGCTCGGCGACGACTTCAGGGGGGCGTTTGCCCTTGCGGACTTTTCGGACAGCCCTCCGAAGCCGCAATCTCAGCGCGCCGCCGACGTTTTCGGGCCGGATCGAAACCGTTAGGATTGCTCCAATAACTGTCGAATTTCGCCGTTGAATTTGTATGCACACGGATTTGCGCACAGATTGAAAAATTTTTATGCTGATTCTTTGCGGGAAAGAGAGGCCGTTTGTCTGCGGGGAAAATCTGCCGGGTAAGAGCGGTTTTGAGCCTGCCGCTTGCCCTTGATGTTTGCCCGTCCATTGCATTTTTCGCGCGGATTTGCAATTGGCGGGGCAATGGAAAATATTGCCGTCGCGCGCGCATAGGAGGAGCGCGTTAAGTTTGCGGATATTTTTTATGTGTTTTTTATAAAAAGCGCTGCAGTTTGATATTTTGAATATTATAAGATACGGTGCGCGCAAAAGTTTTGCATTAGGATAAGCCGGCGCATAGTGGACGAGGGGCAAGAAGTTTTAAAAAATACGGTTGCAGTCGGAGACCGAGATTCGCGAAAGATTTTTTGATATGCCGCGCAATTCGCTTAAAGCGAATTGCG
>QALA01000023.1 GCA_003343565.1 Verrucomicrobiota bacterium | reverse complement strand
TGGAGATGATCGGGTTCGAACCGACGACCCCCACAATGCCATTGTGGTGCTCTTCCAACTGAGCTACATCCCCTCGATTGAGATTTGCATGGTGGCGTCTTTTCACGGCGCGTCAACGATTTTTTTCACTTTGCAAAAAATCCGCATAAAAATTTTTCTTGAGTCACCCGCAAAATTTTTTAAACAGGAAAAAATTTTACGGGCGTTTCTTGCGCGCCGATTGATTTCTTGGGGAAGAAATTGGGGGGAATTATATTTATGAGAAAACTGCTGCACTACACTGCCGTATGCGTCGTTTTCATGTCGCTTTTGGCATGCCAGAAGCAGGACGACAGGAATATCGCAAAAAAGGAGAACAATACCGTTTTCGTCCAATATCCGCAAAGGGTTCCCATCGAGATATGGGACGAGTACACCGCGCGTCTCGAAGGCGAAAAATCCGTCGAGATACGCTCCCGCGTCAACGGCTATCTCGAAAAAATCTATTTTGAGGACGGCGACTTCGTAAAGGAGGGCGACATTCTATTTCAGATAGACCCCGCCCCGTTTGAGGCCGTGGTCGACGCCTGCAACGCGTCGGTCGCCGAAATCGCGGCCAGAATAGAGCTGGCAAAGAGCAATCTTGAGCGCGCAAAGCAGCTCTACAACGAAAACGCCATATCGAAGGAGGTTCTCGAAACCCGCAACAGCGAGCTTCTCTCGGCAAAGGCCGTCATGATGAGCGCGCAGGCAAAGCTCAAGGAGGCGAATTTAAACCTCGAATTTACAAAGATACTCGCGCCGATGTCGGGATACATTGGCAAGCGGCGCGTGGACGTCGGCAACCTCGTTTCGAGCGAGAACACCCTCATGGCCACGCTCGTCAGCCGCGACACCATCTACGCCTACTTTGAGATCAGCGAGCGCGACGTAATACGCTACGGAAAGATAAACCTGTTCAAGGCCATAGACCCGGCCAAGCGCAAGGGGCCGCCCGTCCGGCTGAAGCTCATGGACGAAACCGACTATTCGCACAACGGGATTCTGACCTACGTGGATAACAAGCTCAACGCCGCAAGCATCGAGCTTCGCGCGGACATAGACAACAAAAGCGGAATGCTCTTTCCCGGAATGTTCGCAAAAATCAGCCTTCGGGCGGGAGAGCCGGTCGAGAAAATACTCATTCCGGAAGCGGCCGTCGGAACGGACCTCGTGGGCAGGTACGTGCTGGTCGTCAACGACAAGAACGTCGTCGAATACCGCTCGGTGAAAGTCGGCGACAAAGTCGGGAAGATGCAGATTGTCGAAGAGGGATTGGCCGGAACCGAGAAGGTCGTAATCGACGGCCAGCATAGGGCGCGTCCGGACAAGGTAGTCACGCCGGTTCTAAAGGGCGAAAACAAGGCGAAAAAATCGAAATGAAATTTTCCCACTTTTTCATAAACCGCCCGATTTTCGCGGGAGTAATATCCATAGTGATTTTCCTGCTGGGTCTCGGCGCGTATCTGGCCCTGCCGGTTGCGCAGTACCCGAATGTGGCTCCGCCGTCGGTTTACGTCGGGGCCAGTTATAGGGGAGCGTCGCCGGAGGTTGTGATGAAGTCGGTGGTAGCCCCGCTGGAACAGGCTCTGAACGGAGTCGAGGGAATGCTTTACATGCAGAGCCAGTCGGGGTCCGACGGCTCCGCCCAGATTGTCATCACGTTCGAGACCGGGACAAACATAGACATGGCGCAGGTGCGCGTACAAAACAGGGTTTCGGAAACGCTGTCCAGACTTCCGCAAGAGGTGCGCGACACCGGCGTGACCGTCAGAAAGCGCTCCCCCGACCTGCTGATATGGATAAACCTGTTTTCGCCCAACGGCACGCGCGACAAGCTCTATCTGACCAACTACGCCCTCACCCAAATGCAGGACCGCCTCGCGCGAATCTACGGCATAAGCGAATTCGGCGTATGGGGGGCGAAGGAATACTGCATGAGGATATGGCTCGATCCTGACAGGCTCTCGGCCCTTGACGTCACGCCCCAACAGGTCATAGACGCGCTTCAGGAGCAGAACAAGCAGATAGCCGCCGGAAAATTGAACGCCCCGCCGCTCGATTCGGACGCCGCGTTCGAGATGATAATAAACACGCAGGGCCGCCTCGAAACGGAAAGAGAGTTCGGGGGCATAATAATAAAATACCTGCCGGACGGCCGCATAATCTATCTGCGGGACGTCGCGCGAATAGAGCTTGGCTCGTACACCTACGGGAACGAATCGTACATCAACAACAAGAGCGCGGTGACGATGGGGGCGTACCAGCTGCCCAACGCAAACGCGATGGAGCTGTCCAAAAAAGTCAGGGCGGAACTGGAGGAGATGAAAAAGAGCTTCCCCCCGGACGTGGACTACGTCATCGGATACGATGCGACGGAATTTATACAGGAGTCCATCAACGCGGTTTACCGCACGATATTCGAGGCCATACTGCTGGTGGTTGTCGTCGTCCTGCTCTTTCTGCAAAACTGGCGCGCGGCGATAATTCCGCTGTTTGCGATTCCCGTGTCGCTCGTCGGCACGTTTGCGGTGATGTACCTGTTCGGATTCTCGATAAACAACCTGACATTGTTCGGGCTTGTGCTTGCAATAGGCATAGTCGTCGACGACGCAATCGTGGTGGTCGAAAACGTGGAGCGCAACATGCGGCTGGGCCTTCCCGTGCGCGAGGCGACCGAAAAGGCCATGACGCAAGTTCAGGGAGCGGTTATTGCGATAGCGCTCGTCTTGAGCTGCGTATTCGTTCCGACCGCGTTTGTCGGGGGCATATCCGGCGAATTTTACAAGCAGTTTGCGCTCACGATAGCGGCTTCGACAATACTGTCCGCGCTGGTGTCGCTCACGCTCACGCCCGCGCTGTGCGCGCTGCTTCTGCGCGACATATCGCAAAAGTCGACGGGGTTCGCCTCGAAGCTCTGGAATTATACGATAGGCGGATTTTTCTGGCTGTTCAACAAGGGATTCACGTGGGTGTCGGAAAAGTACGGCTGGTTTGTGGCGAAACTTACGCGCGTGTCGATTCTCGTGCTGGCCCTCTACGCAGGCCTGCTCTGGGCGACAAAATACACCTTTGAGGAAACTCCAAAGGGATTCATTCCGAAACAGGACCAGGGATATTTCTCCGCGACGATAATCCTGCCCGACGGCGCCTCATTCGAGCGCACCGAAGAGGTCGTCAAGCGCGCGGGACAACTGATAATGCAGGTCGAAGGCGTAAAATACACCAATGCGGTGGCCGGAAGAAACGGAATATCCGGAATGGCCTCCTCGAACGCCGGAAACATCACAATCAATCTGTCCGACAGAAAGGAGAGGGACAAAAACGGGCGCTCGGCCGGGGTAATTTTGGACGAAGTCCGCGCAATACTGGACGAAGCATGCCCCGAAGGCGCAGTCTACATGATGACGCCCGCCCCCGTCCGCGGCATAGGAAGCGGAAGCGACTTCAAAATGCAGCTGCAAGACCGCGCCGGATACGGAATCGACGAGCTCAACAAGCAGCTGGCCATAATGGTGGACGAAATCAACAAGCTCGATTGCGTCTCGCAGGCCTTTACGGGATTCCGCATATCCAATCCGCAGCTGTACGTGGACATAGACCGCGAACGCGCCCAAAAGCTGAATGTGCCGCTGGAGTCCATATTCACCACGCTGCAATACAATCTCGGCTCCATATACGTAAACGACTTCAACATTTTAGGGCGCGTGTACCGCGTGGTGGCGCAGGCCGAAAGTTCGAACAGAAAGGACCTGCGGGACATATACAACCTGAAGGTTCCGGACGCCAACGGCAAATATGTTCCGCTTGGCTCACTCATATCCATCGACCGCATAATCGGCCCCGACAGAACCGTGCGCTACAATATGTATGAAAGCGCCGAGATTCAGGGCAACCTGAGCAAGGGATACAGCTCCGGCGAGGCGATTCACGCCATCGACGAACTGGCCTTGCAAGTCCTTCCGCAGGGCATGGGCATAGAGTGGACGGACATCGCATTCCAGCAGAAACGCACCGGCAATACCTCGCTAATCGTATTTTTCGTGTGCGTGGTGTTCGTATTCCTAATGCTCGCCGCCCTATACGAGAGCTGGACAATCCCGCTGGCGGTGATACTCATAGTTCCGCTCGTGCTGTTTTTTGCCATATCCGGCATCCATGCGCGCGGCCTCGACAACAACATACTGACGCAAATCGGATTCATAGTGCTAATCGGGCTGGCATGCAAGAACGCCATTCTGATTGTCGAGTTTGCAAAGCAGCGCGAGGAAAACGGAGAGGAACTCGTAAGTTCCGTAAGCAACGCGTCAAAGAACAGGCTCCGGCCCATAGTCATGACCTCCATGGCGTTTATTCTCGGAGTGTTCCCGCTCGCATACGGAACGGGATCGGGATTCGAATTGCGCCAAAGCCTCGGAACTTCGGTATTCTTCGGCATGATAGGCGTCACAATCGCCGGCTGCGTATTTACGCCGATATTCTACTACGTAATACGCCGGCTATTCGGAAAACCGATACTCGATCGCAAATAGGGCGCGCGAAGAAAAAACGAAGAAAGACGCCGCGCACGGACAACAAAAAAAACGACGGCCGCCCGACTCCGAAACAGGCGGCCGTTTTGCGTTAACTTCAAAGCGGATTCGCCGCGGACTTGCCGGCTCCCAAAATAAAATACGCAACAACTGTCTGTACGCAAACGTCCCCGTTGCGACGATTTCAATACCGCTTTCGGCATGCTGCGGGAAATAACGGCATATTGCGGAATATAAAAATTGCGCACAAGCTGAAAGAAGAGATGCGGGGGGTGAAAATATTTTTAAGCTCCAAATCCTAAAACGAAGTAATATTTGATAAAACGAACCAAGATTTGAAAAAATTTATGAGGACGCAAAACTCCGCCGGTAAGACGCGCATCGCCCTAAATCTGCGGATTTGCAAGAAATCCTCAATTCTTTCGCGCCGCCTCGGCCGAAGATTCCCGAAAAAACGATGCGGCCTCCAAATTCCGCCCTGTTTTCCGAAATCGGATTTTGAACGTGCCGCCCTTGTAAAAAAGGGAAGAAAATGCCGTTTGCCAAATGCCGCATACCCCCTCTTCCCCGGAGAGTTTCGGATTTGAACGCGGCCCGCCGCTGCGAAGCCAAACCCGCGAAAAAACGCAAGAAATTTGCGCGCGGAACAAATTTTTCGGAATGGGGATTCCCAATATTTGCAGAACAAATCCAAAAAATTCTTTACTAATTTAAATGTTTCGGACGCAAATCCGGAAACCTTCTCTAAAAAACATATTATACTATGCGTCACATTTGCAGATGGGGAAATCTACAAAAAATATTAGAGAAAAACTAAAATACTAAATAAATAAGGAGTAATTAACATGGTATTAGGAACTAGGTATCCCACATTGGCATTTCACACGGGAGGAGCGGGGCAGGCCTGCGACGGCATACCCCCTCAACCCTTTGAGACATTCTGCTACGATTCCGCGCTGCTTGAGGCGAAAATAGAGAATTTCAACGTAATTCCCTACACGTCGGTTCTGCCCAAGGAGCTGTATGGAAAAATCTACCCCGTGGACAAAGTGACAAAATTCTTCCATCACGGAGCGGTGCTGGAGGTCATAATGGCCGGCAACGGGGCAAGAAGCAGCGAACACCGCGCGATAGCGACGGGCGTCGGAGTATGCTGGGGCAAAGACAAGAGCGGCGAGCTCATCGGCGGCTGGGCGGCTGAATACGTCGAATATTTCGACACGTGGATCGACGAAGACATCGCAAAGACCCATTGCGAAATGTGGCTGAACAAATCGCTCAACCACGAACTATCCATTCGCGGGGTGCAGAAGCATAGCGACTTCCAAATATTCCATAACTTCATCAATATCGAACAGCCGTTCGGATACTGTTTGACAGCTCTGGGATTTTTGAATTTCGAGTTTGCCGAGCCCGCAAGCGTTTAGTCGAAAGGCGTCGTTTATGGCGGATAACAACGCAAAAACGCCTCCTGCGCAGGCGGGCATGTCCGCCGCGAAGAGGCTTGGCGCAATGGGGCTGGCGGCGATAGTCGTCAGCTCCATGGTCGGGGGCGGAATTTACAGTCTGCCCAAGAACATGGCCGCCGGCGCGGGAGCCGGCGCCGTGATACTCGCATGGATTGTGACGGGCATCGGAATTTATTTCATCGCCAATACGTTCAAGACTCTGGCAGTCGCGCGTCCCGACTTGACCGCCGGAATATACATGTACAGCAAGGCCGGATTCGGAAACTACGCCGGCTTTACAATCGCATGGGGGTATTGGCTGTGCCAGATATTCGGCAATGTCGGATACGCCGTCATAACCATGGACGCGCTCAATTATTTTTTTCCGGGCTGGTTTACCGGAGGAAACAATATCGAGTCCATAGTGGGCGGATCGCTGCTGATTTGGATGTTTAATTTCATAGTCTTGCGCGGGATAAGACAGGCCTCGGTTTTGAACATAATCGGAACGATTGGAAAGCTCGTGCCCGTTTTCCTGTTCATAATAATCATGGCCGTGGTGTTCCAGTGGGACAAGTTCACGTTCGACTTCTGGGGGCATCTCACCGGAGACGGAGAGCGGAATTTGGGATTTATGGGCGACCAAATAAAGAGCACGATGCTTGTCACGCTCTGGGCCTTCATCGGCATCGAGGGCGCGGTTGTCCTGTCCGACAAAGCCAAGAGCCAAAGCGACGTCGGCAAGGCGACGATACTGGGCTTTTTCGGCTGCCTGCTCATTTTTGTCCTCTTGTCGGTGCTGCCGTTCGGATTTATGACGCAGGCGGAGCTTGCGGCCGTTCCCAATCCGTCCACGGCGGGAATTTTGGAGAAGGTCGTCGGCGAGTGGGGCAGCTGGCTGATGAACATCGGCCTTATAATAGCGGTGCTTGCCAGCTGGTTGGCATGGACTATGATAACGGCGGAAATGCCTTACGCGGCGGCAAAAGACGGGACGTTCCCGAAGTTCTTTACCGCCGAAAATTCGCACGGTTCGCCGTCGGCCTCGCTCTGGGTGACGAGCATTCTCATGCAGCTTGCCATGTTGCTGGTCTACTTTTCCAATAACGCGTGGAACACCATGCTCAGCATAACGGGCGTCATGGTTTTGCCGCCTTATCTGGCGAGCACGGCGTATCTATGGAAGATTTGCCTGAAGAGGGATTCAAACGTTGTCAATCTCGGCGGCTCCGTAAAATTGGCTCTGCTATCGGGCGTACTCGGCTCGATTTACGCGGTGTGGCTGATTTACGCGGCGGGGCTCGACTATCTGTTGATGTCCGTGATATTCCTTGCGGCGGGCATTCCGGTTTATATATGGGCGTCCCGCCAGCAGAAGAGGCGGGCGTTTACCAAACGGGAAGCGTTGGGAGCGGTTGCCCTCGTCATAGTGGCGGTTGCGGCAATATGCCTGATGATTTCCGGAAAGCTGGCGGCCGTATAATCGAAAATTAAATCTAACACGGGGCGCGTCCGCAATTCTTGCGGCGCGCCTTTTTCTTGCGCCATTTTTTTCATACATTTTTTTGCGTCCTTTTTTGCGGTTAAACGGCAGCGCATACGCCGAGCCAAGCGTCCTCTTTCAGAATTTCGCGCGCCGGCAATACGCTTAACGAATCCGCCAAATATTCCCCCCACTCGGCGCGGGGCGGCCTCGCAAATCCGCACGCCGACAACCGCGCACGCGCAATGAAAGATTAAAGCGGCAATAGGCGAATGTTTCATCTGCGCCGAAGAGAAATTTTCCTGCGGCGCGGCAACGGTGTCTGCAAACGGGGCGACAACAGTATTTGCGGGCGGCACAAAAAGAGTGTCTGCGAACAGCGCGGCAACGGCGTCTATGAGGCGCGCGACAAGAAAGTTCCCTGCAAATAACCGGCAATCTCGCGCAATCCGGCGCAATCCCGTTTCCCCCCGCCTCCCGATTTTAATCCCTTCGCAATCTCCTTGCGTCTCCCCGAACGCCCCTTGCGATACCCCATTGCGAAAATCTTTGAAAAAAAAATGGGCGTCTACTCCAAACGTCCGATTTTATCCCTCAAACATTGCGATGCAATACGCCCTCAATCCCGCGCGAAACGCGCCAAAAAAAGGACGCGCATTTTATGCGCGCCCTTCGCTTCGATTCCCTACGTTTGAAAGATTAGTTGTTCGCCCGAATGCCGTACATTCCGTATCCGATTTCCCGAATTTTATCCACAGTCTCGCGGTACGGAACGTCGCACACGTCGGTGAAGCCGACTTGAAAATTCTCCCCGTCGAACCTGCCCGTCGCCGCCTGATCGGAGAACTGGTGCCAGTGCGTGCCTATCACGCTGGGATTTTTCAATGCCGACTCCACATAATCGTAATAGGCCTGCGCGCGGGCCTTTTGATTGGGAGTATATTTCAATCCGCAGTGAAACGGTCCGCGGTCGAGCGCGCCGAAGTGGAACTCCCCTATCATAATCGGCTTGTCTATGCCGCTGGGAAGCTTGAGTTTTTCAATCGAAAACGCGTACCGGTTTATGCTGATTGCGTCGCAGTACTTTGCGCCTATTCTCATGACCTGTTCGTTTGCGCTTCCGGCAAAGCGGCAGCCCATGTAGAGCTTGTTGGGCGCAAGTTCCCTTATCGCGGAGCTGACCTGTTTGAAATACTCCTCCGTTATCTTCGCGGAGAATGCGCGCAAATCCTCCTCAAGCGCGCCGTCGGGCGCTTCCCTGGCGGAAATGATGCCGTCCCAATCCTTGTAGTCCGATTTCCACGCCTTGTTGAGCGCCTCCACGGTTCCGTATTTGGCCTTCAGGTCGCCGGCAAAAACTTTCTTTGCCGAGGTGGACGGATCGGATATCAGCACGTTGCGCGCAAGCGTTGTCGGCGTGCCCCAATGGATTTCGTTGTCCACAAAGAAGCCGATGCACCACGGGTCGTCCAGCTGCTCTTTTCTGTCGAGCAGATTCTTTCTGACGTTTTCGGCAAACTTGGGGTTGAAGGGGTCGCGAAACGGCCACCAATAGCCGAATTCTCCCCTGAAGAAGGGCGACTTAATTTCAAATCTGTCGATATACGGCGTCTTGCGCATCATGAAGATGGAGGAGTCCGAGCTGTTGGCGATGGTGTTCATTCCCCAACTTTTCAAGCGCGCGTGCGCCTTTTCGGCGTACTTTTGGCGCCATTGGTCCCCGTATTTGCGATAGAGATTCGCCGCGGAAAAATCGTACGTCCTCTTTACCCCGACATAATACGGAGCCAGCAATTCGTCCTTCGTCGTGTAGAACAGGGCCAGTTTGTCGCCCTCTTTCGGCAGGGCTTCAAAGTAGTGCTCCCTGCCGTCCAGCGGAGTTATCGCGCACGACGGCGTGACCCTGACCGCCCCGTGCGACCAGAACAGATTGCCCTCTGGGTCCACCAGCCACCACTTGCCGTCGATTTTTTTGACGTAGAAGTGCCCCGTAGCCTCCTGTTTGGGGCCTTTCAGCCAGCCGCCGAACTTGTCCCTGTCGGGAGCTTCCGGATACGCGGCCAAGTCCGCGGCTTCGCTTTCCTCGGCGCGCTTCAAATCTCCGTCGGAACGTATTTTTCCCGGCCAGTCGGCGAATTTGTACTGGCCGTATTTGTCAATGAACGGAAAGAACTCTTCGGCGGTCATCGAGTAGCAGGCGGCCTCCTTGCGGGTTTTGGAACTTTTTGCGACAACCCTTTTAATATAGAACGGCGGCCCCCACGTATGCATTCTGAGGCGGGTTATTTTTCCGTAGTCCATCGTAGGGACGTCTCTGTCGCCATAGGAAAACGGGGTGGCGCGCATTTTCAGCTTTCCGCTTTTCGGCATGAGCCTCTCCCAAATGTCCTTTGGCGGAGCCTTCGGATAGGCCAGTTCGCAGACCCCGAATTCCCCCTTGGGCGCGGCGATTCCCCTGAACGGATTTATCCCGTCCCACCTAAGTTTGCCTTTGGGCAGTTCCGAAAAAATTTTGACCAGTATTAGGGATTTGTCGGACTTGTCCGCGCTCTTGCTCTTGATTTCAAACTCAAAGTCGAGATTCTCCGAGAGATCCCACTCGCCCAAAAAGTCCAGCGGCGCGCCGTATCCCTTTGCCAGCAGGCCGTCCTCCGTCATTTTTGCGCCTTTGGATTCAAACCGCCCGACACCCTTCTGCGCGTCGAATATAACTATGTCGTCCGCCGCGGCCGCATGCAGCGCGAGCGCCGCCATACACAAAACCAATCCCTTCATCATTCCTCCGTTGTTGAATTTGTTTTCGGACGAAAATTTTACGGCAATCAAGAAAAATGTAAAACGTTTTATCGGACATTAATCCAAATTTTGGATATCCAGAAAAACGGCCAGCCCCGCGGGCGGAAACGGACGGAAACGCGCGCCCGATGCGGCGCGCCGAAAAGCGAAAGCCGAAGGCGCGCCAATTCAGTAATTCGGCGTTTTTCCGACAATGGAGGCGCCTTGAAAAAGCCGGCATTTCAAAGACTTGCCCGCGCGAAAAAAAACGCGGCGCAAGGAACAGAAATTTCAAAGCGCGAAAACTCAAAAATACAGAAAAACCGCGACGCCCTCCCGAACGCGCGAGTAGAAACGCGCGGAAACATTTCCAGTACCCGCGCGCATAATTTTTGCGCCGTCATGCCGCCGCCTTCAAAGGCGCGGCCTAAGCGGCAAAAAGTATTATGAGCAACTGCGCCGTCAAGACGCGCATGAACATCGTCAGCGGATAGACGGTGGCGTAGGCCACGGCCGGCCTGTCGTTTGCAGCGGTCGCGTTCGCGTAGGCCAGCGCCGGAGGATTCGTGGAGCTGCCGGCCATGATGCCAATCAGGGTGAAGTAGTCCGTCTTTGCGAATATTCTTGCGCAGGCGCCGACGACGAGCATCGGAAGCATAGTAATTGCGACTCCGTACAGCACCCACATCAAGCCGTCGCCCTCCACAATGGTCTTTACGAAATTGGGCCCCGCTCCAAGCCCGACCGCCGCCAGGAAGAGCGCAATTCCTATCTCGCGCACCATGAGATTCGCGCTCACCGTAGTGTACGTCACCAGCTTGAAGCGCGGGCCGAAGCGGCCGAGCAAAATCGACACCACCAGCGGCCCTCCCGCAAGCCCCAGCCTCACCGATTGGGGTATCCCCGGAATGCTGAACGGAATGCTTCCCGCAAGCACTCCAAGAAATATTCCGAGAAAAATCGGAAACAAATTCGGCTGGCGCAGCTTCATCATCGAGTTGCCCAAAAGCTTTTCGGCGTTCTCTATCGCCGTCGAAGTTCCCACTATCGTCACGCGGTCGCCCATTTGCAGCGCGAGGTCGGAATGGGCCACGAGGTCTATGCCGGCGCGGTTCACCCTCGTGATGTTGAAGGAAAATCCGCCGAACAATCCGAGTTTCCCCAGAGTGTGCCCGTTGACCTTCGGATTCGTAATCATTATTCTGCGCGCCTCTAAGCCGGTGTCGAGCTTCTGCCACTCCATCTCGATGCGCTCGCCCAAAAATGCGGTCACAAAATCAGCGTCCCTGTTTTCGGCCACGACCAAAATAGAGTCGTCCGCATCGAGAACCGTGTCGCCGGAGGCTATGAGGATTTTTCCGGACTCCGCCGACTTCGACACCCTCGATATGACAAAATGCCTGCCGGAGAGCGCTGCGATGTCCTCAATCCTCATTCCGAAAACGGCCGGATTCTTCACCCTTATCGATATGCGCGAGGCTCCGGATTTCGTGTCTTCGGCGCCGCTGACAGCCTTCCGCTCCCTTTCGAGAGATATGCGGAATGCCGCCTTTATAATAATCATGGACAAAATCAACCCCACCACGCCCATGGGATAAGCCACGGCATAGCCCAGCGCAATCGAGGAGTCGCCCGTCCCCCTGATGTCGGAGAAGGTCTGCTGCGCCGCGCCCAATCCCGGAGTGTTTGTCACCGCGCCGGAGAGTATGCCGACCATCGTCTGCATCGGAACGTCTCGCGCATACGATATGGCGAGCGCCACCGCAATGCCGGCAAAAACCGCGCACATTGCTATGGCGTTCATCTTCAGCCCCGTTTTCTTGAACGACGAAAAGAAGCTCGGCCCCACCTGCAAGCCTATCGAATAGACGAACAGGACAAGCCCGAACTCCCTTGCGAACTCCAAGAGGCGGCTTTCGACGCCCATTCCAAAGTGGCTTGCCAATATTCCCAGAAAAAGTATCCACGTAATGCCGAAACTTATCCCAAATACTTTGATTTTTCCGAGAAAAACCCCGACTGCAATCACCAATGCCAAAATCAAGAGAGAATGGGCGATTCCCTCCCCGAAAAACAAGCTGTTTAACCAATCCATAGAGAAGTTTTCGCCGCCTTTTTTCGGCGCGAACATGTTTGTGTATAAATAGTAGCTGTACGATTTTTTGCAATAAAAGCAAGAACTCTTTTTCGCGCCGCAAAATTGGAAATGAAATTTTGCAATGAACGAATTTTGCGCGAAAAAGTCTAATTTATAAGCGACAGTCCGCCGAATACGCCCCCTTCCCCCTTTAGGGCGCGAGGCGTTTGGCGAAGTTTTACCCCATTCCGCGCGCCGCCCGAAAGACTCTTGCGGGAGGAGCGCATTTGACGTTTCGATATGAATTGGTTTTGCGAGAAATTAAAGGCGATAGTCCCGATTGTCTGCGCGTCGGGAGCGTTAATATTGTCGGGCTGCGCGGGCATTCCGGAATCGCCGAGAGAATTGGACGAAGGAAGGGCGGAGGCCGAACGCCTGCGGGGAGTGGACTCCTCCAAGCTTCACATGGACATTCCGAAGGAAATCGAGGGGAAGGTTCCGTCTTCGCCCACCCTGCTGGAACTATACACGGAGCTCGATTTCGATCCCTCCGGGAACTCGCTGTACCTCGTCAGCCTAAAGGATCCGTTCGGCGCGCTCTACGCATCGGAAATCAGGGACGAGAGCGTGGCGCTGACCGGAAAGCTCTTTCCCGGCGTGGAGGCCGTGGACAACGAGGCCGACGCTTTCAGACACGCCTATTTCAGTTTTCGCCTTTCGCAGAAAATAGGCTCGGAGCGCGCCAAGAAATTTACCGACGCCTACGAGATAAGCTACATAAACAAGATGGGTGGACGCTGCATGGACCTGTGGAACAACCGCGAAGGCCGGAGAATGTATGAGGATACAAAGACTTCCGAATCGGACAAGAAGGCCTTGGCTCAGGAGTCGGTCATGTCGGCGATAAAAGAGGGGCGGCTTGTTCTGCGGCCGTTCGAGATAAATTGGGGAGACGAGGCAAAGGCCGAGCCGAAAAAATGACGCCTGCGCCGACGAATCCCGCATAGACTGCGAAAGAGCGCGCGCAAAAAGGCTTCGCGCCCGCAGACTGCGGCGCGCAAAGGGCAAATCCGCAAAGCTCCGGATTAGTTTCAAAAAAATATCGTTTTAAAGGAATATTCGCACGCGCCGTCCTCCCCCCAGACTAAAAAACCCAAAAGACTCCGCCGGCCCGCCGCGGCTTAAAAAAAAGGCGAGACGCGAAAACAAACCATTTGGGAAACGGCGGTTGTCCACCCACCCAAAAAAATTTTTCCAACCCGGTTTCCGTACAAAATTTTAAAATTTACTGCCCACACCGTCACAATTTTTGCCAGACTGCCTTTGGTGCGTGAAGGCCCCCTTTCGCCCATTCAGCCCCCCCGAAACAAGCCTTTTGATTTTGAGAATAACGCATTCTTCCCCCCCCGCATCATTCGCGCGCTTAACGCGTTCACTCAAAGCGACGCGTCCACGCGACGAACACAAAGAAACTTCCCTCCCCCCCCGTCACAATTTTTGCCCGTTGCTCCATGATTTTTCTACGCCATTTCATATCGCGCGAAGGCGACGCACCTTCGCCCCCTCGATAATTTTTCCACACCTTCCCCACGCCTCGCAAAAATGCAAACGGTACCGGCGCGCCCGCGCGCGGGGATTTTATTTGGAATATAAGCTTGTAAAGAGCGCGAAAATCTCCGTAATCGTCGGGCGAAAATATGAGTACAGAGAAAACGGCAGTATATGCGTTGGAGGACGGAAGCGCCTTTGTGGGCCGCGCGGAGGGCGCCTCCAAAACGGTCGTCGGAGAGGCCGTGTTCAACACCTCGATGACCGGTTATCAGGAGATACTGACTGATCCGTCGTACTTCGGCCAAATAGTGGCCATGACGGCGGTGGAAATAGGCAATTACGGCACGAATCCCGACGACGACGAATCGGACGGTGTGAAGGCCGCCGGATTTGTCGTGCGCGAGTTAAGTCCGATAGCCAGCAGTTGGCGCAGCAGAACGCCGCTTCAAGAGTATCTTCTTGCGGCGGGCATACCGGCCATAAGCGGAGTCGACACGCGCGCAATAGCAAAAAAAATCCGCAGCGCGGGCGCGATGAGGGCCTGCCTGAGCACGGAGGGAATCTCCGTCGACGAGGCCGTCGCAAGGGCGCGCGCCTGGTCGGGGCTTGAAGGGCTGGACTACGTAAAGGAAGTGACCTGCAAAGAGCCGTTCGACTTCCGCGCGACGGACGAATCCTGCGCCCCGTTTTCGATTCCCGGAACCGCCTTATACTCCTCGAAGCGCCGCAAGCCTCTCTTTAGATGCGCCGCAATCGATTTCGGGGCGAAGAAATCCATATACGAAAAACTTTCCTTTCACGGATTCGACGTGCGCGTGTTTCCCGCGGACGCGCCCGCAGACGTTATAGAAAAATACGCTCCCGACGGGCTGTTTCTCTCCAACGGGCCGGGCGACCCCTCCGCGGTGCCCTATGCGCACGAGACCGTCGCAAAACTCATGCGCAAGTATCCGACATTCGGGATTTGTTTCGGGCATCAAGTGGTTGCGCACGCGCTGGGCGCGCATACGTTCAAGCTGAAGTTCGGGCACAGGGGGGGAAATCAGCCGGTAAAAAATCTTGAGACCGGAAAGGTCTCGATAACGTCGCAAAACCACGGCTTTGCGGCGGACGCGGAATCCGTGGAAAAAAACGGCGCGATAGTCACCGAGATAAACCTCAACGACGGAACGGTCGAGGGATTGCGCCTGAAAGACTTTCCCGTATTCAGCGTTCAATACCACCCCGAAGCCGCTCCGGGACCGAACGACGCAGACGCCCTTTTTTCCGACTTTTACGAAATGATCCGCGCCTACAAATAGCGCGAAACGCGAACCGGGCTTTGCGCGTGTGCGGCGTTCTCTTTGGGAGTGCGCCGCTTTTTTATAGGACGCGCGCCTCTTCACGCATCTGCGGCATTTGGCCGGCAGCCTCCCCGCGAATATATCTACCCTCCCATGCGAATGCGGCGGCGCGTTTGGACGCAAACCTACCCCTTCCATTTTAACGCGGCGTCTTTTGTATGGGCGCGCCCGCATAAAATCAGTCCGTCCGCCCGTAATTCGGCGCGAGCCGCAGAGGGTGTCAATTCAGCGCGAGCCGCAGAAGGTGTCCGCATGCTCGAGCACGCATGCCGCAAACTGTCCCTTTCCGCACAATCACCCGGCGCACAATTACCAGCCCTACAATCACCCGGCGCAAAATCCGTCGCCGCCCTTCCCGATAAATTCCGCATATGCCGAGGAAGTAGAATCAAGCAAGACTATCCAATCCGCAGTCCAACGCGCTCCCTGTAAAATAATCCGCACCGCGCAGAATGCTCGCGCGACTGCGCACATCGCGCACATTACCATATTACACACACCGCGCATATCGCGTATATCGTGCAAGGCGGCTCTTGCTGAACAAACTCCACCCGCTCAACGACTGCCGCGTACCCTTCACTGTCCCCGCCAAACGGCAACCGCGCAATCGGCCGCAAAGTACAATCTGCCGACAAGCCGTTCAAACAAGCCGGCGCGCCCCCCCGGTTCGAACAGACGCCCCGGCAGAGCGCGCGCTCAAATTCAAGCTCGCGCGCCAATTCAAGCGCGTACCGATTCAAACGGATAACTCCGGCAATTCTAAAAAGCACAAACGGACTTGCCGCCGCCTCGCGGCGACGCCGTCGTTCCCGCCCCCCGTTTGAATGCCGCGCAGCCAAACCGGATTTTGCAACGCCGCCAATCGCCCAAAGCAATCCGGCACGGCCGGCCTTTATTAAAAAAAATTTTTTACGATTGAAAAAAAAGCTTGATCTTGCAAAAAAAACCTACTTAATGCGCCTCAATATGCAAAACGTATTCACCGGCTATTACTATTACTTTTTTTATGAACTGCTTGACGTTCGGTAAGCGGCCGGTCCGGTTTTGCTAAGGAAAAAAGACCCGAACGTTAAAGCGTTCGGGTTTTTTTTGTGAAAAATTTTTCTGACGCGCTTTAAATCAATTCCTACAACTACAAAAGACATGAATCAAAAGACAATGAACGGATCGTCCAGCTCCTCCGGAAGGTGGGTTGGATTCAGAAAAGAAATAAAGGTGCTCGACTGCACGATAAGGGACGGCGGTTTGATGAATTCCAGCCGCTTCTCCGACGAAGTGGTGCGCGCCGTTTACGACGCCTGCGCCGACGCGGGAATAGACTGCATGGAGATGGGATACAAGAACAGCGCCCGCATATACTCTCCGGAGAAATTCGGCCCGTGGCGTTTCTGCAAAGAGGACGACATCAGGCGCATTGTAGGCGACAACAAGCGCGACATAAAAATATCCGTCATGGCGGACGCCGAAAAATGCGACTACAAGACCGACATTCTCCCCAAGTCGGAAAGCGCGATAGACGTAATACGAATCGCCACATACATACACCAGATTCCCCTCGCCATAGACATGATCAACGACGCCGCGCAGAAGGGATACGAAACCACCGTAAACCTCATGGCAATCTCGACCGTCCGCGAGAGCGAGTTGGACGAAGGTCTCGAACTCCTCGGCCAATCCCCCGCGCAGGCGATTTACCTGGTCGACAGTTTCGGCTCGCTGTACAGCGAGCAGATACGCTACATGATGGCGAAGTACATGCGCATAGCCAACGAGTTCGGCAAGGAGGTCGGCATACACGCGCACAACAATCTCCAGCTGGCCTTTTCCAACACGATTGAGGCCATAGTCGCCGGGGCGAACATGGTTGACGGCACGCTCGCCGGGCTCGGCCGCGGCGCGGGGAATTGTCCGCTCGAAATGCTTGTCGGTTTCCTCCACAACCCGAAGTACAGAATGCGTCCGCTGCTCGATTGCATCGAGAAGCACATTGAGCCCATGCGCGCAAAGCTGGGCTGGGGATTCGACTACCCCTACATGGTGACGGGTTTCCTGAACCGCCACCCCAAGGACGCCATGGAGTTTAACGAATCCGACAGGCGCGGCCGCATTGTCGAATTTTACGACGAAATGATGAAATAGCCGCGCGAAGGCGCCGACCCGTCCCCCTTGCGGCGATTCCGGAAGGGGGATTTTTGCGCGCGCCTTTACAGGGGAGTTCGCAGACATTTAAAGGATAACTTCGGGAACGGGCGCAGGAGCTGACGTTTCAAATTCCGAAAAAATTTCCCGCCGCAACGCGCTAGGGGCGTTTTTCGCGCGGCAGCGGGCGGCTTCCAAATTCGGCGGGAGCTTTTTTTAAAAAAAAGCTTTACAACTTTCGGCGTTTCTGTGAAATGGCAAACTTTAATTCATTTTCTATATAAGATATGGCACTTAGAATAAGACTTCAAAGACACGGTTCCGCACACAATCCGATGTACCGCCTGGTGGTCGCCGAAAGCACCTCCAGCCGCGACGGCAGGTTTGTCGAAAACCTCGGCCTATACAATCCGAAACCGCGCGGCAAGGACGTGGAGGTACAGATAAACGTCGAGCGTGCGGACTATTGGCTGGGCGTCGGCGCGCAGCCTTCGGACACTGCCAGGAGCATAATCAAAAAGGCCCGCGCGGCCGCGGCGGCGCAGGCGTAGTCCGGCCCGATTCGCATTTTAGCCCGACCCGCAGTGTAATCGATTATGCCGCGGGTTTTTTATTTGTCCGATGGCCGCAGCTCTCAAAATCGACTTTCTGACCCTCTTTCCGAAAATGCTCGAAGGCTATCTGTCCGAGAGCATGATCGGCAGGGCGCGGCGCGCCGGCATACTGGACATAGGCGTGCACAACATACGGGACTGGTCGGACGACAAACACCGCTGCACCGACGACAGGCCGTTCGGCGGAGGGCCCGGAATGGTCATGATGCCGCAGCCGATTTTTTCGGCCATTGAGGCCCTGCAAACTCCGGGGTGCGTGCGGATATATATGTGCCCCGACGGGGAGCGCTTCAACGCCTCCATTGCGAAGGAGCTTGCGGCGGAACGCCATTTGATTCTTCTCAGCGGGCACTACGAGGGCGTCGACCAGCGCGTGCGCGACTGCGTGATAGACCGCGAAATTTCCATTGGCGACTACGTTCTGACAAACGGCACCCTTCCTGCGGCCGTTTTGGCCGACGCGGTCGCCAGACACGTAAAAGGCGTTTTGGGAGAAGAAAATTCCTTGACGTACGACTCTTTTAACGCCAATCTGCTTTCTTTTCCACAATATACCAGACCCGCGGTATTCAGGGGAATGCCCGTGCCGGAAGTTCTAATGTCGGGCGACCACGCGCGCATTGGGGCGTGGAGGCTCGAACAGCAGGAGAAAAAAACGCTCGCAAGAAGGGGCGACATCATAAACAAAAACATTTAATCGGAAGGGAAACATCATGAACCAGGCCTTATTGAAAGAGATAACCAAATCGCAAATCAAGGACGGCGTCGCAAAATTCAAGGTGGGCGACGGCGTTCGCGTACACACGAAAGTCCGCGAGGGCGACAAGGAGCGCATTCAGATTTTCGCGGGAATCGTGATAGCCCGCAAAGGCAGCGGCATTCATGAGACATTCACAGTGCGCCGCATATCCTACGGCGAGGGGGTCGAGCGCGTGTTTCCCGTAAATTCGCCCAACATCGCAAAAATCGAAGTCGACCGCGAGTCCGTTCCGATGCGCGCGCGCCTCTACTATCTGCGCGACAGAATCGGCAAGGAGGCTTCGAAAGTCAAAGAGGCCCGCCTCAACTTCTAACGCGTTTCGCAAAAATTTTACAAAAGCGCGCCGCATCTTTCGGGCGCGCTTTTTGTTTTATCCGCAAGGCTGCGCCTGCGAAAAAAAACTTCGGCAAAAATACAAATGCGGAACGCGAAGCCGCCGCGGATTGTCCGTCCGGCGGATTTTTTCGCGGGACATAAACAAAGATTGTCCAGCGCGTCGGAATAGATTTTCAAAAATCCGAAAAAAATAGGCCGAAAAAAAACGCGCACACAAGAGCGCCGTTTCAATTTTCCAAAAGCGGCGCCTTTGTGTTGTCGGTTATCATCGGCGGGGGAATGAATCCCGTGCCGAATCCCACAAACTTTACGTTTCCGTCTGCGTCGGCGACAAAATAGGCCAATGTGCAGTTCCAGACTTTGGCGTCAAGCTCCACTCCGGCGCGCGCGCCCAATATTTTCAGCCCCGCAAGAACGGTGGCCTTGTGGCCGACTAAAATGAAATCCCCGCCCTTTGCGAGGGCGTCGTCTATCGCGCGCTCCACGCGTTTGATGAGCATTTCCCCAGTGTTGTCGTCATACACCCACGGATAGGGCAGCGCGGGCTGTTCCGATATGAATCCGGGAAAGATTTTTGAAAGCTCGTCTTGCGAAAGTCCGGCGATGTCGGGCTTTCCCGGCTTGCGGGTGCGCTCCTGTATCAGCGGATTCAAAAGCACCTTTCCGCCAACGACGCGCGCGATTTGAACTGCGGTCTCGACCGTGCGCAAATAGGGCGAGGCGTAAATGCGCCCTTTAAAGGACTCCGATTTCAGACGCTCGCCAAGCAGACGCGCCTGCGCCCTGCCCAGTTCGGTCAAGGCCGGATCGCCTTTCGGCGGCCTCTGCCCGTGCCGGGCGAGGTAAATTCGGCGGAAGTTAACGCCGTCCTCCGCCGCTTGCGCATGCGCGAAAAAAACCGGCGGCACAACGAGCGTCAAGACGAGCGCGAATTTCGCCCAATTCGCTAAAAATTCCCGCACCGTCAAAGCTGTTCCCCTTCCCTCAGTATCCTTCCGGCGACTACGAGCAGCGGCGTGAACACCAGTACCATGCAGACTACGTTGACCGCCAAAATCCCCATCACGAACGGCAGGGTCGACTCCCACCCCAAGAGCACGAACGACGACACCAAAACCGCCAGACTGCTGAACACCGCCAGCAAATTCACCGCCTGCCAAAGCAGAAATTTTCCGCTCCTTCGCCAGTTCGCAAAGAACGCGCTGGACGAAAACGTCAGAAGCAGCGCAAACTCCGTCAATATGAAGCCGACGCTTATGGACGCGTAGGTCATCAGCCCGTTGGAAAGCGAATCCACGTGCTTGTCCGCGATGTGCGCTATTCCGGGGTTGTCGGCGCAAACGGTATAGGCTGCAAACCACACCGCGCAAAGCGACAAGATTATCGCCCCCAATCCCGCAACGAAAAACATTCGTCCCTTGTTTGTAATATTCATATTTACAGCCATGTTAAAATTAGACACGCGCGTTCAAAAAAAATCCCGCAAAAAGTCTGCATACGCGCCGCAATTTTGCGTGTCAACATTCTTTCAAAGCAAAGCGCGACAAAACGCCCGCGCGCGATACGCGGCAGAAATAGCCGCGGCGGATTTGTTGCGCCGCAAGCCGTGACGCGCCGGGAAATCCCGCCCGCGCCCCATGCAAACAAAGAAAGAAAGGCTGGCGGAACGCGCTTTCGACAAAAAAAATGTTGAAGATGCCGGCTCCATATGTAGGGTGGTCTGTCAATGGCCGAATCATACCAGGTAATAGCCCGCAGATACAGACCAAAGCAGTTTTCCGAACTGGTCGGGCAGCAGCACATCGTCAAGACGCTGACAAATTCGATAGAGTCCGGGCGAATCGGGCATGCATACCTGTTTGTCGGCCCGCGCGGGACGGGAAAGACGACCGTCGCGCGCCTGCTGGCCAAAGCGCTCAACGCCAAGGGCGGCCCAAACGTCCAGCCTGACGACGACGAGGTATCGCGCTCCATCATGGACGGTTCGTGCATGGACGTCATAGAAATAGACGGAGCCTCAAACCGATCCATAGACGAGATCCGCCAGCTCCGCGAGGAGTGCCAGTACGCCCCCGCGCAATGCACTTATAAAATATACATAATAGACGAGGTCCACTCGCTTACGACGGAAGCTTTCAACGCGCTCCTAAAGACCCTTGAGGAGCCGCCCAAACACGTCAAGTTCATATTCGCGACTACCGAAGCGCACAAGGTTCTCGGCACAATCACCTCCCGCTGCCAAAGATTCGAGTTCAGGCCCATCGACGAGTCGCTCATAGCCGAACACCTCGGACGCATCGCAAAGCTTGAGGAAATAGACGCCGCCCCGGAAGCGTTGCGCGCCATAGCCCGCCTTGCAAACGGCGGCATGCGCGACGCCCAAAGCATTCTCGACCAGATGATTTCCTTTTGCGGGAAAAAAATCGGCATATCCGATGTCATGGGGGTCTATGGGCTGGCGAGCCAGGAGCAGATAGCCTCCTTAACGGAGAGCATGGCGAAGGGAAATTACGCCGCCGTTGTCAAGGGCGTGGACGAGCTTGCCTCCGAAGGCTGCGACCTCTACCGCGCGCTGTGCGACATGCAGATTTACGTCCGCGCGAAAATGGTGGAGTCTCTCAAGGACGGGGAAGTCGACTTCGGCGGAAAGACTCTGTATTCGGAACAGCTCATGCGCATGTTGGACGTTTTGCAGTCGGCGCAGGCGACGCTCAAAAACGGGCTTTCCGAAAAGGCGAACTTTGAAATAGCCTTGTTAAAGGCCGTGGAACAGAGCCGCTCGCGGGCGATAAACACGCTGATAAGGGAACTCGACAAACTCGCGTCCGCCCCGGCCGACGTTCAAAAAAAAAATAGCCGGCCTGCTGTCTGAAGCATTGCGGGAATCGGCCGAATTTGCGGCGGCTTACGCTCCCGCCGTTTCGCGCAACAGCGAAGTCCGACCGCGAAACTTCGAGTCGAGGGTATCCGCGGATTTCCACTCAGCCGCCCTTTCTCCGGAAGAATCCGAAGATTGCGCCCAAGCCGAACAAGCCGCTCCGGGTACGGACGACGGGGACTTAGGCTATGCGGATTCAGACACTCTTTCCGGGCAAGGACAATTTTCCGCGCGCGTCTTTGAGGCCGGGTCTCCGGAATTTGCCGAAGCCGTTGCGAAAATTTCGCCGGAGATTTTGCGTCTCATGCGCTCCCAATTTCACTCGGATCCCTTCAGATACGTGCGCGACGGAATAGAAATCGAAAAGGAGGCGGACAAAGACGACGCTCCCGAAGAACCCGATTCCGACCCGTCGCAATTCGACCTCGACGACCCGAATGCCGACTGATTCAAAACGTCGGCATGCGGACCTCTTCCCGCGCGACAAGATTCGCTCAAGAAACCTACGCGCAAAAAAAGCTCGAAAAAAAATATGCGCATCACCCCCCGCGCAAATTTTGCCGCGCGCATAATCCACGCGCCGCGCGACAAACCTTGCACCCACTCAAACGCGCACACAAACGATACCGCATTCAAACCAGGGGGCAACGCTGGCATATAGACGCACAAGCGTTCCGAATAACCGTCCCAAAACCAAGCACACAGACGCTCCGAATAAGCGTCCAAAAACAAGCGCGCAGACGCAATCCAAACGCCTACCCCAAGTCCGCCCGCCTGTCAAGGCGCCGCAAAACGCTAACGCC
>QALA01000043.1 GCA_003343565.1 Verrucomicrobiota bacterium | reverse complement strand
GAATAATATTCGTTCTTCTCCGGACTCGCAGCGTATTCCACCTTCGTAAGCCGCCCAGATTTGTCGTAACTGTAATATCGCGCGTCGCGCTCCCTATCCTTAGCGGTAAATATGCTTTGTTTCGGCAATTCGTATTCCGGCAGTTCTATGTCGCTTACGGCCTCATTTATTATTTCCGGCGCAACTCCCCCTTTCTGCGCATTACGCATGCGCTGTTCTTCAAGCGTTTCCGTTATGAATTTTTCCACTTCCCCGCCCTTCACCATCGAAAAGCTACTTAATATCAGAAATGCTACTATTAAACACTTCCTTAATCTTTTCATTGAATCTATAATTATATTTATGTTTTTTGAATGATTCTTTGTTTTATTTTTGTATAGTTAAAATATTTTTCACTTTTGTCAATAATAAAACATTGAAAAATATTTAAAATATTTTTGATTCGTCCGTTTGGATAGTTGTATTTTGCGTATGTTTTTTTATAATCATTATGTTATCTATTATTACGAAATTGCGTTAAAGAATGCAGACGGTATCGAAAATAGGCGCTCGAAATCCGATTTAATTACGCAACAATTTGGTATTCAAATTATTAAAATCGGAATGCGGATTTTAAAGACCTCAACTACTTAAGATACAACATATTAAAGCTATTTACCAGTAAAATTTGACAGATTTCCGCGGTTGTCTCCCCCTCCTCAATCTGGGAAAATGTCGATTTCAAAACGACGCGCATATGCGGATTTTTCCAAGCATATGCAAAGTTCTCCCATAAAATATTTCTGCAAATAAAAGGCGGGGATAGATTAAATCCGAACCGCACAACCTGACTCTGAAACCGACGTCGGGCTACATGTTGTACACGTACTCGACGCGCACAATGAAGAAGCGCGAGGCCATGACGTGCGAGGAAGCGGCGTTTCACACGTTTTTTCCTGACCTTGCGAACTGCGAAATATTCGTGCCACAACAGCAGACGGGTGTGGAGTACAACGACATTTCGCGCGAAACGACAATTACCGCTCGCGCAATGAAAGGCCAAAGTTGCGGCGAGTGAGGTTCATTTACTCCGAGGCGAAAGTCTCCTATGACGCCGACAACAAAGTCTACAAACTGTACCTCAAGAACCCCCTTTGCAAATAATCCCCTACTGCGGGTAGGGGCGTGTCTGCTTCCAACTATTAACATTAACATAGGCTGCACTCGCGTTGCAACTTCCCAGAAGCGCCCTTGCAACACCCTTCCCGAAACCCTCCGAAAATGGGCCTCTCCTCTTCAAACGTTCGATTTTTCCTTCAAACCTTGCGATGCGATACGCAACATTCCCCAACACAAAAATGCGCATTTCCGACTCCGCGCGGGGATTACCCGCGAGTGTTGCGAAAGGGTCGAAGTTGCGCTTGAAATATGGAATCCCCAGTATTGCAATAAGTTGCAAATACTCTCTTTAGCGAAGAAAACGCGAAATGATCCCGGAAAAGGCGCGAAAGAAAAAAACCTTTCAATCAGGCAAAGTACTTTACGCCCGCAGAGAATATCGGCTGGATTTTATTTCCGCAGACGTTCTTACCCACATTATCGCCAAATCTTTCCGAATGTCCCATTTTGCCAAACACCAGACCGCACGGGCTTGTAATGCCTTCAATGGCGTGCGCGGAACCATTGGGATTGAAGGGCATTTCCGCGCTCGGATTGCCGGCGGCATCTACGTATTGCGTGGCGATCTGGCCGTTTTCGGCCATCTTCGCGACGAGCGAATCCGGCGCTATGAATTTGCCTTCGCCGTGGGAAACCGGAATCGTGTGGATTTCCCCGATTTGGCAATCGTAGAGCCAGGGAGAGAGTTTGCTTGCAATTCTGGTGCGGACATAACAGCTCACATGGCGCGCTATATTATTGTATGTTAGCGTCGGGCTGTCGGCCGCGAGCGGGCGTATTTCTCCGTAGGGCACAAGACCGAGTTTCACGAGAGCCTGAAATCCGTTGCAAATTCCAAGTATTAGGCCCTTTCTATCTTTGAGCAGGCGCATCACGGCGTCGCTGAGGGCGGGATTGCGAAAGACTGCCGCGATAAATTTTCCGGAGCCTGCGGGTTCGTCTCCCGCGCTGAACCCTCCGGGTATCATCAGGATTTGCGATTCGTCTATTCGCCTTTTCATTTCGACGATTGAAGAAGCGACGTCCGCGTCGCTCAAATTTTTGAACACGAGCGTTGAAGCCGACGCTCCTGCGAGTTCAAAGGCGCGCGCGGAATCGTACTCGCAGTTTGTTCCGGGAAACACCGGTATGAAAACGCGCGGCTTAGCCGTTTTTGAGGGGGCGAGCGCAAATGTTTTTGGAACAAATGCCGGCTTCAATATCGCGCCCGACTGAGACGCTTTCGCGCGAGTCGGGAATACGCCCTCAAGCGGTTTTTCCCACGCAGCTTCGAGTTTGGAAAGGGGAATTTTCGCCTCGCCTACGAGAATTTCGGGCTCCGGTATCGTGACGCCCAAGATTTTTGCGCCCAAAACTTCCGCGTCCGAAGCGTCCGCAAGTTCCGCCACAATCGAGCCGCAGCCCAATGCGAAAACGTCCCCGTCAAACGACGCGTCGAACCGCATTCCGATTCCGTTGCCGAAAGCCATTTTCGAGACGGCCTCCGCTATTCCGCCGAACTTGACCACGCCCGCGGACAGAACCTTGCCGGCCTTTATCAGGGAGTGCAGTTTTCCGTATTTGGCAAGGGCGTCCTCCCAAACGGGCGCAAGCCATGCGTCGCGCTCGACCGACAGCAATGCGACGGTCGAACCGGATTTTTTTAATTCCGGAGAAATTGCGTTGCGAACGTCGCAGACGCACATGGCGAAACTAACCAGAGTCGGCGGAACGTCAATTTGGTTGAAGGAGCCGGACATCGAATCCTTGCCGCCTATCGACGCGCACCCCAGGCGCATCTGCGCCTCAAGCGCGCCCAACAGCGCGGCGAGCGGTTTGCCCCAGCGCTTTGGGTCGTCGCGCAGCCTTTCGAAATACTCCTGAAAAGTGAAGCGTATTTTGGAGACGTCCCCGCCGGAGGCGGCAATTTTGGCCGCGCTTTCCAAGACGGCGTAGGCGGCTCCGTGATACGGACTCCACGAGGAAATGTCGGGATTGAATCCGAATGAGAACAGCGTTCCGGTATTTGTCTCCCCCTTCAAGAGCGGAATTTTGGAGACCATTGCCTCCGGCGCGGTCGCCAGGCGCGAGCCTCCGAATGGGTGGTTTACCGCGCACGCCCCTATTGAGGAATCAAAGAGCTCCACGAGGCCGCGCTGGGAACAGCAGTTGAGTTTTGTCAGATTTTCCTCCCACGCGGATTCGTCGTCTGCGGCCCGCTCGCGGGGGGCTGCCAGCGGAGAGTCTTGCGAAGGCGCGGCAATTTCGGCCCGCGCCGAGGCGGTCGTGCCGTTCGTATCCAAGAACTCGCGCGACAAATCCACAATGTTGCGTCCGCGCCATTTCATCACGAGCCTTCCCGTATCCGTCACCGTTGCCACATGCGTGCATTCGAGATTTTCCTCGGCGGCGTACCCGGCAAATTCGCCCATATCCTCCGCCGACACCACGACTGCCATGCGCTCCTGCGATTCGGAAATGGCCAATTCCGTGCCGTCGAGACCGTCGTATTTTTTCGGAACGGCGTCCAAATTTATTTCGAGCGACGGCGCCAGTTCGCCTATTGCAACCGACACCCCGCCGGCCCCGAAATCGTTGCACCGCTTGACAAGTTTCGACGCGGCGGGATTGCGGAACAGCCGCTGGAGTTTGCGCTCCATCGGGGCGTCGCCCTTTTGAACTTCGGCGGAATTTTCGAGAGCCTTCGTGGTGTGCCCCTTCGAGGAACCCGTTGCCCCTCCGATGCCGTCGCGCCCGGTGCGGCCGCCGACAAGCAGGACGACGTCGCCCTTCATCGGAGTTCCCCTCACGACTTGCGAGCGCGGAGCCGCCGCGATTACCGCGCCTATCTCCATGCGCTTTGCGACGTATCCTTCGTGGTAGATTTCCGAGACCTGCCCCGTCGCAAGCCCTATTTGATTTCCGTAGCTTGAATATCCGCTTGCGGCGCCGCGCACTATCTTTCTCTGCGAAAGCTTGCCGGGCAGAGTCTCTCCGAAGGGCTTTCGCGGATCTCCCGCGCCGGTCACGCGCATGGCCTGGTACACATAGCTGCGCCCGGAGAGCGGATCGCGAATCGCCCCGCCCAGACAGGTCGCCGCGCCCCCGAAAGGCTCAATTTCGGTGGGGTGGTTGTGCGTCTCGTTTTTAAACATTACCAGCCACTCTTGGGAACGCCCGTCGACTTTCAAATTCACCACGACGCTCGCCGCGTTTATCTCCCCGCTCTCCTCGATATCTTCGAGCTTGCCGGCCTTGCGAAGCGCGCGCATTCCGATGAGCGCAACGTCCATTAAACAGACCTTCTTCCCGCGCTTATCGAGCCCCAATTCCCCGCGGAGGCGCATGTATTTTTCCCAGCTTTTCCTTGCGGGCTCATTGTACTTTCCGTCGCAAATCTTCACGGCGGCAAGTTCGGTCAGAAACGTGGTGTGGCGGCAGTGGTCGCTCCAGTACGTGTCGAGCACCCGAATTTCCGCGACGGTCGGATCGCGGCCGCAGCTTGCAAAATAATCGCGGCAAAATTCGAGGTCGGCCGCGGACATCGCCAGCGACATCTTTGAGTGAAGCGCCCGAATCTGCCCGGCGTCCATCTTTGAAAATCCCGCGACGACGCCCACGTCGGCGGGAACTTCGGCGGGACGCGAAAGAGTGTCGGGCTTTTCCATCGAGGCTTCGCGGCTGTCGACCGAATTTATCAGGTATTTCTTTACCGCCTCCAAGTCCCCGGCCGAAAGCTTCCCCCTGAATACGTAAACTTTCGCGCAGGCTATCTTCGGGCGCATTTTTGCGACAATCTGAACGCACTGTTCGGCGGAATCCGCCCGCTGGTCGAACTGGCCCGGCAGATATTCCACGGCAAACGCGGTCTCCCCGTCCGAAATCGGAAATGTCTCCTCGTGCAAAACCTCAACGGGGGGTTCGCAAAAAATCAGGTTTTTCACGGCCTCGTACTGGGCGTCGTCCAAGCCCTCTATGTCGTACCGCTGCAACAGCCTTGCGCCCTCTATGGCTTCAATTCCAAGCGTGCCCTTGACGTCTTCGGTCAGCGCGTCGGCCGCGCGCGCGCTTTTGTCCTCCACATAAATTCTGCGTATCACCTTTTAATCTCCGACTCTGTTTTAATTGTTCGGCGGATTTTATGGACGCGCCCGCCGCGGTCAACCGAAAAGGGAAAAAAATCCTTTCCAAAGGCCGCGTTATCTGAAATATTCTGCCGCATGAAAAAGACACTGGCCTGCATTTTTGCATCAACGCTCGCCGCCGTTTCCCTTTCGGCCCGGATAAACGGCTTCGGCGCCGCACAGGAATTTGGAACGACGCCCCCGCAAGACGCCCCGTGGTACGAGCCGAACACGCAGACGTGGGACTCCTTCACCTCGTTCGACGAAAGGGTAATATTCGGGCTTGACGCCGAGAGATCCACAATGCTTCAAATCGAATTTTACAGCACCGGAGTCTTGGAGGGAAGGAAGGTCGGCGGCGAAACGCTCGTGGCCTCCTTCCAGGACCGCAGCCTGTTCTTCGGGGGCGAGGGATACATGGACCTCTCATACTTCGCGCCGGTCAATCCCTCAAAATACGCGCAGCAGGCATGCTTCTACGGAGGGTGGAAATACAATATTATAAAATACCTTGATATCGACCTCGGCGGAAGCGTCATATACACCACAAAAAAAGTGATGGGACCCGGAATTGCCGGCTACGGAGGCGACACTTGGCACGGAGACGTATATGTCGGATTTATCGGAGACTTCCTCTGGCTGTCGCCGTTCGCCTATTTCGACTACGATCCGACGTACGACTCGAAAAAATTTCTCGCCGGATTCGCACCCCGCGTGAGCCTGTACGAACTCACCAAAATAAAGGGCCTTTCGCTCGAATCGCAGCTGACCTTCGGATACGTCAAGGCCAACAGATTCTCCGGACACCAGAAAATAGACGGACACTACTGGAGCAACGATTACGGCTACATTCAGGCGGAGGTAAATCTCGTTTACGTCTTTAAGAAAAGCTGGCGCACGTTCATCGGCGTCGGCTGGGCGTGCCACAACGACGGCAAGGGAAAAGTGGGTCAAGGCGGCGTGGACATGGGGCCGGACCAAATGGTCTGGGGCTCCTGCGGCATAGGATATATATTCTAATTTAACAAAGGGCCCAAACCGAAAACAAAGGGGCGCGCATTCAAAAGGCGCGCATTCGGAAGAATCGATTTCGATTGCTCGCAAGAGTCGGAACGAGTGTTGCGCGATTTCCCAAACGCAAACGCCTGACGGGAGACACTGACCGAACGGATACCGCGCACAATTTTTTTGCGCGCGCAATTTTTGTATCCGGCATTTTCGCGTTTTCGCGACAAAACCTTGTACTGCGAACTTCGCCTATGCGCGCACCGCACAAGCGCGCAAATTCCAACTAACTGCCGCAGACCCCGTATAGGTTCATACCGCCTTTCGCGTCTAATTGGATATGCTCCCATACGCTCGCGTCAGCAGAGTCCATACAAGATTCACGACGCCCGCCCGCGACAAACTCGCAACGGCCGATTTCAACATAGGCCGCCCCCAAGCCAAGCGTGCTCAAAAAAGAGGGGAAATTGAGACACCTTTGAATCTGGTCGCCTCTGAAGGTTGCAAACACTGACTTTGCACGCAAAAACGGCGGAGCCAATCAAGATGCTCCGCCGCCGCTCAAGCAAGGCGTCCCCCGCCCCAAACTCCGCTTTAAATGCCGGAGACCAACACATGCCGGCAGTTGAGCGGCGCTTGCCCGACATTTAGTTTGGACCCGCTTCGGTCAGCACGGAGGCCAACCCAATCTCTTGCCGCCGAGTATGTGCAAATGCAGATGCTCTATGGTCTGGCCTGCCAACGCGCCGTTGTTTATCACGACCCTATATCCGTCTTCCAATCCCTGACTTTTTGCGATTTTCGGCACGGTCAACATCAGATGCGCCACGATTTCCGAATCGTCGCGGGCAATCGCATCGACGGAAGCTATCGGCTTTCGCGGAAACAGGAGCACGTGAACGGGAGCCTGAGGGTTAATGTCGCGCACGGCCGCGCACACATCGTCCTCGTAAACTTTTTCCGAGGGAATTTCCCCGTCGAGAATTTTCTCAAAAATCGTTTTCATCGTTCCAGTTTCCGATTTGCGCAAGTCATTTTCAAGAATAAAATCCCCATTGCGCACGCCTTCGGCGGCATTGCGCAACAGGACGAAACGGTTGGCAGATTAGAAAAAAACCAATCCGCAAAGCGCTTCTTCAAACGCGCCAAAAAATTTTTGAAATATTTTGCGCACAAAACAATTTGAAGCGCAATCTGACGCAAACAATTTGAAGCTCAATCCGATGCCGCGTCTCGCGCACCTTCTTTCACCCGCGCGCGGGCGAGCCTTCCACGGCGGCGAATACAATTACCGCTCTAATATATATAATATAGCCTCCCGTCTTGGCATTCGCTCCCTCTTGCATATGCTCCATGTGTGCGCCGAAGCCCGCTATTCCCCGCGCAAAAGACAATTTTCTTATCGCCATCGCCGCTGATACGCTCCCGCCGCCTCGCATGCCCGATTCCGCTTTTTAACGCGCACAATGCCAAATACCGCGCCCGGCAAAAACGTGCGCCTTTGCGCCTTTGAACGTTTGAGAAAATTTCCGCCCGGCGCGCCGATTTCGCAAAAAGCGCGAAAGGATATCCATTTATTTCAAATTCCGGCAGGAGGTGCGACTTAAAGGCGCAATGCGTCCGCATTTTAAAATCCTGCTTAAAAAAACTCCGCACGCACAAAAAAACGGGTCCGTTTTCGGACCCGTAAAATCTGTCTATACAGAATTGAAACGCTACTTAATCTTCTTTTTGGGCTCCGCAATGACGGACGAAAACTCTTTCGCCATATTCTGCAGCGTATTCGCTATGAAATTAGAGCGATTCCTGTTGTCAATCTCGGCCATTCTGTCAATCTGCTCAACCAGCGATTGCGGAAGGCTGATGGAGATTTGAGTCATGCCTATCATTTTTCCTGAGCCTTTTTTACGCGCCATATTTCTTCTTTCTATTATTAGAGTATTAAAGGTTAATACATTGTTATTTCCAAGGGCACAAAAAATAAAGCGATTAAGTACTTATAACAGCTTTATAGTTAGGCTTCTTGATTTTATTACATCAAATAAATCGACAAAAAAACAAGAATGTCAACTTTCTTTTTTAATTTTTTTATAAAAACTTTTAAACTATGATATTAAAGTTAATTTAGATGAAAACGGCAAAAGCGGGACAAAAAAAGCTTTACAACCGACACGAAATCTGGACTATAAACGGATTGTATAAACCCTCAGACAGGAGTAAGCTAATGTCAGACATAGAACAAAGAGTAAAAGAAATCATAGTAAAACAGCTCAATGTACAGGAAGGGCAAATCACCCCCGACGCCAGCTTCATAGATGACCTCGGGGCCGATTCACTCGACACGGTTGAGCTTATTATGGCTTTCGAAGAAGAGTTCAAGGATCAGATGGGAGGCCAGGAAATTCCCGAATCCGATGCCGAAAAGCTCACGACGGTAGGCAAGGTTATCGACTACATCAAGGCCAAGTCCGACAACGCGTAAGATTCGGCACAATGATTTTAGCAACAACCCGCAAGCCTCGGCATTCGGGTTGTTTTTTTTAGCACAAACGCTATGCCAAATCGGGGACTTCCCCCGAAAGCGACCATAGCAAAGACACATTAATCCGCCCATTCCGCCCGTTTTTTTCGCGGGCAAAGGCTACAAAAAAGGATATTCAGCAATGTCGAGAGAAAAAATAGTGGTGACGGGTCTCGGCGTCGTCTCGCCGTTCGGCGACGGCGTGGAAATATTTTGGGACTCGCTTAAAAATTCCAAGATAGGCATATCAAAGGTATCCCTGTTCGACGCCTCCCAACTCAACTGCCAAATAGCCGCCGAATGCCGCAACTTCAATCCCGAACTGTACATGGACCCCAAAGAGGCCAAGCGCAGCGACAGATACACGCACTTTGCCGTGGCCGCCGCGAAGCTCGCCATTGAGGACGCCGGCATAGATATGGACAAAATCGACCGCGACCGCATGGGCGTTTTGATAGGTTCCGGCGTGGGCGGCATGGACACCATAGAAAAGCAGTCCCACGCATTTTTTGAGAGGGGGCCGCGAAGGGTCTCGCCCTTCATGATTCCGAATTTGCTTTCAAACATGTCGTCGGGGGTAGTCGCCATCGCGCTTGGAGCCAGAGGGGTGAACTTCAGCGTAGTCAGCGCATGCGCAACAGGTACGCATGCGATAGGAGAGGCTCTTCTCCACCTGCAAAGCGGCCGCGAAGACATCATACTTGCCGGCGGAAGCGAAGCCGCCGTCACTCCGCTGGCCTTCGCGGGCTTTTGCGCGATGAAGGCCATGGCCACAAATTTCAACGACGACCCGATTCACTCCTCGCGCCCGTTCGACGCCGACCGCTGCGGATTCGTCATGGGAGAGGGAGCCGGAATTATCGCGCTTGAGAGGTACGAACACGCAAAGGCGCGCGGCGCAAAGATCTATTGCGAAATATCCGGATACGGAGCCACGTGCGACGCATACCATATAACGAGTCCCGACGTCGAGGGCCGCGGACTCTCCCACTGCCTGGAGCGCGTGATGTCCGACGCGGGCGTCTCGCCGGAAGAAGTGGACTACATCAACGCCCACGGAACTTCCACCCCGTACAACGACAAGTTCGAGACCGCCGCAATCAGAAAGGTATTCGGTTCGACGGCCGACAAGCTGATGGTCAGTTCAACGAAGGGCATGACGGGACATCTTCTGGGAGCGGCCGGAGCGGTTGAAGCCGCCGTATGCGCAAAGACAATCCAAGAAGGCGTCGTCGCTCCGACGGTAAACTACGAGCACCCGGACCCGGATTGCGATTTGGATTACGTTCCCAATGTCGCCCGCGAGGCCGACATAAACGTGGCCATAAGCACAAACTTGGGATTCGGCGGACACAACGGAGCTCTTCTTTTCAAAAAATTCAAGGGTTAGCCTTAAAAGTTCCAATTAGTTGGTTGCAAAACGACTTAGGAGCCTCCAAGCGCGGGGGCTCTTTTTTTGCGCAATAAAAAATGCTCCTAAAATCAAATAATAATATTGCAATTTTGGATAAACCGGACACTGTCTTTCCTAATTTTTCCGCGCTCGAGTGGTGAAATTGGTAGACACGCATGATTCAGGTTCATGTGCCTTCGCTGGCATGGGGGTTCGAGTCCCCCCTCGAGCACCAACGTTCCGTTGAATTTAAGACGCCGACGTTCCGTTGGATCTAAGATGCTTACGCATCTTGTGGCAAAGAACGCCGCCCTTTTTGGGCGCCAACGTTCCGTTGGATCTAAGATGCTTGCGCATCTTGTGATAAAGA
>QALA01000071.1 GCA_003343565.1 Verrucomicrobiota bacterium | reverse complement strand
CGGCTTGCTGGCGCGCGCGTGCGGTTTGTGTTGGGAATGCGCCGAATGTGCGCGCTAAATTTTGGCGCGGTGTGCAAGAAAAATAAAACGGTCGGACTTCAAAGGTCCGGCCGCAAAGTTTAATAAAATGTCGATTCGCTTTAGAGCGCGCCTGTTATACCTATCGCACCCGACGCGCGCTTTGCCTCAAGCAGCCCCTACTTCCTCCTGCGGCGCGCCGCGGCGGCGAGTGAGATGAGCGCGAAAATCGCCGCCCATTCCGCCGGCTCCGGAACGGCTATGTATGAGACGTACAGTCCGTCTGCGTCATCGTAGGCGGCGAATCTGTAAACGACGCCGTCCAGCTCGTATTCCTCGCAGTACGAATTTGTGACGAAGGAAACGGTATCGGCCGCGCCCTCCGTCCACGACATGACTTGCAGGCCATCCTCCGCGTTTTCGCGAATGAGGTACGTCCAGTAGTCGTCGGGGAGGTTGCCGAGCGCGTCGGTAAGCTCGATTGTCACCCGTCCGCTTCCGGTCGCGCCCTTTTCAAATGAGAGCTTGTCGCAGATTGCGGCGTTGTTTTCGTCCAGATCCAAACGCACGCGTATCGTGCCGCCGTCGCCGGAGACTTCGAGGCTGTCGAATGCGAACGTCCCGCCGACCTGTTCGTTTGAATTGCCGAACCTTGCAACTTCGGCTTCCGAATGCTTTTCCAGCGACAGCGTTCCGTGGTTCATGTCCGCGCCGTCGGCGGCGTAATTGAGGTACAGGAATCCGCTCTGCATTCTCACGCCGCCTTCAAACTTCATCGTGCCGCCGGAAAAGGACTGTCCGTAGCTTAGGTAGCGGGTTATGGACAGGTCGTCGTCGTATGCTGAGCTTCTTACCACGAAGCCGAGTTTTGCCCCGCTCGTTCCGGTGTAGCCAAATATATATCCTATGCTTCCCGTCGAATATTGCGACTGGCTGTTGTTTGTCAGCACGACGGTGAGAGAGCCCGCGGATTCGGCGTTTGAGCGTATCGCAACGCCCGCAGTTCCGGAGAAGCCGTTTACCCACATGTGGGAGTCGTTATCCACTTGCATGTCGTTGAAGCTTCCGTATTGGAGGGTTTCGGTGTCGCTTCCTTCCCTCGGAGTGTTGCCGACGATGTGCGATTTGAACAGAATATTGGGGTTGTCTATGGAGGACTCTCCCGTCGCGTATATTTTGCCGTAATTTTGGCCGGTATGCCCGACGGTCGTCACGCCGTTTACGACTATGCTTTTTATGCTTCCTATGCGCGCGTCGGCCGAGCCTATGGTGCTGGACAGATACAAATCTCCCTCAACTATTATCGCGTTGTTGTTGCCTCCGCCCATGTAGCCGTCGTATTTGGTGTTGTTTTTCAAATTCCCCTTGATTCTTATGGTGGCCCCTTCGGAGGAAGTCAGAACCGGCGCGTAATTCAGGTTGGCGCTTCCTCCGGCGTCCCACGTAATGGAGTTTACGTAGACGTCCCCGCCGAATGAAAGCTTGGGAGAGCCGGTTGTGGTAGAAACGCCCGAAAAGTAGAGGTCGGCGGTTCCGTCGGTGAAGTTGGGCGCTTCGGTCGCCTGAACGGTGAAATCGGCGTCGAGATACCAAACGGAGGCGTCGTTTAGGTCGACGGCGGTATCGGCGATATTTGCGGCGTTGAAGTAATACGATGCGGCCCCGGCAGGCAGAGCGAGTGCGCAGACGAGAAGGGGAAGCGATATGGCTTTGGTCGGATTCATGTCGGCAATATGCGAACTAAGTTAATTTGAAAAAATGGATTTATGACGGGTTGCGTCGGATTTTGCGGTTATTTTTTTTGAGGATATGGCGAGTAAATGTCAATATTTTTAACGGTGATGTTTTAATTTAAGTCTCAAAAATCCACATTATTACAAAGGAATCCCACCCCCATAAGCCCCCTGCGGTTTTTCTCATTTTTCGCGGGGCATTGCCGCATTTTGCAATCCGCCTTGCCCGTTCGCGGAGGGAGTTTGCGCGCGAAAATAAAGTTAGTTATTCGGGAGCGCGAAATCTCGCAAGCTATATATAATAATCAATGAGCGCCTAATGAGCGGCGGTTGATAGGCTCCGCCGGCGCGGAGCGAAAATCAAAAGCCTATGCTCAAGTATTGCTCAAGTATTGCGTGGGATCTTTTACCCCGGCAATTTCAAAGGCCTGCCGGCGTTCCATGCATGTGCCGCACTTTCCGCAGTGCAGCGCGCCCGCCTTGTAGCACGACCAAGTTTTGGAGAAGTCCACGCCCAATTTCGCCCCGATTCCCACAATATCGGCCTTGCTGCAATTTACAAACGGGCGCATCAGGGTTATCGGAGTGTAATGGCAGAGGGCGAGGACCTTTTCGAGAGCGTCGGCAAATTCGCTTCGGCAGTCCGGATATATCGCATGGTCGCCGGAGTGCGCCGCGTAGGCCACGCCGTCGCAGCCGATGGAAATTGCGCGCGCGGCGGCGGCGGAGACCATTATCATATTTCTGTTGGGCACCACGGTGGACTTCATGTTTTCGTCCGCGTAGCTTCCTTCCGGAACTTCCATGTCCGCGGAGGTCAGGCTGTTGCGGCCGAATATCTTTGTCATGGAACGCATGTCGCACACAAAGTGGGGTATGCCGAGCGCCTCGCAGTTTTGCCTTGCGAAGGCGAGCTCCTTCGAGTGCCTCTGTCCGTAGTCGAACGAAACGGCCTCGCGCAGACGCCCCTCAGAGGCCAGCTGATACAGCATCACCGTGGAATCCAGACCCCCGGAGTAAATCGCCACTATGGAGTTTGCCGAGCTCATGTTAGATTTGCGTTAAAATATTATTTGCATTGTGGGAGGATTTTTGCCACTTTCAACCCCAAATTTTTTCGATGAATACCGCTTTTCAAATCTTGGGCAGTCTGGGGCTTTTTCTCTTCGGCATGAAGCTGATGGGCGACGGCCTCCAGAAAATATCGGGCGACAAACTCAGGGCGGTAATGCGCTCGATGACCGGCAATAGGCTCAAGGGAGTGCTGTCCGGGACGCTTGTGACGACGGCTGTTCAGTCGTCCTCGGTGACGACGGTGATGGTGGTGGGCTTTGTCAACGCCAGCCTCCTGACTCTGCGCGAGGCCATAGGAGTGATAATGGGAGCCAACCTCGGCACGACCACGACCGCATGGGTGATCGCGCTGCTCGGATTCAGGTTTTCGCTGGCCGATATCGCGCTGCCTGTAGTCGGCGTGGGGGTGGTACTCAGCTTCATGAGGAAGCCGTCGGTTAAGGAATTCGGGGAATTTCTGGTGGGGTTCGGAATCCTGTTCATGGGCCTCGATTTCCTGAAGAACGCCGTGCCCGACATTCAGGCTCACCCCGAATGGATGACGTGGGTTGCGGATCTTTCCAAACTCGGATTCTGGTCGGTTTTGCTGTTTCTGTGCATAGGGATACTGCTTACGGTATTGGTTCAGGCCTCTTCCGTCACCATGGCCATAACCATCACAATGGCCGCGAAGGGGCTGATAACTTTCGATCTTGCCGCCGCAATCGTTCTGGGCGAGAATATCGGGACTACGATAACCGCAAATCTTGCGGCTTTGCAGGCCAGCTGGAACGCAAAGCGCGCGGCGATAGCGCATTTGGTCTTTAATGTGATAGGCTCGATTTGGGCGTTGGTGTTCTTTTATTGGTTTGTCGATTTGATATATTGGATAGTGCCCGCGCCGGCCTCGCTTTCGCCGGAGATGGCGGTTTCGCTCGGAGTTGCGAACGTCGCCGCGCTCTCGCCCGACCAGTATTCGGATTTGCTTGCGCGCGCCGCCGTGCCCGACAGGCTTGCGCTGTTCCACACGCTGTTCAACTTTATAAACATCTGCCTGCTCATAGGCTTCGTTCCGCAGATAGAACGCCTGACTTGCTGGGTCTTGAAGGATTCCGTCGACAGGAAGCGGCGCACGTCCGTCCAGCGCCTTGCATATTTGGCGACAAACCTCTCCGACATGGGGGAACTTGCGCTGATAGAGGGGCAGAAGGAATTGGTGAAGCTTTCGGAACTTTCGGGAGAAATGTTTAAGGGGTTCGTGCATGTCATTCAGAATCCCGACAAGGATTTGAGCGAGGAGGTCGGGAGGCTGCGCGATTTGGAGCAGGAGTCCGACAAGCTCTCGGTGGCCCTGACAAACTTTTTCGTGCAGTGCTCGTCGCACGAGCTGAGCCAGTCCAGCCTGAAGATGATCACGCGAAATTTGATAGTCGTTCCGGAGCTTGAGGAGATGTGCGACAGCTGTTATCGCCTCATAACGCTTGCGCGCAAGCGGTACCGCCGCCAGTTTTTTGAGCAGATTTGGCAGTCGACGGCGTTTGCGGAATTTTGCTCCCAGATGAGCACGTTTGTGGAGTTTGCCGAAAATAGCCTTTTGAACGAGAAGCTCATAACGCCGCCGACGCTGGACGCGTCGCTTAAGATGCGCGGAAGGCTCGACCATGTGCGCAAGGCTTTGCGGCGCGAGGCCATTGCGCAGATGGAGTCTATGGGCGTCACGCGCGGCGGGATTTTGTTCATAGAGATACTTTCGGCCTGCGAGCGCGTAAACTCGCACGCGATGAACATATTGGAGGCCATGAACCCCAAGAGCGCGGATATAGACTGACCTTTGTTTTTTTCCGTTTGCGCCCCCCCAAAAAAACTTTCTTTGTTTTGGATTTTTTTTGCGCGCGGCCTTTCGCCGGTTTTGCGGGGGGGGAGGGAGGTTTTGCATAACCTTTTTTAACTTCCGCTTTCAAATTCCGATCGCGGCGGCATAATTGTTTGATTTTGCGAAACGATTTGTTATAACGGGCGTTATTAAAAGGGAGGATTTTTAATGGCGGACGACATAATACTGCTACCAGATTCCGCATTTTTCGTAAAGACGGCGGACCTGCCCCCCGGCTTGCTCCGGCGCGATTGCGGCGATTTTGCGGATACGATACTTGAGGACATATCTCCGCTTCCTCCGGAAAAGCTCCGCAGGGGGTACGCGCTGCCGGGCGGGCGCATGGCGATTTTTGCGTCGTCTGCGGACAAGGCGTTCGGGGAGGGGCGGACGGAGGAGTCTCTCAAGGCGGCGAAGGTCGCGGCGCCTGCGGCCGCGCTTCTTGCGGCCTCAAACGCGCTCTCCGGCGTCTCCTGCGCGTCGTTTTTTAAGACGGCGGATTCTCTTTGCCTGATAACGTCTAAGGGCGGAGCGTGGGAGGGCTTTTGGTCGATTCCCGCAGGCGGGGATTCGGAATCCGACAGGCGGACTTTGCTTCAAATGGCTGAAAGCGACGGCGCGGAATTGCCGGAGTCGGCGAATGGGGCGCGGGTTCTGACTTTGGAGTCGGCGCGCTGGCGGCGCGGCAAGGCGGTTTTGGAAATTTCCGACTCGTCTGGCGCGCGCCGCAGCTTTTCGATTTCCGCCAGGGACGCGCAGGCGTGCGACGTGCGGATTCAAAACCGGACCGCCGAATCCGAAAAAAAGCGCCGAACGGACGCGGCGATTTTGTGGGCTTTCAGGCTCGCGGCGGCGGCGTTTGCGCTGCTGCTGTGCTGGCAGTTTTACGCGTGGTCGCTAAATTCAAAAGTTGTGGAGCTGGCGGCGCGCA
>QALA01000031.1 GCA_003343565.1 Verrucomicrobiota bacterium | reverse complement strand
GTCTTGGGGAACTTCCAGCGCGTCGAGCGAGCGCGCGATTTCGGCAATCGCCGCCGCGCGTCCGCCGGTTGATTTTAGCTTGTTGCATGCGCGATTTTGGCGATTGCCGCCGCCTTCCGGATTAACGGCGGCGGGGGCGGGAGAATCGCAGTCGGCGGCGGGCGAACTGCGGGCGTTGCATTTTGAGCCGCCGTTGTCATTTGCCGAATTTGCGTCGGCGGCCGAAAAGTTGCGGGTGTCGCCTGCCGGATCTGCGCCGCCTGCCGAATTGCGAACGCCGTTCGCAGAATTGCCGGAAGCGTCCGCCGCGCGCCAAGCGTCGCCTGCCGGTTTTTCACCCCCGCATGCGCCAGTATGCGAGCGCGCGGAAAGTCGGGCGGCGAGTATTTCCTCCGGATCAGGGAGGGGAGAAAGTTCAGGGGGAAGGTCGAATAATCCGTTTTGTCTGGGTGCGCATATGAAGCCGACTTTGGCGCATAGAAGCCCTGCGTCCTTCCAGTTTTTGAGCTTTTGGAGGTGGTCGTCGCCTATTATCCAATTCAGCCTTGCGCCGGCGTGTTTTTTCAACAGGAAATTTGCCGTGTCAATCGAGTAGGCCAAATCCGGATTTTCTATTTCGCAAAGCTCTATTTCAAACGGATAGGGGAAATCCCGCAGGGCGAGTTTTAGCATGTTTACGCGGTCGGCCGGCGGCGCGCTGTTAGGCGCGTCGCGCAGGGGGGCGCGCAGGGCGGGGAGGAAAATCACCTTGTCGAGACCTGCGAATTTTGCCGCCGCCGCCGCAAGCCGAAAGTGCGCCTTGTGCACGGGATCGAACGTCCCGCCCATTATTCCGAGCTTTTCGCCCCCGACGCGTCCGTCAGATATTCCGGAACGTATCCTATCGTGCCGGATTTGCCGTAGGGATTGGACGGAAGGCCTATCGCCCTCGCACCGGCCGACCCCCGCGGTATTTTTGCGGTTTTGATTCAATTTGCGAAAAATTTTACGTGTTTTGCCGACTCCCCTTTAGAAGATTGAAAAAATCCCGCCTTGCAACATTAATGTCCAAATTCTTTGCCGAAACTTGGCATTCGGGAATTTTTTAGACGGGATATTTGAAGAATTAAGTAATTGTTCATTATTAAATTAAAAATTTACAAAAAAATATCTAAAATTTTTTGAACATAAATCGGGCCCGTTTCGTCTTAACTGACAAAAGAATTTGGTTTCTTGTAGTTTGTATTTTGGTAAGGCGCACTCTTTCGGGTGCGCCTTTTTTTGTCCAAATTTCGCTTTGGTTTTTTCGCCGCCCGCTTTTGAAGGGCCAAATGGCGCGTTTTCTGCCGGCCGTTTTTTGCGGCGATTTTGAAATGTCGGTTTAGGGCGATTCGCCGTGAAGTTTTGCGGATAATACGGGTTTGATTTGCCCGCGGGGAAAGCGTTGGCGCATGCGGGCGGGATATTTGGGGGGGGGTGCAAAGGGAGGCTTCAACCTTTCGTTAAATTGATAAATGAGTGCGGAGGAAGGGAATTTATAGGGGCTTCCCATTCCCAATCCCGCCTTTCAAACACCGGTGCGCGCGGCCTTTGATTTGCGTAAAATTTTCGCGCGGCATTTCGGCGCATGCGGAAACTCCCGCTTAACTCCCGCTCAAATCTTTGCGGCGGCGAAGGTTTTTTGCGCGTTTTGTCCCAAAGGCTGTTCGCCGGCGGAAATTGTCTGCCTGAAAGTTTATTTGCCGCACAGCGCGCGCATTGCGCGGATTTTTTTCAAGCTCCGCGCGCGTATGCGGCCGGGAATGTTTTGCCGATGCGTTTTTCCCGCCTCATCGCGCGGATTTTTGCGCTTTTTGTTCGTTAGGCAATCAGGACGGATCAGTCCATTTTCCCTCCGCCTTTATCAGGGCGATGAGCTTTTCTATGGATTCCTCCTGCGGGATATTCATCTCCACGCACTTTTTATTTTTGTAGAGGCTTATTTTTCCCGGCGCCCCCCCGACGTACCCGAAGTCGGCGTCGGCCATTTCTCCGGGGCCGTTGACCACGCAGCCCATGACCGCTATGGTTATGTCTTTCAGGTGGGAGGTGGCGGCCTGTATTTTTGCGGCGGCTTCCTGAATGTTGTAGAGCGTCCTGCCGCAGCTTGGGCAGGCGATGTATTCGGCCTTTGAGCGGCGCGCGCGCGCTCCCTGCAGAATCGCCAGCGCGTAGGCGGCGTTCTTTTCGGCGTCGGGAGCTATCTCGACGCTTGCCATATCCCCTATTCCGTCGCACATCAGCGAGCCTATGTAGACGGAGGCCTCGTTGAGCTTTGACAGCTCCGCGGCGGATTTGCCGGACATTTTTGAGCCGTCGAATTTCAGCCAAATGGGATTTTTCAATCCCAACGCCTTCAAGTTTGCCGCCAGCAGGCGCGCCTCTCCCACAGCATGCCGCCCCGACTTCGGAGCCGGCGCTATGAGTACCGTCTGCGGCGCAGCCTTGAGCAAATCGGAGAAATGCGCGATGTTGTCGTTTTCGATTTCCGCCGCCGTCGCGCCCCTTGCGCCCTTTAGTGCGGATTCGAGTTCCTGCGGCGTCCTCGGCCGGACGATGTCCATGATTCCCCCGTCGCGGCTCGTTCCGCCGTCTGCGTCGAAAGTTATGTCCGCGCTCTCCGATTTCCCGAACGCCGCCACGGCCGGAACGGCCCCGCCGCCGATTTTAAGGCCGCCGCAGGAAAGCGTTGCGCTCTCGCGTTTAGAATATGAGTAAAAGTCGATTTTTTCGTCTATTTCACGGAGGTTTCCGGGGCGTTTTGCCCGAACCGCGTCGATCATTGCGGCTATATCCCTTGCCACGGGGATTTCCTCGACGGGATCTTCTGTCAGGGAAACGCGTATCGTGTCTCCGATGCCGTCCAGGAGCAGCCCGCCTATTCCCATTGCGCTCTTTATGCGAGCGTCGAGCCCGAAACCGGCCTCCGTGACGCCGAGGTGCAGCGGCGCGTTGAATCCCTCGCGCCTCATCATTTGCGAGGCCAAGCGGTAGGCGTGCGTCATTATCCGCGTATTGCTGGCCTTGAATGAGAACAGGTAGTTTTTGAATCCGAGGTCGTCGCAGATTCGCGCAAATTCAAATGCGGCTTCCGCCATTCCGTAGGAGGTGTCGCCGTAGCGGCGTATGATTCTGTCGGAGAGCGAACCGTGGTTTACGCCTATGCGGATTGCGCGGCCGAGCTCCTTGCAGCGGAGTACGAGCGGGGCGAATTTTTCGCGCACCTTTTCGAGTTCCGCGGCGTATTCGGAGTCCGTGTAGTCGGAAGTTTTGGCGAGCTTTTTGTCCGTGAAATTTCCGGGATTGACGCGTATTTTCTCGACGTGCTCGACGGCCTCCATTGCGGTTGCGGGCAGAAAGTGTATGTCGGCCGCAAGCGGAACGCGCAATCCCGCCGCCCTCAGCTTGCGGGATATTTCGCCGAGCGCGCGCGCGGCCTCCAGATTTTGCGCCGTCAGCCTTATTATCTGGCAGCCGGCTTCCGCCAGTTGTATGCACTGTCTGACCGACGCCTCCACGTCCTGCGTCTTTGTGTTGGTCATGGATTGGACGACTATCGGCGCCCCGCCTCCTATCTGCACCCCGCCCACGTCGACGGCGCGCGAGGGCGAGCGCACGCATTCAAATCTGGATTCGCAATAACTATTCATTGTTCTTGAAGGTAATGTTTTTGATGTAGTATTCCGAAAGGATTCCGCTCGACTCCTCCATGCGGGCGTCCCCCGACCAGCGCATAAAGCCTATGCACACCACGTAAACCATTAGCGATACGAACAGCACGGAGAATATCCCCTGAATCGCCGCCACAATCGCGGGCGGGATTTTCCGCCCCGATATTCCCGAAATCGCGGCGAACATTATGTGCCCCCCGTCGAGAACCGGTATGGGCAGCAGGTTCAGTATCGCGAGGTTTATATTAAGAAGCACCGCAAACGACAGCACCAGCGATATGTCTTGAAGGGACAGCTGGTAAATCACCCTGCCTATGTCGACAGGCCCGGCCAGCGAGTTTATTCCGACGTCGCTCTTGGGGTTTGCGAGGCTGTACAGCGCGCTCCATGTGCGTTCGAGCGCGTCGGCAAACTGCTCCGGTATCGACGGGTGCGAGACCGACCTCTTCGCGATTATCGAATATCCCAGCATGACGCGCTCCTTCGGCGGAAGGATTTTCGACGACGATTGGCGCGGAAGAAAAACGTCCTTCAGGCGCATGTCGGGCGACATGAACGACAGCTTGATTTTTTCGCGCCCCCCGACGTGGTTTATCAGCGCGTTCAGCTGCGTGACGTTCGAGATGCGCTTTCCATCGGCCGCATAGAGAACGTCCCCGGCGCGTATTTGGTCGAAGTACGGGTTGTCGATTTTTCCCGAAAGCGTCTTTGCGCGCTCCGGCTGACCGTCCGCGCCTCCGGAGGTTATAAGGGAGAGCGTCCCGCCGCCGCCTATCGTTATTTCGCAAAGGGGCTTTGTGAGGGTTATCTTTTCGGGCTTGAGCTTCAGGACTATCGGCTTTCCGCCGCGCAACACTTTGAAATCCGCAGTCTTGTCGTCGCCGTATTCGTCCAGAAAGTCCGCAAGCTGCTGCTGGGAGTGCAGGGCGACGCCGTTTATCGACACGACTTCGTCGCCCGGCTTCAGCCCTCCGCGCTCGGCCGGAGAGTTCTTCATGACCGCGCCCACCGTCATCTGCTGGGCCGGAGCAACCCCTATCATTCGTATCGCGTCAGACGTCCTGACGTTCGTGTTTACGAGAACCGGTTTCAGGCTGACGTCGATTGTCTTTCCGCCGCGCTCTATGCGCATTTGCGCCGTCGGCGTTCCGTCTGCGTCGCGGCCGGAGCCGAGCGCGATTTTTTCTATTACGTCGGAAAATTTTTCGACTTTCGCCCCGTCTATCGAGACTATTTTGTCCCCCGCCCGCAGTCCGGCCGCGCGCGCTGGAGACGGGATTTTCGCCCCCGACGCGTCCGTCAGGTATTCCGGGACGTATCCTATCGCGCCGGATTCGCCGTAGGGATTGGACGGAAGGCCTATCGCCCACACGACGGCCGCCAGCGCCGCGGCGAAGAGCACGTTGAAAAATGCGCCGGCCATGCTCACTATTATTTTGTCCCAGACGGATATCGGCGGCAGTTTTTTCGCGTCCGCGTCCTCCTTTTGGCCCCCTTCGAGCGCCCCCATGTCGGCCAGCTGCGGGAGCGCGACGTACCCGCCGAGCGGCAGGAGCGACACCATGTACTTGCACCCGTCCGCGCCCGTCCACGAAAACAATTTCGGCCCGAAGCCTATCGAGAAGCGCAGAACCTTCAGCCCGCGCCATTTCGCCGCGAGAAAATGGCCCAGCTCGTGCACGAAAATCGAGCCGCCGAAAAACAGGAGCACCATCGCCAGCGCCCACGCGTTTGAAAACATTTCGGAGTAGGCCGACATGCCGGATTACCCTTCCGCGATTTGCGCCGCGATTTTTTCCGCGGTTATGCGCGCGCGCGCGTCGGCCTCCAGAACGTCGTCGAGCGTCTGCGGGTCGATTGCCGGTTCGGCTTCGAGCGTCCCGCCGACGACCTCCGATATTCTTATCCACGGCAGGCGCCCCTCTATGAAGCGCGCGACGGCGACTTCGTTCGACGCGTTAAAGGCCGTCGTCGCCGTTCCCCCCTTGCGCAGCGCGTCGAAGGCGTACTTCAGGCAGGGGAACTTTTCCGTGTCGGGCGGGGCGAAGTCGATTGAGAAAGGCTTGGAGAAATCGAGCGGCTCCGCCGCGAACCTTCCGCGCTTCGGGGCGAGCAGGCTGTGCGAAATTGCAAACGTCATCGACGGCGGCGATATGTGCGCCTTCACCGAGCCGTCGGTAAACTGGACCATGGAGTGCACCAGGCTCTGCTTTTGCACCACAACCTGTATTTGGTCGGCCGAAACCCCGAACAGCCAGCGCGCCTCGATGACCTCCAGCCCCTTGTTGGCGAGCGTGGAGGAGTCTATCGTCACTTTCGCTCCCATTTTCCAGTTGGGGTGCTTCAGTGCGTCCTGCGGCTTTATGTTCAGCATCTGCTCGCGCGTGTAGTCGCGGAACATTCCGCCGGAGGCCGTAATCAGAAGCTTTGCGACGTCCTTCTTGCGCTCCCCGACCATGCATTGGAACACGGCGTTGTGCTCGCTGTCCAGCGGGAGCATTTTTACGCCCTTGCGCTCGGCCGCGCCCATGACGAACTTTCCCGCCATTACGAGAAGCTCCTTGTTAGCCAGCGCGATGTCCTTGCCGGCCTCTATCGCCGCGAGAGTCGGCTTTAGCGCGGTCGTTCCCACGACGGCGGCGACGAGCGTGTCGGAGTTGCCGAGCGTCGACACCTCCATGAGGCCCTCGCTCCCGCGGTACAGCTTGGCCGAGCCGAAAAGTCCCGATTTGCGGGCCCGCTCGAACGCGTCCGGATCGTTTACGGCCACGTGCCCGACCGAAAATTCCGCCGCTATCTTTGCGAGCTTTTCATAGTTTTTGTTTCCCGCTATGGCGGCCACCTTCAGCCTGTCCGGATTCGCGCGGACGACTTGCAGCGTGCTGTCGCCTATCGAGCCGGTCGCTCCGAGTATCGTCAGATTTCTAACTTCGGACATTTTCTTTAAGAAAGCTTTTTAATTTCAGTCCAAATTCATGACGGCCGCCATCGCCGCCGCCGCCGGCGCGCTCAGCAGAAGCGAGTCGGCCAAATCCAGTATCCCGCCTATGCCCGGTATGATTTTTCCGGAGTCCTTCACCCGCGCCCTGCGCTTGAACGCCGATTCGAGCAAATCGGACGCAATCGCGCACGCGCCTATTGCCGCGCCGAATGCAATCGCGTCGGTCGGGAGAAAATTTTTCGGCATCAGCTGCGTCCCGTGGAAGCCCCAGGCAAACGCCGCCGCCACCGCCGCCGCCGAGAATATCCCCCCGATTGCGCCCTCCCACGTCTTGTTTGGGCTTGTCTGCGGAGCCAGTTTGCGTCGCCCGAATCCCTTGCCCACGACAAACGCCCCGACGTCCGAGAACTTCGCCGCCGCCAAAACCATTATCGGAAACATAAGGCCGAATTTTTGCGGCATGAACACCAGCCACTGGAGGGCGAACGGAATCGCCAGAACGGCCAGCAGCGAAGGAAGGAGGCTCTTGTTCCAGAAGTTCCCGAACGGATCCTTTAGGAGCAGCACGGGCACGGCCGCGCACACTAACAGCGGTATCGATATTCCGATTTCTCCGTACTTTTCCGCCGCGCACCACCCGCCGAGAATTATTGCCGCGCACGCCGCCTGGCAGATTCCGGACATCGGGGAAAAGCCCATTTTCCGGCAGGCTGCGAGCGCCTCGTCCAACGCCCCGGCCGCAAGCGCCCACACCAGAAGCGCCAGGCCGAGCGCCCCTGCGAAAACCACCGCCGCTATTGCGACGGCCCACAGTAAAATCGTGCTGAATATCCTCGCCGCCATGTTCGGCCCATTTTCTACTTTACCTGTTCCCCGGTGAGCCCGTAGCGCCTCTCGCGGCGCCGGTATTCGTTGACGGCCGCTATGAACTCCTCCCTGGAGAAATCGGGCCAGTACTGTTTCGAGAAGTAGAGCTCCGTGTAGGCGGACTGCAGCAGCAGATAGTTGCTAAGCCTAAGTTCGCCGGACGTGCGTATCAGCAGGTCGGGGTCGGGGATTCCCGCGGTGTCGAGGCTTTCGCTCACGGTTTGCCACGTGACGTCTTCCGGCGATATTTCTCCGGCGGCGGATTTTGCTGCGATTTTTCTGACCGCCCGCACAACCTCGTCGCGCGAGCCGTAGTTGAGCGCCAATACGAGATTGCGCCCGGCAAACCGGGAGGTTTGCTCCTTCAGCAAGTCGAGCTCTTTTCGGCAGAATTTCGGCAGGGCGGATATGTCGCCTATCGTCATCAGCCGCGTCTTGTTTTTTATGAATTTGGCGCGGTTTAGTCGCACGGTTTTTGCCAGCAGACGCATCAGCCCTGAGACTTCCTCTTTGGGCCTGTTCCAGTTTTCCGAGGAGAACGCGTAGAGCGTCAGGTATTCGACGCCTATTTCATTTGCCGCCTGCATTATCTCCGCGACTTTTTCCGCGCCTTTTGCGTGTCCGTATATGCGGCTCTTTCCTCTCTCACCGGCCCACCTTCCGTTGCCGTCCATTATTATGGCGACGTGCCGCAGTCTGTTTTCTGCGCCCGATTGCGGCTCTTTGTTCTTTAAAGACATGTGAAATCGCGTCCGATTAAAGCGCGCGCGCGCCGGAATTTTCCGAGCGCGCCGCAAAATATGGATTTGGGGCCGGGTTTGCCACAGCACATTGGGAAAATCGTTACCGTTGCTTCCTTCCGAACCTGGCGGGGTTGGCGACTCCGCCAATTGCATGGTTCCCGGCCTTGTTTTATATTCCCGCAGAAACTCCGCCGCCTTGCAAGCAATTTCACCCGCCGCCCGGAAAAAAACGCATTTTTCATTTTCGTCTCCTCCGGCTGTTTTTAATGCGCATAAATATGTTCGTAAGAAACGCGCGAATTTGCGCGCCGATTCGCGCTCGTCCGTTCGCGCCGCGCGCGCTCGGCGGGGCGAGCCGTTTGGAAAACGGTAATTTGAAAGTGAAATTTCTTGTGCGGCCTAATTTTTTTGCGATGCGCTTTGCGCATGTGGCGCGGATTTTAAAACGTTCGGGCTGTCCGCTTGTGCGCAAAGTTAGGTGAATTTGCGGACGGTGCGGACATTTGTGCGGCCGCATGGGCGGGTTGTGTTGACCGCGGGGAAAAGGGATTTACCTTTTGCGTTTTTTAGGCGGAATTTTTCAGGGACAAAAGAGAAGGGAGCGTTCGGATAATGAGTTTTGCTCGCCTGAAAGCCGCTTTTTGGTTGAGGAATATTTTTGGGAGTATTGCGATGCGTTTTGCGCATGCGGCGCGCAAACGGACGGCGGGCGAAATCGATTGAAAAATTATTTTTAATTTGCGCGCGTCTTTCCGTCCGCGTAATCTGCGCGCAAATGCGGAATTGCGAATGGGGGGTGTTTCAACCGCGTGGGCTTTCGCATTGAAGGGGGGCGGGAAGGGTTCGGCAAATTTTGCAAATTGTTCGTTCTTCGCACAGGTTGCGGCGGCCGCAATCGGCGCGCATTCCCGCAAAAGCTGCGGAATTTGTAGGTCTTTTAGCCCGCTTCGTCCGGCGCGGCTGCGGAATCGCCGTTTCCGCCGTTTTCGCTGTTTTCGCCGTACCCGCAAAATCGGGGCGGCGCGGGCGCGCTATTTGAAGTCTATCAGCGACGCCTCCGAAATTAGAGCGGGCGAATCGTAAACCGGAACGCCCGTTATGACGGTTGCGTCGCCGGCTTGCCTTAAGCTGCTTTGCGGTATTTCAAACACGCGGCCCGATATGACGTCGACCCAGACCGGACGCTCGAATTTTGCCCCGGAGATTTTTACGTCGACGGGGGTTGTGGCGTTGAAATTTGTGGGCACTGCCTCGTTGAACCAGATTAGGAAGCAGGTTTTTCCGGGTTTTGGCTCGTATCCGAAAACGGAGCGGGAAAGTTCGGTGTCGGCCTCAATCCGCTCCGGGGGAATCGGATTTTTCAGGGCGGGGAAAATCGACATCGCATTTTGCACGGCGTAATAGGCCTTTTTTATTTTGACGACATTGTGTTTCCGATCCGTTTTCAACAGGCCTTTGGCGTTTGTCTTTTTTATGGCGTCGTTTTTTCCGTAGTGCATGTCGGCCATGCTGAATACTGCGGTTTGCTCCCCGTTGCCGTGGTCCTGCAAAATCCGCCTTATGTCCCACTTGGCCTGGGTGAGTTCCGTCCAGCCGTGGTTTCCGAGCGCGCCTCCGGCGTAAGGCTCCGACGGCGCGCCGAGTTCGCCCTGCCGCAGCTCTATCTGCGGCGCGTAGAGGTCGAGTATTTGGCGCAGCTTCCTGACTTCCGCGTCCAAATCCTCCGGCCGGTAGCGGTAGCCGTGGTGCGACACCCACGCGAACAGTCCGAACGCGTCCGCCTGCTTGAATTTCTCCATGTAGGAGCGAAACCGCCTTGCGTCGCCCGTATTGGCCAGCGAGAGCGCGGCGATTTTTGCGCCGGGCATTTCCGACTTTATTATTTTGGCCGTCCGCACGTTGATGTCTACTATGTCGTCGTCGGTGGAAGTTTTTGATATGTCGGGCTCGTTCCACATTTCCCATTCGACATTCGCGCCTTTGTAGCGTTTGGCCATCTCTCTGACCCAGTTGTCCCAGGCGGCCTTCGCCTCGGCCGATTTTGGCATTCCGCCGGCCAGATAGGGCGTTCCCCCACCTTCGTAAAGGGGATTGCCGTAGGAGGTCTGAAGATAGACGGTTATCGACTGCGAATTTGCGTGTTCGACTATTTTGTCAAGCCATGCGAAGTCGTAGACTCCCTTGCGCTTCTCGCATTTTGCCCAACCGGCCTGCACCCTTATCTTTCCGATTCCCAGAGGGGATATGTAGGATTTGTATTTTTCGTAGTCGGCGTAGTCGCGGTCGAGCGTCTCGCAGCCCAGCGTGACGGGATTGCGGACGGATTTGGAGTCCTTGGGAACGAGCGTGCCTATTCTTTTCAGCGGCGTCTGAAGGTCGGTTTCAAACCTGTCTGCGCCGGCGTCTATTTCAGGCCGCAACTGCGGCTGGGCCGCGAATGCCGAAACCGCCGCAAGAAGTGCGAGTGCGCATGTTGCTTTCATTAAGCCGATTCTATTTTGCGCGCGCCTTTGGTGTCAACAATACTTTCGGGCGGAAGAATGGGCGAAGAGCCGTTTAAATTTGCCGATTAAAAAACGGCGGGGTTTCCCCCGCCGCAGCGATCAGCCGCTCCAAGCGGAGCGTCCGAAAATTTTTTTGCGAATGTTTGCGCTTGTTGCTATTCGGCTTTAAGCGCGCTCTTGACGAGCGAGACAAAGCTGTCCGCCTTGAGCGCCGCTCCGCCTATGAGGCCGCCGTCGATGTCCTTTTCGGCAAGGAGCGCGTCCGCATTTTCGGGCTTCATGGAGCCGCCGTACAGGATTTGCATGCATTCCGCCGTCTCCGCGCCGAAGAGCTTTGCCAGAACTTTGCGGATTTGTTCGTGCACTTCCTGCGCCATTTCGGGCGTGGCGGTCTTGCCTGTGCCGATTGCCCAGACGGGTTCGTAGGCGATTACGACGTTCTTTGCGTCCTCTTTCGAAACTCCCGCGAGTCCGCCTTCGGTCTGCCCGCTCACGATGTCGATTGTCTGCCCGGCCTCGCGTTGCGCGAGCGTCTCGCCGACGCAAAGAATGGGCTTTAGGCCGTTTGCGAGGGCGGCGGCGACCTTCTCATTGATAAATTCGTCGCTCTCCTTGAAGTATTCGCGCCGCTCGCTGTGGCCCAGTATGACATACGCGCAGCCGAACTCCTTGAGCATGTCCGCCGCGACTTCGCCGGTATATGCGCCCGACGCCTTGTGGTACATGTTCTGCGCGCCGAGTTTTACGTTTGTCGCCTTGAGGGCTTTGGAGGCCGCGTCGAGAGCGGTGAAGGGCGGGCACACCGCCACGTCCACCGCGGTCTCGGATCCGACTTCGGCCGCAATCGCGCCTATGAGTTCCGCCGCTTCCGCCGCGGTCTTGTTCATTTTCCAGTTGCCTGCTATGAAGTATCTGCGTGGCATATTAATATTATTCTCCTGTTTGTTGTTTTCTATTTTCTGTCGAGCGCGGCCACTCCCGGAAGCTCCTTGCCTTCGAGAAATTCCAGCGACGCCCCGCCCCCGGTGGATATGAAGCTGACATCTTTTGAATATCCGCTCTTTTTAATCGCCTTTACGGAGTCCCCTCCGCCGATGATGCTTATCGCGCCGCTCTTCGCCACGGCCTCGGCCATGGCGAACGTTCCGGCCGCGCACGCCTTTATCTCGAATATTCCCATCGGCCCGTTCCACAGGACGGTCTTGCTCTCGGCTATCTGTTTCTTGTAGAGCTCGACGGTCTTTTCGCCGATGTCCACGCCCGCCCAGCCGTCGGGAATTTCGTCGACGTTTTTAACCTCGCCGACGGTTCCGTTTGCGAAGTCTATTTCGCGCGCCACGCGGTGGTCGATTGGCAGCATGAGCTTTACGCCCTTGGCCGCCGCCTTCTCTATCGCGGATTTTGCAAGCTCGACTTTGTCGGGCTCAACGAGGCTCTTGCCGACCGGCTTGCCCTGCGCCAGCGCGAAAGTGTACGCCATTGCGCCGCCTATGAGCATGGCGTCGCACTTGTCGAGAAGCGCGTCTATGACGGTGATTTTGTCGGAGACCTTAGAGCCGCCCAGTATGACCGTAAACGGACGCTCCGGAGATTCGGTCTTTGCTCCCAGAAATTCAAGCTCCCTCTCGATTAGCAGCCCCGCGACTTTTACTGGCACAAATTCGGCGATGCCCGCGGTCGTCGCGTGCGCGCGGTGCGCCGTTCCGAAGGCGTCGTTGACGTACGCCTGCGCGCCGGTATCTTCGGCGAGCTTTTTGGCAAATTCCCTGTCGTTCTTCTTTTCCTCGGAATAGAAGCGCGAGTTTTCAAGCAGCACTACGTCGCCGCCCTTCATGGCGGAGCAGGCGGCCCTGACTTTTTCGCCTATGCAGTCGTCGACAAATTCCACCGGCTTGCCGAGCTTTTCCGACAGAGCCTTAGCCACAGGAGCCAGCGAAAACTGCGTGTCCGCCTTGCTCTTGGGCCTTCCGAGATGGCTGGCCAGCACAACCTTCGCCCCCTCGCCGATGAGGTATTCTATCGTCGGCAGAGCCGCCACTATGCGGGTGTCGTCGCTGATGTTGCCGTCGGAATCGAACGGAACGTTGAAATCGACCCGGACAAAAACCTTCTTGTCCCTCAAATCGACGTCCTTTATGGTCTTGATGTTTGACATAGCTTTGCTTCTTTGGATTTTGTTAAAAATTTAAGTTTTCCATATTTTGCCGTCGCCCGAAAATTGCAAGAAACATTTTTGTCCGGCGCGTCTCTTAGTCTTTTGAACGGAGGTTTCTGCCGCCTGCGGGATTTTCGGCGCGGGGCCGGCGGGGCGAGTTTGTCCGCCCTATGGTACGGCCTTTTTGAAAAATGCGTTCGTTTTGGCGATGTGCTTATCGCGCCGCTTTCCGTTTTTTAACGCGCCCGTTTTACTCGTCGCGCTGATTGGCGGCAGACGGTTTGAATGGCGGACGATTTGGGTAAATTATAGACTATTGCGGACGCGGAGCGGAGTTGCGGCTGTTTGGCGTCGGCGTCCGTTCGTCTTTTTTTTCGCGGCGCAATATGGAAAAAATGCGACTCCCAAAGTAAAATGGCAATTACGACCGCGGAAAGGCGGCTGTGTGCGGCGAAAAAAAAGGCGCCCCTTCGAGGGGCGCCCAGTTTTCGGCGGGATTTGCTATTTCGCAATCACGCGGGCCATTTCGAGAACCTTGTTCGAATAGCCCCATTCGTTGTCGTACCAGGAGACGACCTTCACGAACGTCGGGTCGAGCTGTATGCCGGCCTTCGCGTCGAAGATGGAGGTCTTGGGGCAGTTGCGGAAGTCGGTGGAAACGACAGCGTCTTCCGTGTAGCCGAGTATTCCCTTCAGCTCGCCTTCCGAAGCCTCTTTCATGGCCTTGCAGACGTCTTCGTAAGTGCAGGGCTTTTCCAGTTCGGCCGTCAAGTCGACAACCGAAACGTCGGAAGTGGGAACGCGCATCGACATGCCCGTCAGCTTGCCGTTCAGTTCCGGAAGAACCTTGCCGACAGCCTTAGCCGCGCCCGTCGAGGACGGTATGATGTTCTCAAGTATGCCGCGTCCGCCGCGCCAGTCCTTCTTCGAGGGGCCGTCGACGGTCTTTTGGGTCGCCGTAGTGGCGTGCACGGTCGTCATGAGGCCGCGCTTGATGCCGAATTTGTCGTTGAGGACCTTCGATATCGGAGCCAGGCAGTTTGTTGTGCAGGAGGCGTTGGAGATGATTTTTTGTCCGGCGTAGGTCTTGTCGTTTACGCCGTAAACGAACATCGGAGTGGCGTCCTTCGAGGGGGCCGACATGATGACCTTCTTCGCGCCCGCCGCGATGTGCTTGCCGGCAAGCTCTTCGGTGAGGAAGAAGCCGGTCGATTCCACCACGATGTCCGCGCCGACTTCGCTCCACTTGAGGTTCGCCGGATCCATCTCGGAGGTGAGGCGAATCTTGTTGCCGTTGACTGTCATCGTGTTTGCGTCGACCTTGACGTCGCCGTCAAAGCGCCCGTGCACCGAGTCGTACTTCAGCATGTATGCGAGATAATCGGGGTCGAGCAGGTCGTTGATGCCGACTATCTGAATGTCGTTTGCGAAGTTCTCAACAGCCGCGCGAAACACCATGCGCCCGATTCTGCCGAAACCGTTAATGCCAACTTTGATTGCCATTTCTATTTCCTTTTCCTTGTTCTGTTAAAAGAATTTTTGCATTTTCCCCGTTTGTGCGACTTATGCAACTCTTTTTTTCTGCGGGTTAAAAATCCCCAAATCTTCAAAGCTCGCGGCCGTTTTTGGCTTCGGTTTTCATTTTGGGCTTGAAAGAGGCCGGATTTCGGAGCGATAATTTTGGCAGAGTCTGCCGCGCGACGCGGCGTCGCCGAATGGGCGGAATTGATGAATGGGCGGAATTGGCCGACCCGGCTATAGGTTTAAAGGGAGAAAGGGAGGAAAAAATGGGATTTTTAAAAAGTGCGATACGGATTGCGGGGGCGTCTTCGCTTTTTTTGTTCGGATTTCCGTGCGGCCTGTTCGGGGGAGCCTTCGCGGCGGAGCCGAAACCCGACGCTCCGGCCGGACTTTTGCAAGGCGATTACGTCCTGAACCGCGCCTTTAGCGACGAGTTCGACATGGGCTTTGACGCCTCAAAATGGCTGGATTTCTATCCGACTTGGAACGGGCGTACCGGGAGCTTCCACTTCGCCCGCAAAAACGTGTCCGTGCGCGACTCGAAACTCGTTCTTACCGCGCGCGCGGAGGAGCCCGAAAAGGCGTGCCCCGAACTTCGCGCGGAGGGCAAGGAGAGGTTTTCGACGGCGATGTTCAGAAGCAGGACGCGCGTTTTGTACGGGTATTTCGAGGTGAAGTTTAAGTCCATGAACGCGAGCGTGTGCAACGCGTTCTGGCTGAACGATCCGCTCGACCCGCCCGCGAAATACAGGCCGGGCAACCGCATTGAGGAAATCGACATATTCGAGGTTTTCGGAAAGAGCTCGATTCGCCCAAAGGATTCGTCGTCGGCTCCGGTTGACAGAATTTACTACACGACCACCCATGTCGCGGACACGCCTTACGTCGAGTCCAAAGTGTGGCTTGGCAGGCGGGTTGAGGGGAAGAAGACGCCGGTGGAAGAGTCGTTTTCCGAACGCTACCACACGGGAGGCCTGCTTTGGACGCCGGAAAAGCTCGTTTGGGTTCTCGACGGAAAAATTGTGGACGAGCGTCCAAATAAGTCGTTTCACAGGGCGATGTATCTGAACATAGACTGCGAAATCATGAAGGGGTGGGCCGGCGACCCCGACGCCGCCGATTTGCCCGCGGAGTATTTTGTCGAATACGTCAGAGTTTGGCAAAAAAAGCGCGATTGAGGGCGCGTCAAAGCAAGCCGCGCATCGTCCGGCGGATTTTTGCGCGCTAAGTTGCCGCGGCATCGGAGGAGGCGGCGCATTAGCGCGCGCGGCGCAGGCGGCGGTCGAAGTCGGATTTCGATATGCCCGTAATTTGCTCGAAAATTTCGTGGTCGAAATTCGGCAGGGATAGCGCGGCTATCAGTTCGGACTCCGGCGCCTTTTCAAATTCCGATTTCGGATCGGGTTTGTTCAGCCATGCGGGAATGGAGATTCCGGACGGCGGGAGTTCGGCGGGTTTGTTGAACATGTAAACCGGGGCGGGTTTGGTGTTGAAAAAGCCGCAGTGGCGGTCGCCGACGTTCCAGTTGCCGGAGTTTGAATTGCCGACGTTGAAACTGCCGGAATTTTTGTGTCCGCGGTTGTGGGAGCCGGAATTGTAGGAGCCCTCGTTGGAATCGCCGCTGTTGCGGTGCCCGACGTTTTCGCTGCCGGAGTTGGAGCTTCCAAAATTGCGGTCGCCCACGTTGTCCATGCCCGCGTTTGCGTCGCCCGTATTGAAGTTGCCGCGGTTTCGCTTGCCGGAATTGGAGTTGCCCAAGTTGAAATTGCCGCTGTTCATTGCGCCGACATTCCCCGTTCCGGTGTTGTCCGGGCCAACATTCCACTTTTCTTTTGCGGGAGCCTTTCCGGCGGCCTCCCCGGCCTCGCGGCGGTATTCGCGAAGAATCTCGTCCGTGACGTCCCGCAGCAGCCGCATGCTCGACGAACAGATTTGATGTTCCGCTCCGGCGTCGGTCGGGGCGAACTTGTCGGCCAGCTCCGCCTCGAAAATCCGCCGGCCTTTTGCGTACCACATGTTCCAGTATTTCGACGCGTAGTATCCCTGTTCCCTGATTTTTGCGCCGTCTATGCGCGGCAGCCACTTTCCGGGAGTTCCGCCCTTCGGAAGGTATGGGGAGTAGTCGAAATTTGTCGTCGGCGAGGTGCCGTCGGCGTTCAATACTTTGTAATATGTTTCCGGCATGGGAATTTTACCGGTATTAATAGAATCGGCATCGGGCAATTTCAAGAAATATGAGGCCTGCCGGTACGGATTTCCGGAAGATGTGCCATTTTTTTTGCCGCCGCCGTCTTTCCAATCGGCCGCCATTCTCCGGGCGAGGGGCGTTTTTGTTATTCGGCCAAGAGGGCGTTTTTTTGTCCCACGAATTTTTTTAATCCTGCGGGCGTTTTGTTGCCTTTTGCGCGCAGGCCGAATTTTTTTGCGGCGGCGCGCCGGGAAAAGGGGGGATTCGGAAGGCGGAGCGCGTTGGGAGGCGCAGGAGGGAATTAAAAAACTTGACGATTCGGGCGATTTAAATAGGACGGTTAAGAGCAACGTATCGCGCGGAAAGCGCGGGGAGGTTATTTATGAATATGAATAAAATGAACAGGAGAAGTTTCATAAAGAAGTCGTCGATGGCCGCGGCGGTGTCGGCGCCCTTCTTTATAGCGAAAGATCTCTGGGCGAACGGGTCGCCCAACGAGAAGATCAACATGGCCGTGATAGGCCTCGGCAAGCAGGCGGGGGCGCATCTGGGGCCGATTTGCGGGAATCCGCAGACGAATTTGTCGGCAATTTGCGACGTTGACGACGAGCGTCTCGACTACGTGTACAATTCGAGAAACTGCAAGAAATTCGGCACAAAGAAGTACAAGGACTTCCGCGACGTGAACGCCGACAAGTCCATAGACGCCGTCGTGATAGTGACTCCCGACCACTGGCATACCATACAGACGGTTTTGGCCGCGCGCGCCGGGAAGCACGTCTATTGCGAAAAGCCGCTTACTTTCTCGATTCAGGAGGGGCAGCAGATACTCAAGGCGGTCAACGACGCCGGCGTGGTGTTCCAGACGGGCTCCATGCAGCGCAGCGACATGGGGTTCGGCAAGCAGCACCAGCTGGTGGCCTCCGGCGCGCTGGGCGAGATCAAGGAGGTCTGGTGCAATTTCGGCCGCAAGTTTCCCACGTACTACAACTGGCCGGCGGAGCCTCTGCCGAAGGGCATGGACTGGGAAATGTGGGTGGGACCCGCGCCGATGCGCGAGTACTCCAGCCATTTGCTGCCGCACCTGTACGGCAACAACGGCAAAAAGGAGGCGCCGTATTCGCACCCGTGGGGCGAGTGGCGCTGGCACGTCGATTACGGCAACGGAATGCAGGCCGACTGGGGCGCGCACCATTTCGACATCGCGCAATGGGGGCTCGGCATGGACGGCAAGGGGCCGAAGTACGTCCACGTGTTCGAGTCTAAGGGGCCGACTCCCGGCGACACGAAAAACATTTACTACGAATACGACAACGGCACAAAGGTCTACTACGGCGTTCCCGGCGTGGTCAACGCCAAGAAGTGCACCGTCAAGAATCCGATGGTGACGTTCATCGGGACGGAGGGCATTTGCGCGGCCAGCCGCGGACATTGGTTCTGGACGGACGTCAAGAAGTGGCAGTCCGGCAAGATACCGGCCGGCTCGACGGCCACCGAGGTGACGAACGGGCACATGCAGAACTTTATCGACGGCATATTGACCGGCCGCCAGGTGATATGTCCGGCGGAGGTCGGGGTGTCGAGCTGCAACATGTGCATCATCGGCAACATCGCCCACAGGCTGGGCAGGCCGCTGGAGTGGGATTGGAAAACCTGCACCTTCAAGAACGACGCCGAGGCCAACAAATACTTGTGGCGCGAAAATCGCGGCGAATGGGCCAATGTAATATAATAGTGATTGGGAAAGCAAAGCTATGAAGAAATTTTCGTTAATCGCAACGATACTCGCCGCGTCCGCCGGCCTTCTGTTCTCGCAGAACAAGTTGGTTGACGACCCCATGCCGCAGGACATGAAGGACAAGATCGCCAAGGCTTGTCCGGTTAAGCCCGCCGCCTCTCCGAAAAAGCCCAGAAAGATATTGAGCTTTTCGCGCACGATCGGCTGGCGCCACAATACCGGCATATTGGGAGCCAACGAGATGCTCTCCAACCTGTCCAAAAATCTGGGGATATTTGAAGTCGTGTACAGCGAGGATCCGGCCGAATTTGAAGCCGAGAATCTGAAGAAGTACGACGCGGTAATCCTCAACAATACGACGCAGGCCTTCCTTGCGCCGTCGTCCGATCCGAAGAATCCCAAGTCCGTAAACCTCAAGGATCCTGAGGCGAAGGCCATATCCGACAGGCGTTGCCAGAATCTCATAGATTTTGTCAACAACGGCGGCGGCGTGTTCGCCATACACGCGGGGGTGGACTGCTACAACTATCCGCACAACCGCAACAAGGCCTTTACGGACATGATCGGCGGGGAGTTCATCAGCCACCCGTGGGGCGCGGGCAATATCGCCGAGACGTTTGTCATCGACGACACCCAGTCCCCCGTCACAAAGGGAATATGGAAGAGCGACGGCTTCAAGCTTCAGGACGAAATTTACATGGTCGGCGAATCCTACGACCGCTCCAAGTGCAGGGTTTTGATTCGCCTCGACGAGTTCCGCAGCCCGATACCGGGCGCCTTTGGCGACGGCACCTACCCGAAGAAGCCGCGCAAGGTTCGCACCGACGGCGACATCGCCATGGTGTGGATTAAGAGCTTCGGCAAGGGCAGGGTGGCCTACGGCGCGTGGGGGCACGGCTGGGACAACTATCCGAGGCCCGAAATACAAGAGCTTTATATGCGCCTGATTCAGTTTGTGTGCGGAGACCTCGACGCGGATACCACGCCGCTTCCGTTTACGAACAAGTCCGTCTATGTTCCGATGTACGACCAGCCGACCGTCGAGCAAATCAGGGAATTTTCGTCGCTGTCGTACGGCGAGAAGGACGAGCAGATAAACCGTCTTCTCTACGCCCTCTACGCCAACAATACCGACAAGGACTACTGCAAGAAGATAGAGTCGTTCGTGTACGACGAACTCAAGAGCGACAGCGGTTCGGCGGTCTATCGGGCGCTGCTTGCGGAGGCGCTGCGCGCGGTGGGAATATCGTCGGACGCAAACTGCGTGAAGTTCCAGAAGGTTCTCGAGCGCCTGTCGAAGGCCAAGGATTACGATACTCGCGGAATCTGCGGCCGCCTGTCGAACGCAATCGACCACTACGCCACCGAGACCGTAAACCTCAAGACCAAAGACAAGCCCTATCAGGTTCCGTCCGCGCTGCCCGAAAAAGCGCTGGACCAGACCAGGCTGATGCGCTTTCTTGCGGTCAACAAGGAGGCCAAAATTCCTTCGTACCTCACGTTTGAGGCTCTCGACGACAAGGGCAAGGCAAAGCTGCTGTATGCCCTCTGGCTGCGCGGCGAGGACGCTTCGGCGGCGTTGAAAATCAAGCCCCAGTCGGCGGATTTGCTGATAGCGCAGGCGTTTCTCGTCTCGAAGACCGGCAAGCTCTCCGACATGGATACGATTATCGAGTCGGCCGAACTCTTGAACGGCAACCAGAAGAAGGTAGTCAGCGCGTTTTTGGCTTCGCTCAAGGACAAGGGCATAGCCAAGCATCTTCTCGACAAGTCCATGAAGAAAAATTCGCCCGCGCAAGCCGAGCTCATAGCCCAGACGCTGGGGCGGTTGGACATATCCGGCGAGATGAACGAGATCTACGCGGCGTATCCGAACATGGACGAGGCCCAAAAGAAGGCCATGTTGGAGATGATGGCGTCGATAGCCACGAAGGACGTGTTTATAAATCTGCTCAAGATTTACGAGAAGTCCGAGTCGCATCCGCTGTTCGGGCAGGAGAGCCGCGTGCTCTTCCGCTGCCTTTCAAACAATCCCATGGACGCGGAGATGTTTGAAGCGGCCCTGTCCGCCGCAAAGAAGGCGAAGGACCCGAAAGAGATCGCAGTGTTCATGCGCTTCATGCCAATGCTTTCCACTTCCGACGGAATTGATTTCTGTATCGAGCAGTACAAGGCGGGCAACAAGGAGGTCGTGGTAAAGACGCTTGGCGACTGGAAAAACGCCTCCGCCCTCAAGCCGCTCCTGCAGATATGCAAGAGCCTAAGGAATCAGCGCGCGCTGACTTTGGCGCAAATTTCGCTCGTTAACGTGGGCAAGCGCGCAGGGTTCGACGCGGAGAGCGCCGAGTACATTCTCAACAAGGCGGTGCGCGCCGAGGAGAAGGAGGTCGCCATTGAGGCCATGCAGGCAAAGCCCTCTCCGCAGATTGTGGATTTGCTGAAGAAGAAGGGTCTGAACAAGGAGGCGGACAAGGCGGCGGAGGTTCTGAAGAATCTGAAGCCGACGTTCGACTGCTCGTGGAGCGCCTCGCCCAGGGAGAAGAAGTTTGCAGTTGACGGGAATCCCAAAACCTACTGCTGCACAAACGCGTTCTTCTCAAAGGGAACTTGGATTCAGGTTGACTTCGGCTATCCGAGGCAGGTCTCCAAAATAGTTTACCGCCTCGGCAAGGTGTTCGACTTCCCGCGCGACTACCAGCTCTTTGCCGGCGCGAACGCCGAGAGCCTGGCTCCCGTGCCTTCGAAACTCGAAATATCGCGCGACGGTTGGACGGCGACTCTGACTCTCGAAAAACCGGTTGTGGCGAACGTTCTTAAAGTCGAGTGCACAAAGGACACGAGGCGCCATTGGACGATAGGCGAAGTGGAGGTAAGCCAATAAAATAGGCGCACATTTTCACATTCAAAGCCGCGCGAAAATCTCCGCGCGGCTTTTTTTGCGCACGTACTTTCGATTCGGCCGGAACGCGGACGAATCTGAAGAAACGCTCGAACTTTTTTATGCTAGGGCGGAGTTTTTTTAAAAAAAATGGCGAGTTAAAATGGCGAATTTTATGCCGCTAAAAAAAAATTAATTCCACACCGCTGAAACCGGGAGCTCGTTTTTTGGAGAAATTCGGCGCGCGAGAGTACGTTTGCAAAATTTCTCCCGTGGAGATTTGCTTTTGAGATGAATCCCGCACTGGCTGCGGTAGTGGTTGAGGGAATCGGAAGCTCGTTTGGTGAAAAATGTTCGATAGTCCGATAGTTTCCGGTTGCAAAAGCGGAGCGTTTGCGGCGCGATAAAAAAACCGAAAGCCGAATCCGCCGCGCGTTTGGTTGCGCTGAAAAAAGTTTGCCGCCCGCCGCCGCGCTTGCGGAGTTGTCCGTTCTATGCGCGACCGTTTGCGCAGAGATTTTCGCGCCGTCTTTTCGGTATTGTAGTCCGATAGTTTCCGGTTGCAAAAGCGGAGCGTTTGTGGCGCGAGAAAAAATCGAAAGCCGAATCCGCCGCACGTTCGGTTGCGCTGAAAAAAGTTTGCCGCCCGCCGCCGCGCTTGCGGAATTATCCGCCCCATGC
>QALA01000072.1 GCA_003343565.1 Verrucomicrobiota bacterium | reverse complement strand
AACGATGCGCCGAAACGCCGCTCAAAACTTTTCAAAAACGTCGACGCGCGCGGGCGGCACATTGAACGCCGCATCCGCTCAAAAACTCCGCGATACCACGAGGCATATCTAACACAACTTGCGGACAACGCAACGAAACGCACAAAGCGCGCCGCGCGCAAATCCCGCCGCAATTCCAACGCAAACGAAGTTCAAAACGGCCTCAAACAAACTCCGGGCAAAACGCAAAAAACGATGCGCCGAAACGCCGCTCAAAACTTTTCAAAAACGTCGACGCGCGCGGGCGGCACATTGAACGCCGCATCCGCTCAAAAACTCCGCGATACCACGAGGCATATCTAACACAACTTGCGGACAACGCAACGAAACGCACAAAGCGCGCCGCGCGCAAATCCCGCCGCAATTCCAACGCAAACGAAGTTCAAAACGGCCTCAAACAAACTCCGGGCAAAACGCAAAAAACGATGCGCCGAAACGCCGCTCAAAACTTTTCAAAAACGTCGACGCGCGCGGGCGGCACATTGAACGCCGCAATACCGCTCAAAAACCCCGCGACACCATGAGGCATATCTAACGCAACTTGCGAACAACGCAACGAAACGGACGAAAGCGCGCCGCGCACAAATCCCGCCGCAATGCCGACGTAAACAAAGTTCAAAACGGCCTCAAACAAACTTCGGGCATAGCGCGAAAAACAAAACGCCGAAACGCCGCTCAAAGCTTTTCAAAAACGTCGACGCGCGCGGGCGGCACATTGAGAAGGACTATCGAACGCCCAATGTGGCGCATTTTCCTAAAGCCCAATGCGGAGGGCGAACGCGCAAGATTGTAGGTAAACTGCACAAAAACTCCGCCCGCAGGAAGCGCGGACTCGGTTTCGTCGAGAATTTTTCTCACGACCGGTTTGGGAAGCGAAAGAAGCGGCAGGCTGGATATCACGGCCGCCAGGCGCGGCAGATCGTCGCCGAGTATCGCGCAAAGATTTTCCGCGCTGCCGTTGACTACTTTTACTGAGGGAAAACTCTCGCGCAGCACCTCCGCCAATACGGCGTCAAACTCTATCGAGTAAAGCCCGTGCGGCGAATCCGCGCAACCCGCCTCCACAAGCCGCCGCGTCACCGCGCCGGTCCCCGCGCCGAGCTCCGCCACCACGCCGGAGGCTCCCAAACACACGGAGGCGCGCTCCGCCATCTTGCGCGCAAGAAACTTCGAACTCGGACACACCGCGCCAATCCTCGACGGATTTTTGACGTATCGCCCAAAAAACTTGAAAATTTCGGAAAACTTCATTTGCCTACCCCGCCAAGAATTTCACTGCGGCTGATATATGTCGTGCAGGCGTATCAGCCCGACGCACTTTCCCCCGTCGACCACCGGCAACACAGATATTTTGGAGCTGCGGCGCTCCATCAGCTCCACCGCATCGCCCAGCGACGCGCCGGGCGACACCGTCACGGGATTTGCGCTCATTATGGAGGAGCAGTCCGAGGCGTCCAAATCCGCCGCGCGCCGCAGCATTCTGCGCAAATCGCCGTCGGTGACAATGCCCGCGAGCGAGCCGTCGGAATTGAGCACGCACGCCGCGCCGAGCGGCTTGCCGGTCATCTCTATCACAACCTGCCGCACGGACGTATCCGGCGCGGCCACGGCGCAATCGGAAAGCTTGTGCATGACATCGCCGACCTCAAGCAGGAGATTGCGCCCCAGCTGGCCTGCCGGGTGAAAGCGGGCGAAATCCTCCTTGCCGAAGCCGCGCGCCTCCATCAGCGCGCATGCGAGAGCGTCGCCGATTGCGAGCGCGAGAGTCGTGGAGTTCGTCGGGACGATTCCCAGCCTGTCCGCCTCCGAGCCGCACGTTGCGTCCAAAACAAAATCCGCCTCCTTTGCCATCGGGGAGTCGACATTGCCGACGAGCGCGATTATTTTTGAATCGAATTTTCTCAGCGTCGGTATCAGGCGAAGACACTCAACCGTCGCCCCGCTGTTTGAAATAAGAAGCGTCGGGTCGCCGGGTTCGTAAACGCCCAAGTCCCCGTGAACGGCGTCGCACGAGTGCATGAACACGGCGGGAGTGCCGGTGCTCGAAAGGGTCGCGGCAATCTTTTGGCCGACCAGACCGGACTTCCCGACGCCGCTGACCATCATCTTCCCCTTGTGCCCCAAAATCAGCTTTAACGCGCCGCAAAAACTCGCTCCGAGCCTTTCAACCGCATTTAAAATAGATTCCGCCTCGCGGCGCAACACGCCCCGCCCGACGCCCAAAAGTTTCTCCTCGTCCATGTTCACGACTCCGCGTTTTCAAGCAGCCGCTCGGCCCGCTCCAAATCTTCGGGCGTGTCTATTCCCACCGAGACGTAGTCCGTTTCAATCACGTCGAACCGCATGCCCGCGTCGATGAAACGCAACTGTTCAAGCATTTCCGCCCCCTCCAAAACGCACCGCACAAGAGCGGAATATTTGGCCAGCGCCTTTGCGGAATAGCCGTACACGCCGATGTGCCGCCAGTAGTCCGAAACCTCCAGCCACTTGCCCAAGTCGGCCTGCCCGCGGACGTGCGGAAGCGGCGCGCGGCTGAAGTAGAGCGCCCCCCCGTGGGAGTCGCGCAGCACTTTCACGACGTTCGGATCCGCCAGAGACCGCGCGTCGAAGATTTTTGAAGCCGCCGTCACAAGCTCCGCGCGCCCGTCCATGCGCGCCGATATGATGCGGTCTATCAAGCGCGGCTCTATAAACGGCTCGTCTCCCTGAACGTTGACGACAAAGTCCGCGCCGATTTCGTCGAGAGCCTCAATTATGCGCTCCGTGCCTGAGGCGCATTCCGGCGACGTCATTATGCAGTCCGCGCCGATTTTGGCGGAGTGCTCGCGGATTTCCGGACTGTCGGTCAACACCACTATCCGCTCCGCCAACTCGCTTTTTTTGCAGCTTTCAAACACGCGCTCAATGACGGTCTTTCCGCCCAAAAGCGCGAGCGGCTTTCCCGGAAAGCGGCTCGACCCCATTCTGGCAGGAATTGCAATCGCCGCAGCCAACAGCGCGGCTCCCGCGGGAAGCGCCGGCGCGCCCGACGTCCTCCGGCCGGACGGAGAAAGCTCCTCCAATTCGCGCCGGGCGTCCTCGTCGTCTTTCTTGCGGATTTTTTGCAAAGTGTCGGCGCGCTCCTTCAGGAAGGCTCCGGCGTTGGGGTCGCGCTCAAGGGACTCCCAAAACTCGCGGCTTTCGGAAATGACCTGCTGGCGGGCGTCGCTGAAGTAAAATTGCCACGTGGCAAAAACGGAAATGCACACGCACAAAACGCCTATCAGCCTGAACAAAAACTTGTACTGCCAGCGCGACAATCCGACGAATTTCAATTTTGAAGTTTCAAACCTCTCGTCGTAAGACTCCGAACTGCGCAACAGCAGAACCGCCGCGATGAAAAGCGGCAGAGAGATTGTCGCAACCTCAAGTATTGTCAGCAAAACATCTATCATTTTCTAAAATTCCACAACGGGCGGCTGAAACTGTCCCCGCCTGCGTCCAATGCGGCCGCGTTCCGCGCCCCGCCCGGCAAGGCGCCACAAGCCCCGTATAAGAGATTCTCTAAGCAAGCCCTCCGCGCCAGTCAAACATTTACTTCTTCAAGACCGCCTTGACGACCTCGCCGGCGACGTAGTCGAGCTGTTCGCGCGAAAGTTCCGGATAAATCGGCAGGGCCAGCGTGTGTTTTGCCGCGTACTCGCTGTTGGGAAAATCTCCTTCCCGATACCCCAAGGGGGCAAAGCACTCCTGCATGTGGAGCGGAAGGGGATAATATATCTCGCACCCGATGTCCGCAGCCCGGAGCCGGCTCAACACTTCGTCCCTATTCGGCACGGAAATTACGTACTGGTTGTAGATGGAGTAATTTTCCGGGCGGATTGCCGGCGTTTTAATTTCGTCGATTTTTGCGAAGGCCTCGTCGTAAACGGCGGCGTTTGCGCGGCGCATGCGGCCCCATTCGTCGAGGCAGGCCAGCTTTACGAGAAGTCCGGCCGCCTGTATGGCGTCCAGCCTGAAGTTCCCGCCGACGCGCTTGTGAAAATACTTAGGCTCCATGCCGTGATTGCGCATTTCGCGCACCCTCCGGGCAAAATCCTCCGAATTGGTAAGCACCATTCCGCCGTCTCCCAAACCGCCGAGATTTTTCGACGGAAAGAAACTCAGACAGGCGCAATCCCCGAAATTGCCCGCGCACACGCCGTTCTGCCGGGCGCCGATAGACTGCGCGGCGTCCTCAATCACAAAAAGGCCCGCGGCTTTCGCAAAATCCGAAATGGGCTTCATGTCCGCGCACTGCCCGTACAAATGGACCGGAATTATGGCGCGGGTAAGCTCGGTAAGCTTCGACTTCGCCGACTCCGGATCGATATTGTATGTGTCGGCGTCGATGTCCGCAAACACCGGCTTCGCGCCGGCGCGCCAAACGGAGCCGGCCGTGGCAAAAAACGTGTAGGCCGGAACGATAACTTCGGGAGCCGGGCCCTCGTCGAGGGGCGAGCGGCACACCCCCGCCGACATAAGCGACACAAGCAGAGCGTCAGTCCCGCTGGACACCCCGACCGCATGGGACGTTCCCGAATAGGCCGCAACGGCCTCCTCCAATTTGGAAACGCAGGCCCCCCCTATGAAGTACTGGCTTTCCAAAACTTCGGAGACGGCCTTCAAAGTTTCTTCCCTAAGCCCGGCATATTGGGCCTTTAAATCGAGTAGTGGCACCTTCATATGTTTGAAATGCAAAGCGTATAAAACTCCACAAAACGCGCGAACTTTCAAGCATTTTATGCGCGGCAAGCGGAGAAGCGGCCGCGCGCGCAAAACCGGCGAAAACGAAGCGCATGAGCGCAAAATTAAAAAACTTGCGAAAAATTGTCTTGCAGTTGCCGCAGAAAAAATTAATTTCATCTTATAAATCGGCCAACCCGTTTTTTAATGATATTTTAGAGGAAAAAATATGAAAAAAACACAAAAAACATCGAAACCGCCGGCAAAAAAAACGGGGTCGGCAAAGCCTTCCAAAGCGCCCGCAAAAGCGGTTAAATCCGCCCCGAAGCAGGCGAAATCCGCGGCGGGGCGCGCCGTCGCAAAAGCCGCCGCGCAAAACGCGCAGGCCAAAAAGGGCGCGCCAAAATCAGTGGGCAAATGCCAAAAGCCGAAGGGGACGAAATCCGGCGAATGCAAATGCGGAAATCCCGACTGCAAATGCAAATCCGGCAATCCCGGCAGCTGCGAGTGCTTTGAAAAGCTCCTAAACGAGATATTCATGAATCTTGACGCCTCGGAACTGCTTAAAGACTATCTCTTTACCGAGCTTCTCAGGCGCGGATACAAAGAGGCGGAGGCCAGCGCAATGGCCAATAAAATCTCCGTCGACGTAAACATTGAGGGCGATATTTCGATAATAGAGGATTGATCGCATACTGCCCATAATCTTGCAAAATTTCGGACGCCCAACTGCGGGTGTCCGTTTTTTTTGCGCCCATAAAATGCCCGGATAGCTACGCCTCTCAACGCCGGGCTTGGCGGGTTTGAAATCCGAACATCGAAAGAATGTCCGCAGAGGAAAAACCGCGGATATTCATATTCAAAGGGATTGGCGCAAATTGGAATTTCCGATTCGTATTTGGAAACATTTTTAACCGCCCCGCAAAACGAGAATTTTTTTGTTTTTTTAAGCGGCGAAAAAAACTCGCCGGACAACCGCGCATAGCAAATTAAACGCCGCAAAAACTTCCTCGCTCGCAAGCGTAAAAAAAGCGGGTAAAAATGGAAATACCCGCACCCCCTGCCCCAATTTCCAAAAGGTTCCGCCACGGATTTTCGCCAAAAGCCGCCAAGAGCAAAAGAGTTTTCGCCGATTCCCTTTTGCGAAACCAAAATTCGCGCTACGGCGAACGCGCGGAATAATCGCCGGCCGCAAATGCGCGCAAAGCGCATTTGGCCATACGCATACCGCCGACGCGTAAGACTGCGCAAAAACGCGCAAACGCTCGAACGGTCACACTCCGATACTCCCCGACGCAGCGGCAGGAGAAAGCGCGCGCGCAATGGCGACGGCTCGGACTGTTGCCGGCAGCCACCACCCGCGCGAGATTTCTTTCGACGTGCAGCAAGGCGCGGCGCAAGGCGATAATGAAGCGATTAAAAAATTCAAAGACAAGCCGCGCGCACTCTCTTGTAAATACAACGCACGCACAACGCGCACGCGCGCCGCTCAAAAAAGCGGGAAAACGCGACGAACTTCACGCATGCGCCCGCACGCGCCAAACGGACGTTGCAAAGCAAAGCGCGCGCATGAGGCCGGGGCGCGGACGCACAAGCCAAGCCGCTCACGCGGACGCGCACCTTTACGATAAAGCCTTTTGCCCGGTTATATGCGCGCCCTTTTTCAGCAGGGCGTCCGCGGCGGCGTTTGCGGCGGACACGCGCGAACGCGCCAATTCGGGCTTTTTCAAAATGTCCGACAGCGCGGAAATGATTTTGGTGCTGTCCGTATTCTCTATCTCAAACACCCACTGCGTCAGCGGGAGATCGTAGTACATCTGCCCTTTGATTGTGTCCTCCGGCTGGCGAAGATACGCCGCGGGAGTCCCCTGCCGAAGCGCCAATATGGGCGAATGGCATTCAAAGCTAAAAAGCGCCGCCGCACGCGCGTAAACGGAGGCGGCCTCGTCCGGCATCCAATATCCGCGCACTACGAGCCTGTCGGCAAACTTGGATTTCAGCGGCTCGTAAAGGGCGGTTTTGCACAGCTCCTGCTGGTAGGTCATCTCCGGGCACAGCAGGGCGTTGAGATCCGTATTGCGGCACAGCCACTCTATGGCGTCGCGCATTTTCGCGCTGTCCACGGGCTCGCAACGCGCATTGACGGCCTCGCGCCTTGATATTTCAGCGGGAGAGTACCTCTTCCTATTGGCCTTCCAATAGGGCGTATAGCGCAGGCGGGGAATGAAACAGACGAACTTTCCGGGAGCCAAAACATTCTTATGGCTCTCGAAAAAGGCGTCCGCCTTTGCGTCGTCGCGCACGTCGAACGCGAAGGTGGCGTCCGGCACAAACGCGCACACGGGGCGGTCTATTCCGGCCTCCTTGAGGTTTTCGAGCGACGCGGTTTCGCGCGTGAAAACAAACGCCGCGTTTTGCAGAATATCCTTGAGCGGCTCGTCGATTTTGTCGACGGTGACGCCGAAAATTCCGTAGGGCTTGGGGCATATTTTCCTCCACGCGGATATGTGGCGCCTGGCCACGACGGACGGGCCGGAGGCGTGCACGAGAATGTCGCACTTTTTTGCGGCCTCGGCAAGGCGGCCGTCGGTGGGAGACAGATCCCTCTTAAGCGCGGTCGTTATGATTTCCACGTCGGGGAAGTGGCGCGATATCATCGCCTCGACCTCCGCGTCGGGCTTGACTTTCCACAGCGTCAGCTTCGCCTCCGGCAGAAATTTTTTAAACGTCTGAATCAGGCCTATCGTATGCGCGATATCCCCAATGTTCACGCTCTGCCAGCCCGACACCATGAGAATGGAGGCCGCCTTTCCGCCCTCCGCAAAAACCTTCGGACACGCCGCCGCCAACAGCGGCAGCGCAGTCGTTTTAAAAAAATCCCTTCTGTCCATAAATGCGTCCTCCCCGATTCCCTCCGATTTAAAATTGTCCAAGATATATCTTAAATGCGTCCGGCGCACGCGGGCAACAAGAAAAATCTTGCAACCCAAAAATGCGTCAATTAACCTTTTGTCATGAAAAACACACCAACGCTTTTAATCGCATTTTGCGCGTTTTTTCTGGCCGCGTGCGCCGGACACGACCGCATAGAAACGTCCGCCGACATCTTCGCCCCCGACCTCTCGAACGCCCAGTGTTCCGAGAGCGTCTGGACATTCAAGGACGGCATATTGGAATCGACAAAAGACGTCATAATCTTTACGAAAGACGAACACAAAAATTTCGAGGCCGAATTTGAATTTAAAATCGAGAAGGGCTCAAACGGCGGCTTCATATTCTACGTATCGGACACGAAGGACTGGACGAACAACTCCCTTGAGATCCAGATTTGCGACAACGCGACCTCGCAGGAGCCGAAGTCGAGATGCGGGGCGGTGTTCGGACACGTCGCCCCCGAATGGGACACCCAGCTATCGTACGGGACGTGGCACAAAATGCGCGTGCGCTGCGACGGCAAAGACATTGCCGTATGGATAGACGGCAAGCGGGTATCGCAAATGGACATGTCGAAGTGGACCGACGCAAAGCGAAATCCCGACGGCAGCAAAATACCGCCATGGTTGTCGAAAAACAAAAAGTGCGACATGAAACAATCCGGAAAAATCGGATTTCAGGGCAGGCACGGTTCGGCCAACTGCCAATATAGAAATCTGAAAATCCGCAAATTGTAAGGGAAAATTTCGGGCCGACGCAACCGATGCGGCGAATGTGCCGGACGCAGACAGCGCGGACAGTACGGACGGCGCACCCGCGCGTTCACGACGCGGCCGCATGTTGACGAAGATAAATTTTTTTATACCGCGCGCCGGCCGGGGCGCATTTTGCGCCATACAAGCGCGGGCGGACAATTCGGGACGTTAGAATCCGACGTTTCAAACTCTCTCCAACGCGTTGAACGCCGCATTTCATGCACCGGAATTTGTCCGATGCGTTCACTTTTTGGGCGCGTCCGCCCTTCCCGAAGCGTTCCCCACTTTTGGCTCTTTCAAATGCCGCATTCGGTCTCGACCCTGTTCGGCGGCGCAGAAGGCGCAAACGGGGAAGAAGAATTTCTTGCGCCTTAAAAAAAAACGCCGTTAAAAAAATATCCGATGCGGCGATAAACCGATGAACTTAATATGAAATCCGCTGTCGAGAAAATCGCCGCACTGTTGGCGGCAAATATTGCAGCGTTCGCCGCCCTCGCCGACAACGCGCGCGAAAGGGAGATTGTGAGACCGCTTAACAAAACGGAAATCGACGTAATGCTTGGACGCAAAACCGAGCCGCCCTTTGCAAACAAGTACTGCGACTTTTTCGACGACGGGCTTTACGTATGCCGACGTTGCGGCGCGCCGCTGTACCGCTCGGCCGACAAATTCGATTCGGGGTGCGGCTGGCCGGCCTTTGACGACGAAATGCCCCAAGCGGTCAAACGTTCGCCCGATCCGGACGGGAGGCGCACGGAAATTTCCTGCGCCCGCTGCGGAGCGCATTTGGGGCACGTGTTTGAGGGCGAAAAGCTCACTGCGAAAAACGTCCGCCACTGTGTGAACTCCGCGTCCATGGATTTCATTCCCGCGGAACGCATAGGCAGGGCGGTCGTCGCGGGCGGCTGTTTCTGGGGCGTGGAGGAGCTCATGCGCAGGCTCGGCGGCGTGCTTTCGGCGCGGTCGGGCTACTGCGGGGGAACGGACGACAACCCGACGTATCGGCGCGTGTGCTCCGGGAGCACCGGACACCTCGAATCCGTTGAAATTCTATTCGACACATCGCGCCTGACGTATGCCGACGTTTTGCGCCGCTTCTTTGAAATACACGACTTTTCACAGGCGGACGGTCAGGGGCCCGACATCGGCGCGCAGTACTTGTCCGCCGTGTTCGCCCAAGACGGCGAACAAAAAAAATGCGCCCAGGACATTCTTGAACAGCTGCGTTCAAAGGGCTTTTCCCCCGCGACAAAAATACTGCCCCCCGCCAAATTTTATCCGGCGGAGGCGGAACACCAGCGCTATTACGAGCGCAAGAAGAAGTCGCCCTATTGCCATTTCAGGCGCGAAATATTTTGACGCGCAAAACCTCGGCGCATTTTGCATTCTGTATCTGCCGGCGCATTCATTTCGCCGGCGCGCTCCTTGCGGCCAAAGCCTTAACGAATCTGCGCGAGACATTTGGACGCACGCCGTTTCGCGGCTATGGTTATGTTTTTTTCGCTATTATTCCAACGGCGCGCCGCCTCCCGGCCGCCGCGCGAAATGCGCTGCCAAAAAATAACCTTACCCATATTACAGCTCCCCTTCCTCCGACGCATGCCCGGAATTTTAATCCGATTGAAAATCGCT
>QALA01000018.1 GCA_003343565.1 Verrucomicrobiota bacterium | reverse complement strand
GAAGGCGCTATTTGGACAACGCGAAGTTCAAACCCGTTTTATTGTCGGATTCCGACAACATATACGCCTTCGGGCAGGAGAGGGCCGGAATTGTCATGCAAAAGGCAAACCTTCTGGGAAATGCAGACAAGATAATTTTCAATCCCCTAACCAACCGATTGACGAACATAGACAAAGGGGGCGTTTCAAGTTCGGTGCAGTGGGGACGCGGCTTTCAGAATGAGGCGACAAACAAACTCAGCCAAATAACCTCTCCCAAAGGCGAAATAATCGTAAAATTGGACTACGACGAGGACGGCAGAATATCGAAAATGACAAAGCGCGGCGAAAAGCCCACTCAATACAAATACGACGAGCAGGACAGAATCATAGAGATAACCGTCGGAGACTATCCCCCAACGAAGTACGAATACGACGAAAATTCCATGCGTCCGACAAGAATAACTAATCCCCTTGGCGAAACTTCCGAGTTCTCCTACGGGGCAGACAAGCAAATGATCTCGTTTAAAAACGCGGACAACGCGACCCAAGTGTACGCATATGACGCGCTCGGCCGAATAACGCGCCGGAACTATCCTCTGGGCGTTTGGATAGCGTGGGAATACGACGATTTCGGCAGGTTGACAAAGAGGGAGTATTCAAACGGCAATTCCATAAAGTTCGAATACGACGAATACTCTCAAATCAAACGCGTCGTCGAAAACGGCAAGATAGTATGGGAGTATTCCTACTACCCCAACGGGCATCTGAAACTTTTGACGCGCAACGGCGAAAACTGGCTCTCCATCGACAGGGAAATCAAAGACAAAAAGGAGTACACGTCGCTAATAAACAACAGGGGAGCGCAGACCCAAAAGACCTACGACCTCGACGGAAAGCTCATCGAGGAGGTAAATCCGCTGAAAGACACCATTCAATACAAGTACAATCCCATTGGAGAGCTCACCGGCTGGATCGCGCCCGACGGCAGCGACGTAAAATTTGAATACGACGCCCGCGGCAAGATGGTTTTCCACGAAAACCACATAGGCCAAACGATTGAAAACAAATACGACAAATACGGCAATCTTGCGGAAAAAAAGACCAAAGAACAGTCCATCAAAATAGAGTACGACGATTTCGACAGGGTGACAAGGCGCGACTTTTCCGACGGGCAAATTACGGACACCGTTTACGACGAATACGGCCGAATAAAATCCATAGTTTCGGCGAAGGTGGCCATTGAAATGGAATACGACGCGCTTGGGCGCCAGATTAAGCGGGTAGCCTCCTATCCCGACGGAACAAAAAGCGCCGCCATATTTGAATACACGAAAACCGGCCTTCGCAAACGCGTATTCAGCGCCCTTCAAAAACCCGATAAAAGCGAGCAGGAGCGCAGCGAAATTCGCTATAAATACGACTCCCTCAACAGGCCATTGGAGGTCGCCGTCAACAACGCCGGTTTGATCCGCTACTACTACGACAAAAAAAATCAAATGCTTCTTACCAAACTCTTTCCAAGCGGCAACAAGAGCGTCTATTCTTACGACGACCAATTCCGCCTAAAAAGCATACAGAATTACGACCCAAAAGACAATCCCCTCGGCGGCATACAGTACGACTGGGACGTCGACGGTATTCTGAAGGGCAAAAAAGTCTGGTAAAATATTTTCGCGCGATTTGCAACGCTTGCAAATTCCGTCAAAATTGCGCGGCCAAACACCGGCAGAGATTTAGAAAAAATCAATTCCCTGCCGCGCTTTGGCCATATTCCCCCCGCGCGATTGAACCTTCGACATGCAATTTTCTTACGCCCGCTTTGGGAACCGCCGCACGAATTTAGATTCTCCCAAGTCTACCCCTTTTTAAGTTTTAACCAAAACATAATTTAAAAGCATTCTCCTTCCCTCCGCCGGCGCAAATTCGCCTGTGCCGCCAGCGCGACTGTGCCGTTTCGCCCCAAAAGCGCGCGAATTTTCACATTAAAATCACGCAGAAATTCCAAGACTTTCCGTCGCCGTCAATTTTCCCAGTACGCCAATCGGCAAACCGACGACACCTCCCGTCAATCCGCCTCCCGTCAAATGCAAGACGCGCGAACGTACCGACACAACACCGCAGCCAAAATGAAAATTTCGGACGAATTTTGCAATATCCAAACTTTTTCCGAAAAATTGCGTTATATAATATCAAAGCAAGAAAGGAGAAAGCATATGACTAATACAAAAAAAGCCGGCTGCATTTTCTTGGCGTTTTTGATTGCCGGAATAGCCGGAGCATTCGCCGCCGAAGACTCCGCCGTAGCGATTATCGAAAAGACCGACTCCGACAATCGGGAACGCGCAATATCCGTTTGTCCGGGAGGTCCCGCAACGGCAATTGCGCCCTGCCCGCGATTCAACAGGCCGTTTCACAACCCCGCGTTCGGACGCCATCATCGAATGGCGCGAATTAGCGGCAACTTCTGCGGCGATCCGTTCATGAGATGCGGATACTACTACCACGGCAGGCGGCCGAGGGGCGATTGCCGCATTGTTTCCGCAAACTGGAATATGCCGGCCCCTCCGCCCCGCTTCGTTCCGAATTGCGAAATTACGGAAACAAAAGACGCCTACGTAATAATGATGGAAGTGCCGGGAATACCGAAAGATTCCATAAAAATAGACTTAAAGGGCAACATACTTACCGTATGCGGGCAAAAGGAAAAAATTAAAAGCGATAAATCCGACAACTACCGGACTTGCGAACGCGCTTACGGCGCATTCAGACGCAGCTTTAGCCTGCCGCGCGGAACGAATCCGGACGCAATCAAGGCGAAGTGCAAAGACGGCGTCCTAACCCTAACCATAGCAAAATCAAACGAGGACGCCTCGGAAGGCAAATCCATCAAGGTGGAATAGTTTTTTCGGAGATTCTAAAACAATATTATTTCCGCCAAATCCGGACGCTTTCGAAGCGTCCGGATTTTTAATATCTCTATTCCCCCCCCGCAGACGCCGCGTCAAATTTCAGGCAACAAGCCCGGAAAAAACCAATGCCGCCCAAAACTTTTCCCTTTCCGACAAACGGCGCGACAAATATTTTACCGCTATTTTCGCGGCGCACGGCTCCCAATTTATCATAGGTCATTTATCAATACAAAAGCGCATTCTGCGAAAAAGCTTCGGCGCGTGAAAGGCGAAAAGATGCAAGATTTTTCAAACGGAAAAGCTGGGGAATCCTTCCCAACAAAACGCAAAATCTCACCCGACTGCGGCGCGCATAAATTTTAATTTATATTTTCGGCGCTCGGCAATCGGACAACGGGTTAAAAAAAAGGCTTTCCGATCTGAAATTTAATTTCCATGCGGCCGAGCGCGCCGAATCCCGCGCGAAATACGTCGCCCGCATATCAAAAAAAACGGCTTAAGACAAGTTTTTCAAAGCCGCCAAACACTCCCGCATTTCCCGCTTTCCGACATTTCGGAGCCCGTAAAATTGCGCAAATCTTCGCGCGATTTCCCGTTATTTTTAGTTAAAAAAATTTTTCCGTTATGCCCCGTTTGGAAAAAGCTCCGCGCACCGCAAAAAAATATTTTTCACCGCGCCGAAAGTTCGCAACCGCCGGCGCAACTTCCGCCAAACGCCCGCGAACGACTCCCAAATAACTTCGCCGTCCGACGGGCGCAATTTTTACAATTTTTACGACAGCTTGTATTCGCCCGGAAGGGGAACGGGATCGAGGTCGTGAACCCCCAGCTTCCACTCCTTCGGCGCAAACGACTGCTTCGAGCGGTTCTTGAGCCACGCAAATTTGAAATCCTGGCCGGCGTAGCAGCTTTCGCGTCCGGCAATGGCCATGAGTGTGGAGTCCAACATGGCGCGAAGCATGTTTACCGGTTTGTTGTTTTGAACAGACTCAATCAAAACGCGGTGTTCCTCCTCCAGACACTGGGGAATGTCTTTCGGAGATTCCCAGGCCTTCTTCCCGATAATGCGCTGTTTGTCGTAGCCCATTTCGAGTATTCCCTTTGTGCCCACGATGCGCTCGTGCACATAGTCTTTCGACTTAGGCTCGCGCCGGCTATAACTCGAAGCGTGTACGCCGTTGCCGAAATCATAATCGACGGCAAAATGGCTGAAGCGGTCGCCGAGATTCGGATAGGTCAAGTCCCATCTGCGCCCGCCCACACCGTTTACGACGAGCGGATCCTTATCCATGACCCAGCGCAGTATGTCGAGATTGTGCACGTGCTGCTCCACATAGCAGTCTCCGGATATCCAGCGAAAGATGAACCAATTTCTTATTTGATACTCCATCTGCATGGGGTCGGGATTTTGCAGGTAGAGCTTTCCGCCGTTTTGAATCCAGAATCTCGAATTTAGCCAATAGACCTGCGCGGCCAATATTTCGCCTATGTCGCCGTCGTGAACGCGCTTAATGGCCTCCTGATAACCCTTGTGAAAACGCCGCTGAACGCCTGGAACAATGGACAGGTTTTTTTCGTCCGCCAGTTTTGCGACCTCCTCCAGTTCGCGCGCCTGCACCGGATCCACGCAGGCGGGCTTTTCGACAAACATGTGTTTTCCCGCCTCCGCCGCCGCGCGCAAATGGAGCGGCCTAAAGACCGGCGGCGTGGCGTGTATTACTATATCCACGTCCTCCGCCAAGAGCTGCTTGTAGGCGTCCCAGCCGGCAAACTGGCGCGAGGCCGGAACGTCGAAGCAGTCGGCCCCGAAGGTCTTTGCGTTGCGCTTGAAAGAGTTGAGGGCGACCTCAAGGCGGTCCGGAAAAAGATCCGCTATCGACGTTATTTGCACCGAGCCGTTCGCCGCGGCGAGCATGTCGCGCACCGCTCCCATGCCGCGCCCGCTGCAGCCTATCAAACCGACTTTGAGTCTGGATTGTTTTCCTTCCGCCCACGAGAATTTGGGAAGAGCCGCCATTGCCCCCAGCGTTGCGGCGGTTTTTATCGCGTTTCGTCTGTCCATATTGCCACTATATTTTGTATTTTGATTTAAGCGTCATATCATGGCGTCCAGCTTTCTGTACGCCTCCAAAACCTTCAAGTCGCCCTTTGCCCCCTTCAAGCTCTGACCGTGTTCGAGCCCGATTATTCCGCTCCAGTTGTTGCGCTTGAGAAGCCCCATCAGCCGGCGATAATCGATTTTTCCCGTGAACGGCTCCTGCCTTGTGGGCGAATCCGAAAAGTGGAACGCCCCTATTTGCGACCACACGTCGGGATTTTCCAGCGATTTGAGCGAACCGGTTTGCATGTGCTCGTGAAAGATGTCGAAAAGTATCCGGCAGTTTTTGCTGCCGACGAGCGCGGACGCCTTTGCGCCGAGAGTCGCATTGTCGAAATATATGTTCGGGTGGCTGGAAGTGTTCAGCGGCTCTATGAGCATCGTGAAGCCGTTGCGCTCGCAGTGGCGGGCGCAGAATTTCAAATTCTCCACGACATTTTCAAACTGCTTTTCGTCCGGCAGCGACGGATCTTTGGAGCCGGCCCCTATTATGAACGCGCAGCTGCGCAGGCGGCGCAGGACGGCGAAAGTCGCCTCCATTTGCTCCACCAGCAGATCGCGTATCGCGGAACGCCCCAGAACGACTTTTCCGTCGGGCATTTTGAATTTCTCGCCGCTCATAATCGGCGAGTCCTTCTCGTTCATCGCGCTGCACCCGCCCATTTCAAAGCCAAATTCCGCCGCGCATTCGCCTATCTTGAGTTGGCGGTCTATTTCCTCGGAGGAATATTTTTTCATCGGCTGAATGAAAAACGCCCCTTCGAGCGCATAAAACCCCTGCTCTTTCAGCCAGCGCATTCTCCCGGCCTCGTCTTTTCCGGCGACGTTTCTAAAGAGCCACTGGCGCGGCGCAAACTTCATTTTAAACCTATTCGACGCCCCGCCTTTCAAATTTGAATCTTGGGCATTTTCCCGCCGCTTCGAGGCGTTTTGATCTTTTTTGGAATTTCCGGCCGAAGCGCACCCGGCGACGGAAATCGCGGCAAGTCCGAATCCCGCCCTAAGCCCCGCGGATATAAATTTTCTCCTTCGCATAATTTATTCCCCCCTTTTGGACGACTTTGAAGGTCGACGCGTAAAACACAATAAAAAACTCAACTTGCGCAAACTTTCAATCGAATAAATCGGAAAATATTAAACCAAAAAAACGAACTTAAACGCCGTCGCGCGTGCAAATACGGCGCACGAAAAAAGGCAAACGGCGGACAACCGTAAAATCAAACCGCACTCCAAAAGAAGCGCAGAACCGTTCCAACCGCGCGCGCGGACATTCTAATCCGCCATTTTCAAACCCAAAGTTCCGCAAGCGAAACGGCATTTATTAAATCCTGCGAACCGCCGACATTCCGCCGACGGGCCGACGGCAAACCGACGCCCAACAGCAGACGGAACGCCTGCGAGCAGACGGCAAACGCGCCCGTCGCCGCCAAAAACTCAATCGCAAACCGCCGCAGACGGGGGGAGAGGGGGAACCCGGTCGGTCAGAGTTCCGCTGTGCGAACAAAATTTTTCAGCGGACGGGTAGAACCCGGTCGGTCAGCCTTACGTTATAGTGACAAATTTTTCGGTATACAGCCACCTCGTCGCGAATAACCGCTCCAATCGCGCGCGGATATTTTAACCCGCAATTTTCAAACCCAAATTTCGCAAACGAAACGGCATTTATTAAATCCTGCGAACCGCCGATGGACCGCCGGCAAACCGACGCCCAACAGCAGACGGAACGCCTGCGAACAGACGGCAAACGCGCCCGTCGCCGCCTAAAACTCAATCGCAAACCGCCGAGGACGGGGAACGGTCGGTCAGAGTTCCGCCGTGCGAACAAAATTTTCGGCGGACGGGTAGAGTCCGGTCGGTCAGCCTTCCGCTGTACTGACAAATAAGTTTTTCATTGTGCGCCACCCCGTCGCGCGCCGCCCTATTTGGACGGCTTGGCAGAATTCGACGAACGGGAAGCTTCCGGAATCGACTCCAAATCGGATTCCGGCGGAACGGTAGATGTGAGCGCGCCCGTCGCGTGGGCGAGCCTCGCTATCGACACTGCGAGCGTCGCATTGGCCTGCACCTGCTCTTCGCGCGCCGTCGAAAGGCTGTTTTGCGCATTCAGCAAGTCGGTAATGCTGTTGACGCTGTTTTCATAACCCATGCGCGTGGCCTCGTAGGCCTGCTCGTTGGCCTCCACCGCCGCCTTCATGCTGGCGACCTGTTTGAGGGCGCTCTGATAGGCGTGATAGTACGTCCAAATATTGGATATTATTTCTATTTCGGCCGCCTTCAAGTTTTGGGCCTGTATGCGCTCGTTCATCTTTGCGGCAATCAAATCGTACTTTCTTGCGAAGCCCTCAAATATGCTCCACGACAGCTGCAATCCGACGGTGTACTGCTCCTGCGCCCCCCTTTCCGACGAGCTGAAATCCGTGTACGCCGCCTGTCCGTAGGCGCCTATTTGCGGGAGGAAATTTCTGCGCGCAGCCTCCGTATCCGCGGCGGCCTTGCCCAACTGCGCATACGCCGCCAGCAGGCTCTGGCGCGACCTCAACGCCTTCGCTATCAGCGCGTCGATTTTCTCGGAAGCCTCCTTGGAATCCGGAAGCGATATTTCGCCCGAAATTTTAAGGTTTTGGCTTACCCTTATTCCGAGCGCCAAGGCCAAATTCGCGCGCGCCGTCTCGACCTCCGAAACCGCCTTTTCATAATAGTACTCCGCATTGCGGTAGTTCGCAAGCGCGTTCAGCATGTCCTGTTTGCGCCCCACGCCCTCTTGGAGGCGCGCGTTGGCGGACTCGTAAGACGTCTTTGCGTCCTCAATCGTCATGCGCGCCGCGCGCACGCTGCCCATGGCCGCATAGAGGTTGTAATAGGCCACGTTCACGTTCAGCACCACATCTTGAATTGCCTGATTGTAGTCGAAGTTCGCAGCCCTGAGAGCCTCGCGCGCGGACTCCACTTGCGATTCGCGCTTTCCGAAGTCGTAGAGCAGCCAGGTTATTTCCGCCGACGGCCCGTATCCGGTTTCGTAGTAGTGTCCGATGTTCGGCAGATACTCCATGCTTGGCTTTACCTTGGAGCGGTAAACCTGCGCCCCGACCGACACCTGCGGGTAGTACGACGAATACGCCTTCCCCTTGTTTGCCGCATAGACTTTGGCCTGGAACCAGTAGACGCGCGTCTGCGTATTGTTTTCGAGGGCTATGTCCACCAAATCCTCAATTTCGAGCGGCCTGCCCAATTCGAGCTTCTCCGCCCCCGACAGCGCCATCTTTTCGGGCTGCGCGCCCCCCGACGGCTGCGCCTTCGGCTCGGCCTGGGCGGCCTTAAGAGCCTCGTCGCGCTTTTGCTTCGCGCGCTCCGACATTTCCTCCTGCGTGAGAATTTTGTCGGTCAGAATTTGCTCCGGAGATATTTCTTTCTGCGGAACGTCGGATTCCTGCGCCTTCCAATATGCGGAGGGCTTTTGGGCAACCGAGTCGTCCACCGACACGCAGCCGCCGCAAGCCGCCGCAAGCGCGCCTATGAGTGCTGTAAAAATCCTGCTTTTCATGATTGCGAAAAACCTCATTGTTGCCCGTTTCATTGGTCTAACTGCACTACGCCTATGCGGCCGCGCGCAAAGAACGGGATTTTGTCGAGCACGCGCCTCTGGAACGCGTCCATCCACAAATACACCACGGGAACTATGTAGAGCGTCACAAGCTGCGAGAATATCAGGCCGCCGACAACCACAACCCCCAGCGGTATGCGGCTTTCGGCGTCGGCCTTGCCCCAGCCGAGCGCGATTGGCAACATGCCCATAAGCGCGGCGAACGTCGTCATTATAATCGGGCGGAAACGCTCCATGCAGGCTTCGTGCACGGCGTCGCGCGGCTCCAGCCCCTGCGCCTCGCGCTGAATTGCGAAGTCGACCATCATGATGCCGTTTTTCTTCACTATGCCCATCAGCATGAATATGCCGATTGCCGAATATATGGAAAGCTCCATGTCGAACAGCCACAGGCTACCCAGACCTCCCACTATGGCTATCGGCAGAGCTATCAGAACGGTGACGGGGTGGATATAACTCTCGTAAAGAATGCCGAGGATTATGTACATGACGAATATCGCCACGAACACCAGCACGAACAGGCTGTGCATTGTCTGCTGAAACGTGACGGCCTCGCCTATGAACATGCCGTTGACGTTCTGCGGCAGGACCTGCTTTGCCATTTCCCCCACGATTTTTGTCACGTCGCCTATGGCCACTCCGGGATATAGGTCGAAGTATATCGTGACGGACGGGAAGTTGTTGATGTGGTTTATCGTCACGGGAGCCAGAATTTTCTGCGTCGCGGATATCGCCTTAAAGGGAATCATGTCGGACAGCGTATAGGCCTGCTGCCCCTGCGTTCCGCTTCCGGAGAGCGTGCGGACGGGCTGGCCGCCAGTGATTATGGAGTCGGCGGAGAAATTGAGCCAGTCGAGATCGTTGACAAACGACCTCTGAGACTTCTTGGCCTCCATGATGGTCCAATACTGCTGGAACGGCGACTTTATCAGGTAGTAGAAATTCTTTGCAAAAGAATCCTTGAACACGTCCGAATACACGTTCGGGGAGCTGCCGAGCATCGCTATTTTGTCGCGGTACGGCTTCAGGGTCACCTGCGGATTGTCTATGTACAGGTCGCTTTGAAGGTTCGAGAACAAATCCGTGCGGCGCATTGAAAGGGCGTTCATCAGCTTCTGCGAGGCGGCGAACAAATCCTGCTGGCTCATCGAGGTCATGGCGAAGGCGTACTTGCCCTGCTGGGTGCTCGTAGCGCCGGTGGATATTTTCAGAGTCGGCTGCGCCTGAAACGACGACACCAATCCGGGTATCATCGAAATCCCGCTGTTTATCTGGTTTGCGACCTCCTCGATGGGCGGGCGCTTGTCCTTGTCCTCAAGAACTATGAAGCCGAAGCCCATGTTCTGGTTTATGAAGGCCGAAACGCCCGAAACGAGTATGTAGTTCTTCACCGCGGGATTGGACTGGATAACGCGCGACACGTCCTTTTGAAGCCTCCCTATCTCGTATGTCGAAGCTTTGGTGTTCGTCACAAAGACGCCCTGCATGAATCCGCTGTCCCCGATCGGGAAGAATATCTGCGGAAGAACGCGGAAAAAGTACACGACGCCGCACAGGCAAACGACAATTATGCCGAACGTCAGCACATTGCGGCGCAAAAACCACGACAGCGTCGGGGAGTAAAAGCGAAGAAACGCCGCCTCCACCGCGTGCGACACCCTCTCCACGGGCGTTTTGTCCGAAAGGTTTTTCGTCCTGCCCTGCAACACGCGCGCGCACATCATCGGAGTCATGGTTAGGCTCACTAAGCCCGACATGAGGGTGGCCGTCACTATCGTCACCGAGAACTCCTTGAACACGCGCCCCGTTATGCCGCTCATGAACACGAGCGGTATGAATACGGCGGCAAGTGACAGCGTCATGCTCAAAATGGTGAAGGAAATCTCGCGCGCGGACTTGAAAGTCGCCAGCCGCGGAGTTTCTCCGAAGTCCTCCATTCTGCGCACGACGTTTTCGAGAAACACAATGGCGTCGTCAACCAGAAAGCCTATCGCCATCGTCAGCCCCATGAGCGACAGGTTGTTTATCGAGAAGCCGAACGCGTACATGAAAATGAACGTCAGCAACAGCGAAAACGGAAGCGCGACCGTCGGTATGAGGGTGTCCCTAAAGCGGCCGAGAAACAAAAATATCACGAAAACCACCAGAACAAACGCTATAAACAGAGTCTCTTTGACGTCCTCGATGTTGTCTATGATGAGGGTAGAGCGGTCGTAAAACTCAAATAGCTCCACACTGGAGGGCAGCTCCTCGCCGAGCCTCTCGATCGCCTTTTTCAAGCCGGCTACGGTGGTGACGGCGTTGCCGTCGGCCCGCTTTCTGATGCCCATGGCGATGGAGGCGTAGCCGTCGTCGGTAGGCGTGGTGCGCGTCCAGAATGAGGCGTTCAGGGTGTCGTACTGAATGGAATCGACGGCCTTTGCGATGTCGCGCAGATAAATTGGGGCGCCGTCCTTGTAGCCGACGACAAGCCCTTCGTAATCCTTGGCCTCCGAAAGCTGAGTGTCGGGGAACAGGACGAACTGCGTCGTGGGGCCGTCGAGATTGCCGGAGCCGGTCATGTTGGTGGAGCGCGCAAGGGCGTTCTTCAAGTCGGTCATAGTATAGCCGAGATTGTAGAGCTTCTGCGTGTCGACCTCTATGCGAACCGCGCGCGGCGAGGCGTAAACGTCGACTTTCGACACGCCCTCAACCATGTTCAGCTGCTGCGCCACCTGCGTGAACGCGTAGTCGTACAGCTTCCCGACTGTCATGTCCTTGCTGATTGCGGTTATGACGTATATGGGCATGTCGTTCGGATTGTCCTGCGTGAACGACGGCGGCGACGGGAGGTCGGAAGGCAGGTTGCCCATTGCGCGCTGTATGGCGCTCTGAACGTCGGTGGCGGCGGCGGATATGTTTTTGTTCAGCGAAAACTGGAGGACGAGGGACGTCGCCCCGAAACTGTTTCTGCTGGTCACCATTTCAATGCCGGGAATCTGCATGAACTGCTGCTCCAGCGGAGAGGCGATGTTTGCCGCCATTATGCTGGGGTCGGCGCCCGGATAGCTGACGCTCACCTGAATTACGGGGTAATCCACTCCGGGAAGGTCGTTCACCGGCATGGACATGTACGAAAAAACTCCGAAAAACATCGCCGCAAGAGCGAGCAGCACGGTCATGACCGGCCTGTTTATAAACACGTCGGATATCGACGTCCCCTTTATCTGCTTGTTTTCTTCGGCCTCGATGTCGGCCCGTTGGCTACTCTTGTCTTCCGCCATAGGAAAAGCTCCGTAAAAATTGTCTCATGCCCTTCGACGCCCGTACTAACCGGCGAAACCTCAAAACGGGGCGCGCTACTTTTGCGCCCCCGCTCCGGAAGCGGCGCCGGAGTTGACGGACCGGGTTGCCGCCCTTACCTGCGCCTGCACGGCGTCCGCCTTAGCCGCCGACTGCGCGGCCTTCTTCATGTATTCCGCCCGAAGTTCCCCCGCTATGGTGGAAGCCTCGTACATAAATTTGCGCATCGATTCAGGATCCAGAATCGGCTTGCCTTCGGCGTCCATTATGCGGCCGCCGGCGTCCGCGCGGTAAACGAACGGACCGGCCTGCAAGCGCAGGTCGCTGACCCGGAGCGCGACAAGCTCCCCGCTTTTGACCCCGCCCTTGACAAGGCGCATCTGCCCCGGATAGAGCTGGCCGCTTTCAACCGGCTGCTGGCGCATGACGTACACTCCCCCCTTGTAGGGGGTCGCCACGTAGACGAACTCTCCCGACTGGTTCATCTGGACGCACTCGTCGGGAACGAGCACGGCGGAATCCAGCTTGGCCATGTCCACGACCACCTTCACGGGCTGGTCGGGCCAAAAGAGGTGGTCGGCGTTGTCCAGCTCTCCGCGCAGAACGGCCGTTCCCGTCTCGTAGCGTATCCTGTTGAGCACAACGTTGACTTTCGCCCGGCGAAAGCGTTTGGAAGCCATGTCGTCCTCTATGTACGACACCGTAATATCCAACATTCCGCCGCGCTCCTTCATCAGCCCAAGAGCGTCGTAAAGGCGCTGGCTGGGAATTACGAAATCGACATACAGCTTGTCCGCGTGCTCAATCGTGGTAATCGCCGAGGAATTTGCGGTGACGACGTTGCCCACGTTTATGTTGTACAAGCCGACTTTGCCGTCCACGGGAGCGCGGAGATCGCACCAGTCCAAATTTATCTTGGCGGTTTCCAACGCGCCCTTGAGAGCCTCCACCGTGCCCTTGTCGGATTCCACTTTGGCCACGTAGGAGTCGAACGTCTGCTTGTCCACGTAATTGTTCTTGGCGAGCTTTCTGTTGCGCTCGACCTCAAGCTCGTCTATCTTCAGCTGCGCGAGAGCCTGCTTTAAGTTGCCCTCCGCCTGCATGACGGCCGCCCGATACGGACGCTTGTCGATTTCGGCCAATATCTGGCCAGCCTTGACAAATTCGCCCTGCTTGAAATTGATTTTCACAATTTGGCCCGACACCTGCGGAACTATGCTGACGCTCTCAAACGCCGCCGTGGTTCCTGATGTGGCTATGTACGCATACACGTCCTTCGACACCGCCGGCGTCAGGAGGGCGGGAGTCGGAGGAATGAGCGAATCCCTCTTCTGCTCTTTGGCACAGCCGCTAAGCGCAACCGCAAGCGCGGCGACAATCAACAATGGAATCTCTTTCATATCATGCCGTACTGCAAATCCCGACCGGGCGCTCTCCCCGAAATTCCCCACTCCGAAAAGTCCCGCGCGAAACCGCATTGTGTGTTTATTTATTTTAAATTTTAAACCGAATGGTTAAAGTTGGACCTCTTGTCAATTAAATTAAAGCGCGCGCCAAATATGCCTCCATGCGGTCGAACGGACGCCCTGCCCGCCGAGCCGCCGAATGTCTAAGACAACTTGCAATCCCGCAGGTTCGCAACATTTTGCGAATTGTCCGCCGGGCGGAAAGCGGGACGGAGACAAGCCGGCCTCTCAATTCACAATATTTCGCGGCTTGCCGTCGAGCCACGAGGCTATATTTTCGGCGGCGATTTCAATCAGGCGCGCGCGGGCTTCGCGGGTGGCCCACGCGTTGTGCGGCGTTATGAAACAGTTGGGCGCGCCTATGAGCGGGCTTCCGGAAACGGGCGGCTCCTCGCAGAGAACGTCCAAACCCGCCGCGCCGACCGCGCCGCTTTCAAGGGCCTCCGCAAGCGCGCACTCGTCCACGAGTCCGCCCCTGCCCGCGTTTATTATCCACACGCCCCTGCGCATCTTGGCTATGGTCCCGGCGCAGACGATGCCGGCTGTCGCGCCGTTTAGGGGACAGTTTAGGCTTATTGCGTCGGAGCGCGAAAACAATTCGTCGGCGCGGACAAATTCGGCAACCGCGTCGCGCGTTCCCGCAGTTCTGCTCGGCGAAAACGCCAACACCCTCATGCCGAACGCCGCCCCGATTTCCGCAACCCTGCGCCCTATCGCGCCGTATCCGAAAACGCCGAGCGTCTTTCCCGAAAGCTCGACCGTCGCGGACAGGCAGAAACACACGTCTTTGCTGCGCGCCCACGCCCCCTTTGCGACGGCGTCGGAGTGCGCCTGCACGCGGTTCGAGATGTTCAAAATATGCGCAAAAACCGCCTGCGCAACGCTGTCCGTCCCATAGCCGGGCGCGTTCGAAACCGGAATGTTGCGCGAGCGGGCGAACTTCAAATCCACATTGTTGTATCCTGTCGCCAACACTCCGACGTATTTTAAATTCGGAAGCTGCCCAAGCTGCTCGGCGAACATGGGAACTTTGTTGACAAGAACCGCGTCGGCGGAACGGGCGCGCTCGACTATCAGGCCGGGAGGCGTCCTGTCGAAGGATTGGACGGTTCCGAATTTCTCAAGCGGCGACCAATCCAAATCGTCGCGGACGGTCGTGTACGCGTCCAGAATCGCTATGCGGATTTTTTTCATCTTGCGAGTCTGGAAGCCCCCGGCGGGGGGCGCAACACAAAAAAGCGTCAAAATCTGTTTGCGCGGACGCCGCGAATCTGAAATAAAAAACGGCTCATATGAAATACGAACACGTCATATGGGACTGGAACGGAACGCTGCTCGACGACACGGCTTTGAGCGTCGACGTGTTCAACCGCATGGCGCGCGCCTACGGCCTGCGCGAGATAGACCGCGACTACTACCGCAGCAACTTCCGCTTCCCCGTCGCCGACTTCTACAAGGACGTCGGCTTCGACTTCGACAAACACGATTTCCGCACCGTCGGGGAGTTTTTCATAAGCTCCTACAATTCCCGCCGCTCCGAATGCTCGATTTTCTCCGGGGCGCGGGAGCTTATGCTCGCCTTGAAAGGCGCGGGAATTTCGCAGAGCGTGCTCTCGGCGTACAGGCGGGACTTTCTGGCGGACGCGCTGGAGAAATTCGGCATTGCGGAGTTTCTCGACTCCGCGTCGGGATTGGACAACATCTATGCGGTTTCAAAAGAGGAACTCGGCCGACAGCACATCGCAAGTCTGAAAATCCCCCCGGAGAAAGTCCTGATGGTCGGGGACACCGAACACGATTTCCGCGTCGCAAAGGCCATGGGCGCCGACTGCGCCCTGATGGAGTGCGGGCACAACGCGGCTTTCCGGCTGAGAAAACTCGGCGCGCCCACATTCCCGTCGTTCGACGAATTGTCCGATTTTATTTTGTCCCGACAATAGCGCGCCGCATGGCGACCGGCCGATGATAGAACTTAAAAACATATCGCTCTCATTCGGCGCGCGGCGGATTTTCGACTCCGCATGCGCCGTGATAAACCGCGGCGACAGAATAGGCTTGGTGGGCTCAAACGGCGCGGGCAAATCGACGCTGATGAAAATCTTGGCCGGACTTGAGGCTCCGGACGGCGGCGAAATTTCCAAGCCGAAAGGCGCGACGGTGGGCTACCTGCCGCAGGAGGGAATCGTGACGGCGGGAAGGCGGCTGCTCGACGAGGCCGAATCGTCTTTTGCGGATATAATGCGGCTACGCGCGCTCCTCGCGGAAGCCGACGGGATTTTGGCGTCGGCCGACCCGTCGTCGGACGAATACGCGCAGGCCGTGTGGCGCACATCGGATTTGCGCCAAAGGCTGGAGGACGCCGAAGAGAGCAAAATGCGCCCGCGCGCGCAGGCGGTGTTGGGCGGGCTCGGATTTTCGCAGTCCGACATGGCGCGCGACTGCTCCGAATTTTCCGGAGGCTGGCAGATGCGTATAGCCATGGCGAAACTCCTGCTGGCCGAACCCTCCCTGCTCATGCTCGACGAGCCCACGAACCACCTCGACATCGAGTCCGTCGCATGGCTTGAGGACTACCTGCTCTCCTACCGCGGCGCGATAATGTTGGTAAGCCACGACAGGTCGCTTTTAAACGGGGTCTGCACGCGCATAATCCATGCGGGCTCCGGAAGGCTGGATTCATACGCGGGAAATTACGACTCGTTCGAAATCCAGTCGGAAGCGCGCAGGCGCCAGATTGAGCGCGCCGCCGCCAACCAGTCGCGCCAAATCGAAAAGACGGAGAGGTTTATAGAGAGGTTTCGATACAAGGCCTCAAAAGCCGCACAAGTCCAGAGCCGAATCAAAATGCTGGACAAAATCGACAGGATAAAAACCGAAGAAACGGAAGCAAAAATTAAATTCTCCTTTCCGCCCGCGCCGCGAAGCGGGCAAACCGTTCTTAAACTCTCCGGCATAGAAAAGTCCTTCGGCGGAATAAAGGTTTTAAAGGGCGTCAATTTGCGGCTCGAACGCGGGCAGCGCGTGGGTGTGGCGGGGGTAAACGGAGCGGGCAAGTCCACCCTCGCAAAAATCATAGCCGGCGAGCTTGCGCCGGATTCCGGGACGGTTGAACTCGGCCTCAACGTGAAGCCGGCGTTCTTCGCGCAGCACCAGTCCGGACAGCTCAATCCGTCAAACGACGCTCTCACCGAAGCCGAAGAGGCCGCCGACCCGCAACGCCGCTCCTATGCGCGCTCGCTGTTAGGCTCCTTTCTGTTTCGCGGAGACGACGTTTTCAAAAAGGTCTCCGTGCTTTCCGGAGGCGAAAAGAACAGGCTTGCGCTCGTCAAAATTCTTTTGAAAGAGTTTAACTTCCTGCTTCTCGACGAGCCGACGAACCACCTCGACATGGCCTCGAAGGCCGTATTGCAGGAAGCGTTGAAAAACTACGACGGCACATGCATGATCGTCAGCCACGACAGGGCCTTTCTCGACCCGCTGGTCGACGAGGTTATCGAGCTTTCTCCCGGAGGAATGCGCATCATTAAGGGCAACCTAAGCGACTACGTGGAAAAAATCCGCCTTGAGGGGCGCCTTGCCGCGCGCCCCGGCTCCTCCGCGCGTCCCGGTTCCGAAAAGGACAGGCGCAAAAAACAGGCGCAAATTCGCGCGAACATCTCCCGGCTGCGCCGCGAAACCGCGAGCTTTGAGGCTAAAATCGCGCAGGCCGAAACCGATTTGGAAAAGATGGAACTGCAAATGGCCTCGCCCGACTTCTTCAAAAAAGGCCCCCAATGCGCCGCCGACGCCGAAGCCTACAACCGCCTGAAGGAGGAATTGGAAGGGCTCTACTCCGAATGGGAACGCGCCCAATCCGAACTCATAAAAGCCGAAAGCGGAAACGAAAATGCTTGAATAGCTGAAGCTCGCACATATTTTTTAACGGAATTTTAAAATTGGCAAAGCGCCGTTTTCGTTCGCCGAAAAGTTTTTGCGCCCGCGCGCGCGTCCGCCCGATGGCCGCACGACTTCTAGGAACCGCAAACAAAAACTTCGGCGGACGCCTTGCGGGATTTCCAAAACTCCCCGCGGCGCGCGAGAATTGCGGGCCAAACGGCAAAACGCCTTTCGCACTCCGCAATTCCCGCGGACATTGACACTATGAAACAAATTCTATCGAAATACAGCTTTATCAGGATAGCGTCCCTGACGCTCATCTACACGCTGATTATACTTTCGTCGCTGATAGGGGCGTATTTGGTGCGCTTCGATTTTTCCGCAAACGTCGTCATAAAGGTTCTCTCTTTAGAGCCGTTTTGGGCGATAGTGCTGACAGTGTGGGCCGTCAACATATTTTTTCTATACGCATTCGGGCAGTTCCGCACATATCTGACCTCGTTCCACATTCCGGACATGGTCAAGATATTCTGGGCTTACACGTTCTCGTGCGCGACGATTCTGCTGGTATGTTTCGCGCAAGCCTTCCGCGTTCCGAGGGGCGTGCTGCTGATATTGTACGTATCGCTCATGCTGACGACGTTCGTATTTAGAATGGTGCTGCGCATGTATCGGGAGGCGGAAATAAAAGACTCCGACATCGTTCCGCACAGGTCGAAGCGCCTCTTGATAATAGGCGCCGGCGACATAGGAACCTCGCTGGCCGCCGAACTGCTTGGACGCAGAAACATGGGATACGTTCCCGTGCTCTTTCTCGACGACGACAAGGGCAAATACGGCCGCCAGATACTCGGCCTCGAAGTTCTGAAAACGCCGGACGACTTTTCCGAGATAAAGGAAAAGTACTCCATAGACAAGGCGGTTATCGCCTCCGTCCGCTTTTCCCCCTCTCGAATCGGCGAAATAACCGCCGCGCTCCACAAGGCCAATTTGGACGTGTCGATAGTTCCGTCGTACCACGATTTGGTGTCGGGCAAAATCAAAATCTCGAAGATGCGCGAGATAGACATTCAGGACGTCTTGGGCCGCGACCCTATAAATCTCGACTCCGAAAAAATCGACGCCATGCTGCAAGGCCGCGTGGTCATGGTGACCGGCGCGGGGGGAAGCATAGGCACGGAGCTGTGCAGGCAGATAGCCGCGCGCAAAGTCGACACCCTCATAATGCTCGACCACTGCGAAGTGCAGCTTTACAGGGCGCAGCAGGAAATTTTGGGCGAGGGTTACGGAACGCCCATAAAGGCTTTTGTCGGAAACGTCGCCGACGCGAGGCGAATGGAGCGCATAATATCCCGATACAATCCGAGCCTCATCTTCCACGCCGCCGCACACAAGCACGTTCCCATGATGGAATACCAGCCCAGCGAAGCCCTGAAAAACAACGTGCTGGGAACATGGACGCTGGCCGAAACGGCAAGCAGGCACAATGTCGACAAATTTCTGTTAATATCTACCGACAAGGCCATAAACCCGACGAACGTCATGGGGGCGTCGAAGCGCATGGCCGAAAAGGTCGTCCAAGCCATGCAGGGGCGCGACGGCAACAAGACGCAGTTTGTGGCGGTGCGTTTCGGCAACGTGCTCGGCTCGTCGGGAAGCGTAATTCCGACATTCAAAAAACAGCTGGCCGAAGGCGGCCCCCTGACGGTCACCCACCCGGAGGTCACGCGCTATTTCATGACGATTCCGGAAGCCGTGGGGCTCGTATTGCAATGCGGGGCGCAGGCTTTCGGAGGCGAGATATTCGTGCTGGATATGGGCGAACCCGTAAAAATAATGGATTTGGCCCGGCAAATGATACGCCTGAGCGGCTACGAACCCGACGTCGACATAAAAATAAAGATAATAGGCCTGCGGCCGGGCGAAAAGTTGTATGAGGAATTGCAGCACAAAAACGAATCGCTCATAAAGACCGACCACCCGAGAATTTTCGGCTTCGTATCCGAAATGGCCACTTACGACGAAATGAAAAACGCCGTGGAGGAAATAAAAAATTCCGCAGACAGCATGTCCGTAAACAATCTGAAAAATTTTATGCACAAAAATATCGCCGAATACAACGTGCAATATTATGATTGAGCGTCCCGCTTGCTGTCGCGGGCAAAAAGGCGGCGCGCCAAACGGCGCAAGAAAGAGTCGACATCTTCCCCCTCCTACACCGCCGCGGCCGCGGCGGCAGCCGTTGTGTCCTCCGCCGCGCGCGAGCGCAGTTTTGGGCGCGCCGTTTTAAGCCCGCAACGGTTCGCGCATTGCGGGCGGATATGTTCCCTTTCCAACCGCTCGCGGTATTTTTTTGCGGCGTTGACTTTTTTGCGGCGTTGACTTTTTTGCGGCGTTGACTTCCCGCAATTTTTTGCCGCACGCGTTTAAAAAAATGACAAAACGCGCGGCGCAAACTTTGCGTTGCGCGTTCCCCCCCCCTGCCGGCGCAAAAAAAACAAAAATTTGCGAGCAAAAACTGTCCCCTTAGGCAGGCGGATAAAAATCGAATAGAAATCGCCCTTAACACGGCCTAAAAGCGGCACGAAAAACGAAACAAATTTTACGAACGCGGCAAAATTTACGTTTCCAAACGCGGCGCAACAGCCCCTTCGCACAGCCTTTCCAAGCCGCGCTCCGATGCGAAATGAAATTCGCGCGCGCAAATGCGCGTCGCCGTCGGATTCAGCCGGCGAAATCCGCAAGCCGAACGCATCGGCAACGAAAAAAATAAAAAGATTTCCGCTTCCCGATTCGGTCAAAACCCAAAATGCCAAAAGGCGCGATTGAAAGAACGAGAAGCGATGAAAAAAATTTCCGCCGAACGCTCGCGCGCACTGCGGTATGCAACGCAACGGTCAGCGCCGGAGATTCTCGCGGTCGATTTTGGAATCCATCTCCGAATTTATTTCTGAAAAACCCACCATTTTTTCGTCGGGATTCTTTTTGGCCGTTATGACCTTGTACACGCACCACGCAAGAAACGCCGAAAAGGAAATAACCGACGTCAAAAACGTTATCCAGCCGCCCAAAGTCATTTGCGCCTCCTTGAGGATTTAAAAACGTCGTACTTTTTCGCCCTCGAAAGCAGGAGCGAATAAAATGCGAATATGCCGGCCATTGCGGCAACCGACATCCACGACACCGTGTTTACCGGGTGGTTCGGCCCGCCTATCAAATCCAAAATATACGCGCTCAACTTGCCGTTCCCGATGAGGCCAAAGACGTCCTTTGCCAGCCACAGGACGAATATCGCCAGCAGGAATGTAGGCGTCAAATATTTTATGACGAATCCAAGTCCGGGAGGAGTCCTTATCAGGGAGCCTTCATTCGCCATTTTGATTCCCCTGTCTATTCCGAATTTCCAGGCAAATACTATGGTGGAAACCATCGCGAACACGTATATGGCAACCTGCCCCATCCAGAAGTCAAAGGTGTCCATGACCTTCAAATCCTCCGAAAAGTACACGACGAATCCCGTCAGAAAGGCCGCTATCGCGCCGAGTATTATTGTTGCCAGGCTGCGCCGCATTTTTGTGGCCTCCTCCAAAAAGGCGACGCTGGGCTGGAGCATTGAAAGAGAGCTCGTGACGGCTCCCAAATACAGCAGAAAGAAAAAGAGAAAGCCGAACAGCCAGCCCATCGGAAGCGATACGAAGAACATCGGCAACACCTTAAATCCCAAATCGAACAGGCTCAACCCCGCGCCCACTACGCCCGACACCCCGAACAACGCCACGGCCGGCGGAACCGTTATCATTCCCCCAAGACAGACTTCGCAAAATTCGTTCGCGCTGCAAGAGGTCATAGAGCTCAAAACTATGTCGTCGCGCCGGCGAAGGTAGCTCGCGTAGGTCATTATCAGGCCGAAGCCTATCGTAAGGCTGAAGAATACCTGCCCCGCGGCCGCTATCCATATCGACGGATCCGCCAACTGCGCCCAAATCGAGATACGCTTTATGCGCAAAGGATCGCTTCCGTCGCAAAGGGAAGCTCTCAGGGCAATCTCTTTTTCCGCGCGTTCAATTTCCCCATTTCCGACCAGCCTCTTCTCAAACACCCACTCCCCGCTTCCCGGAGAAAGTTCGCGCTCAAGCACGACTTTTTCGGGATTCCACATGAATCCCAGCCCCTGCTCCACAGACCTTTCGGGATACTCCGCGGACATGTTTCCCAACGTGAGCACCCGGCCCACCATAATCAGGGCGATTATCACCAAAGCCGGCATCGCATATTTGCAGAAAAACTCTATTCCGCGCGAAACGCCCCTGTATATCATCCAGAAGTTGAGCAAAAACGATAGAAACAGGAAAATCAGCACGCCCTTTATTCCGAAATTCATCGCCGAACCGTTTTCGGCAACGCCTATAAATTCGGCAAAAAACTTTCCGGACTCCTCGACGTTCGCAAAACTCAAATTTCCCAGGAGAAAATTTACGGCATATCCCAGACACCACGCCTCGATATACACATAGTAGCAGTAAATTATCAGCGTGAGCGTGACCCCCAACACCCCGAAATACGCCATTTTTTTGCTCGAACAGACGTATCCGAGAATCCCCGGCGCCGAATTGTATCCGTTTGCCCCGCCGTATCTGCCCATCGTCCATTCGAGCACCGATATGGGAAGGCCGACTATGAAAAACGATATGACATACGCAATCATAAACGCCGCGCCGCCATATAGCGCAACTTGTCCCGGAAACTTCAAAAAATTTCCCAATCCAACCGCGCTGCCCGCGACCGCCAGAATCACGCCGACGCGCGAACTCCAATTTTCCGACTTCATAAATAAAATGAATTGTCAATATCCCAACCGCAAGCTTCCATCAACAAAAAAGCGAATGCGCGCGAAATTAACCCGCAACGCGCGCCGTCTGCGGCGGCGCAACTCGCAGGCGCGCGATCTAAAAACACGGGCTGTTCGGAGAGATTAGCCCCCCCTTAAAGCGACAAATCGGACGCCTTGCCACAGCGGCGATTTGGAGATTTAACAGCCCAACTTTTTTCAATGCGGCAACACGACATTTTGAATAACCGAAAGTTTGCAAGTGTAGCGGTCAAACTTTTTGAAGGCGAAAGGCGGGAAAGAGAGTGGCACGAACATAGTGGTAGTACGGCAAACTTACAGCTTGGCACTTTGCACTCCCGGCCGCGCACATTTGCTCCTCCGATGCGCCAATCGTTTACGCAATGAAAACGCACACAGTGATAAGACACATTGAATTTCTCAACGCGACAATGCGGCGTTTGGGTTAACCGAAAGTTTGCAAGTGTAGCAGTCAAACTCTTTGAAGGCGAAAGGCGGGAAAGAGAATGGCGCGAACATTTTGGCGGTGCGGCGGCGAAAAAATCTATTTACATCGCGCCTCGCGCACATTTTTACGCGTATCCATTTTATGCCGCGCTTCCGCCGCGCGGCAGTCGTTTCCCTTATATTTTCCCTGTCCCCAAACGCGCCGCTTCGGTTTTTTCAAATGCGAAATATCCGCCGCTCCCCTAAAATCCCCGGCGCAAAGCGCGCGCAGAGTGCGGCAAAATGAAAACTTCGATTGCCGCAAAATCCGAAAAGACAAACGCGCAACCGTCCGGACCTTTCAAAAACCGCCCGATTTTTTCAAAAAAATATTTCCGCAAAATTCAAAAAATTTAAGGCCGCGCAATCCGAAAAATCGAACCGACAAAAAAAGCCGGAGGAAATCCTCCGGCTTTATCGCAAACGCCTTTTTCGATTACGCCCTTGAAGCCAGATACTTGTATTTGGCCCAACGCGCGTTTACAAACTCCTGCGCCTCGGCCTCGAGCATCGCGGCCCTGTCGGGATTGGACATCTTCAGCATCTTGAAGCGGTTTTCGGCGGCCATATATTCCGAAACCGGAATTTTCGGGTCGGCCGAATCGAGCTTGAACGGATTTTCACCCTTCGCAATTTTGCGCGGATCGTAGCGGTACAGCGGCCAATAGCCGGACTCGACGGCCGCTTTCTGCTGCGCGGGCCCGTTGACGAGATTGTATCCGTGGGATATGCAATGCGCATAGGCGATAATCAGCGAAGCTCCGTCATAGCTCTCCGCCTCGGTAAAGGCCTGCACCGTCTGCATGTCCCTCGCGCCGATTGCCACTTGGGCCACATAAACGTTTCCGTAGCTCATCGCAAGCATTCCGAGGTCCTTCTTGAAGTTGGACTTGCCCTCGGAAGCGAACTTTGCCACGGCTCCTACCGGCGTAGACTTGCTCATCTGCCCGCCCGTATTGGAGTAAACCTCCGTATCCAATACAAGGACATTCACATTCTTGCCGCTGGCAAGCACGTGGTCGAGACCGCCGTAGCCGATGTCGTACGCCCAACCGTCGCCGCCGATAATCCACACAGATCTCTTGACGAGATCGTCGGCGAGTCTAGAGAGCGAAAGCGCCTCGTAGGAGGAGTCGCCCGCAAGCTTTTGGCGGAGTGCGGCAACGCGCTCGCGCTGGGCTGCGATGCCGGCCTCCGTGGACTGGTCCGCATCGACAATCGCGGAAACGAGGTCGTCGCCCAATTTCGGGGCCAGCTTCTTGACCAGCTCCTTGGCCATGTGCTCCTTCATGTCCAGCGAAATCCTGAATCCGTATCCGAATTCCGCATTGTCCTCAAACAGCGAATTCGCCCACGCCGGCCCCCTTCCGTCCGGATTGACGCAGTAGGGCGTGGTCGGGAGATTGCCGCCGTAAATGGACGAACAGCCCGTCGCGTTCGCAACCAGCATGCGGTCGCCGAAAAGCTGCGTGAGCATCTTGATGTACGGAGTCTCTCCGCAGCCGGCGCACGAGCCGGAGAACTCGAACAGCGGCTGGCGGAACTGCACGTCCTTGACGGTCTGCGTCAGCTTCAGCCTGTCCGGATTCGGAAGCTTCATGAAGAACTTGAAGTTTTCGCGCTCGGCTTCGCGTATCGGCTCCTGCGCAACCATGCCCAGGGCCTTGACACCCTCCTCCGTCCTGCTCTTGCCGGGGCACACCGACACGCATAAACCGCAACCCGTGCAGTCCTCAACCGCAACCTGAACGGTGTACGAGCAGTTCGGATCGCTCTTGGAGCGGTACGGCACGCTCTTGAAGGTCGCCGGGGCGTCTTTAAGCAGGTCTGTCGGATAAAACTTCACGCGAATTGCCGCATGAGGGCATATCGTGGCGCACTTTGCGCACTGTATGCAAAGTTCGGGCTTCCATGCGGGAACTTCTATGGCGATGTTGCGCTTTTCCCACTGCGTCGTCGCCGAGGGCCACGTGCCGTCCGCGGGCATCGCGGAAACGGGGAGAGCGTCGCCCTCGTCGCGCATCATCACGGCGGAGACCTTCTTGACGAAATCGGGAGCCTCGTCGGAAACGGTCTTGGGATAGCCCTCCTTCGCCGTCACCTGCGCGGGAACTTTGACCTCGTGGAGATTCGCAACCGACGCGTCAACCGCCGCAAAGTTCTTTTCGACAATCTGCCTGCCCTTCTTGCCGTAGGTCTTTTCTATTGCGGCCTTGATTTTTGCAATTGCCTCGTCCTTCGGCAGAACGCCGGAAATCGCAAAATAACACGTCTGCATTATCGTGTTTATGCGCCCGCCCATTCCTATGGACTTTGCGACGTGGTAGGCGTCTATCACATAGAATTTAAGCTTCTTGTCTATTATGGTCTGCTGGACCTCCCTGTTGAGATGGTCCCAAACCGCATCGGCGCCGTATATCGAGTTCAGAAGGAACACCGCGCCTTCCGCGGCGCAGTCGAGAACGCGGTATTTCTCCATGAAGGAGAACTGGTGGCACCCCACGAATTGCGCGTTCTTGACCAGATACGGAGCGCGTATCGGATTCGGCCCGAAACGCAGGTGGGAAACGGTAATGCCGCCGCTCTTCTTGGAGTCGTAAACAAAGTACGCCTGCGCGTAATTCGGGGTTTCGTGCCCGATAATTTTGATGGTGTTCTTGTTCGCGCCGACGGTCCCGTCCGAGCCCAAGCCGTAGAACACCGCGCTAAATACGCCGGAATCGTCGAGCTTAAAGGATTCGTCGTAAGAAATGGAGGCGCCGGAAACGTCGTCGTCGATTCCCACGCTGAAGTGGTTTTTCGGGGCGTCCGCCGACATGTTGTCAAACACGCCCTTCGCCATTGCGGGAGTGAAGTCCTTGGAGCCCAAGCCGTACCTTCCGCCGAGAATCACGGGGTCGAACGAGCGCGGCAGAAGCCCCGCGTTGCGCGCCTCCATTATGGAGGCCGAAACTTCCTGATAGAGCGGCTCGCCCATCGCGCCAAGCTCTTTTGTCCTGTCCAAAACCGTAATGGACTTCGCGCTCTGCGGAAGGGCCTTTGCAAACATCTCCACGCTGAACGGACGGAACATTCTCACCGCCAGCACGCCGTACTTGCACCCCTTCGAGTTCAGAGCCTTGACGGTCTCGGCTACGGTCTCGACGCCGCTGCCCATCATGACGACAATCTTGTCCGCGTCCGGAGCGCCGAAATACTGGTAGGGCTTGTACTCCCTGCCGGTCAATTCGGCAAACTTGGACATCGCGCGCTCCACGACCTTCGCGCACTCCGCATAGTACGGATTGCGGCGCTCCCAAGACTGGAAATAGACGTCGGGATTCTGCGCGGTTCCGCGAATGAAGGGCTTTTCGGGAGTCAGCGCCCTGTCGCGCATTTCCAGAATCTTGGCTTCGGGAAGCATCTGCCTCATGACTTCGTCGCTGACGGGCTCATACGTGTTGACTTCATGCGAAGTCCTGAACCCGTCGAAAAAGTGCAGGAACGGCACGCGCGATTCAAGAGTCGCCGCATGGGCGATCAGGGCCATGTCGCACGCCTCCTGAACGCTGTTGGAGCAAAGCATCGCAAACCCCGTCTGGCGGCAGGCCATGACGTCGGTCTGGTCGCCAAAAATCGAGAGTCCGTGGTGCGCGAGCGCGCGCGCGCTGACGTGCATTACAAAACTCGTGAGCTCGCCGGCGATTTTGTACATGTTCGGAATCATCAGCAACAACCCCTGCGACGCCGTAAAAGTCGTCATCAATGTCCCCGTCTGGAGGGCGCCGTGAACCGACCCCGCGACGCCGCCCTCGCTCTGAAGCTGGCTTATCGACGGAGTTATGCCCCACAAATTCTTCTTGCCCTTCACCGCCCACTCCTCGCAAAATTCCGCCATGGGAGAGGAGGGAGTTATCGGATATATGGCTATTGTTTCGCTTGCCCTGAAGGCAACTGACGCCACAGCCTCGTTGCCGTCCGTTATTACACTGTTTTCATTTTTCATATATTTTTCCAAAAAAAAATCGACTCGCTAAAAAAGCCCAATCTTCCGGCTTTCTACCGCCGGAAAATTCCGGCCGGCAGGATTCCAAAAGACCGTCTTAAAAGCGAAAATATATCGTGCGCAATTTACTTCCCGGCATTGCCTTTCGTCAACCATTTTTACAAAAAAGCCGTCATTTTGTCCGTTTTCGAACGTTTTTCTCATTCGTCTGAGCACAAAATGCGCAAATGCGGACTCGCAATGCGCAGCCGCACTGTCGATTCGCCTGAAAAATCGCCGAATTGAAAAAGTCAAATCGAAGCGCGCCGAATCGCTCCGCCCCATGGGGCGTTCCTTCTCAAGTGATGAAAGCGCCCCCCCGTCTACGCCATATCAAGATGCGGGGATTATCGCGGACAAAAATCCGCTTCGCGCGCCATTGGACTTGCAACCCGCGACGAAAAAGCAAATCGGCGCCCGCCCGATTTTAGAATGCGCGCAATTTGCTCGGAAGCTTGCGCGCATGCGCCAACCATATTCCCCGCCTTAACCTCGCGGGCCGGGCTTGCCCCAAAGATTCGCTCGCACACATATGCAATCCGCATTCATATTAGGCCGCGCGCCGCACGCGAGCTTGCTCCGCCGGCTGCCGGCGCGTAAGCTGCCGGCGCGCGTCAAAAAAATCGCACAATGCGCCCCAAATTTTTCGCAATCCGATCGAGAAGTATCGCGCCCCCAACTTCGCGAAAGGCTGTCGGCGGACAATCCTACCCGCGGGGCGCGCCCGACGCGCGCAAAAACTATTCGGCCAGCGCGTCTATTTCCGACATCTTGAAGCGCACGCTGACAATGGAACAGCCCTTATCCCCCTTCAACGTGGCATAGGTCGTGGCCACTATCGTTCCGTCGTCGAGCAGGTGTATTCCGGGATAAAATCCGTCCTTTGCGGAATCGCAAAGAAATATGTCGTACTGGCCCGGCCTCCCGCTTTTGATGTCGTCGTAGGTTCCGACCCACGCGACAAAACGTAGCGGAACGGCCGGGGAAGTCTCCATTCTCGAACGAAACACTATTACGAGCCTCCCGTCGGGAAGATAAATTCCCTGGTGGCGGTCTCCGCTCAATTCGACGGGAAGGCTGACGGGGCGCGTCCATGTTTCGCCCTCGTCGCGGCTGAACATCACGAGGCTGTTTTTGCGCAGTTTGTTTTCCCGCATTATGCAGCAAAGCTCGTTCCCGTCGGGAGAGCGGAACACGAACGGCTCGCACGGGAAAAGTCCGCCGATGTCCGCGCCGTCGCAAATTACGCGGGGCTCCGACCACGTGAAGCCGCCGTCTTTGGTGACGCTCTGCATCACCTGCAAATCCCTATCCTTTCGCTTGGCGCCGCGGTGGAACAGTCCGAGCGTGCCGCCGTCCTTCAGGCGCACCATGCTCGAAAAAGTCATGACGTTTCTGAACGGATTTTCGCCCCTATTATCAAACGGGCCGAGCGGGAGAAGTTCGCGCCAGGTCTTTCCGCCGTCCTCGCTGACGACGCGCGGCATGTAGCCCTCAAAGCGGTTCGGAATTTCGACCGGCTTGAGGCGGTGATGCTTGGGGATTGTGCGGGCGGCGAATATCCAAAGGCGCTCAACACCCTGCGGATCGACTATCCTGTATATGCTCGGACAATTTAAAAAGTTTGCGTAATTCGGCGGCATTGCGGAATCCATGCGGGTCCACGTCAGGCCGCCGTCAGCGCTCTTGGCGACGGGCGTCGCCCTGCCCCCGTGGCCGAGATTCCAAACGCAGAATATCGTCTTGCCGTCAGGCATAAGGACGGTCGTGGGGTGGGCGTGATATTCCTTTTCGTTCCCCCTGGCCACAATCACCTTTCGGGAATCGTCGCCGGAGATATCGACGCGCTTTGCGCCGCTCGACCGCGAAGGCTCCTTTTTAGTCTCGACCGCTCCCGCGCCGCACCCCGCGAACCCCGAAGCCTTTTCCCCCGCAAAAACGCCCGGCGCAAACAGGCAGGCCAAAATAGTCGCAAATAAAAAACTCTTTTTCATCTCCATCATACAAGTTAAGTTCCATAACGGAAAAAATGAATTGCGATTCCGATGTAAAGTAAAAACTCGCTACTGTGCCGCCGCTCTCCGACGCCGCGAATGCAAATTTAAACTCGCGCGCAAATCCGCAAAAAAAAGACGAAACTTAAGAAAATTTTTCAATTAAACCTTGACAACATACCCCCAATATGCGACTGACTAAAAACTCTTGAGCCGATTATTATCTTCGGCCGTCAAGGATACAGGGCCCCCATCGTCTAGTGGTCCAGGACTCCTGAACCTCATTCAGGAGACAGCGGTTCGAATCCGCTTGGGGGTAATTTGCGCAATTTCAGAAATTGCGGCGACGATAAAATATGCTGAATTGTGCATGCGGAAGGCAAATTCCGTATCAATGCGAAGAATCAATCCCCATGGGACGAAGCTTGTGTTTTTACGCCTTTTGCAACGTGGCTGCACATCATGCAAACTCCCGCAATCTTTAGTTTTCGTTAGCGCTTGGCCGACCCTCCCCCCGCCTTTCCGGATATTTTATCCGCGCCAAAATCCATTTCGCGCACCGGCTTAATTCAGAAATTGCGGCAGCCGCAAACTAACGCCCGGCCCGTTTTATATTTTCGCGGGATTCGCCCGCAAGACTTTCGGCGCGTCTCTTAATATCCGGACTATCGGCGCAAACCGTTTGTCCAATGCGCGCGCCCAGCATTCCGCAATCCCATTGGCCGCCCCGCTATGAATACGCAGGAGATATTTCGGATTCATATGAAAGGCCGCCGAAGGCGCGACAAACAATTGCGGCGGATAATACGGCGGATAATAATTTTTGGGAATTATAATTATAAAAATAAATGTTAAACTTTAATGTTTACAAAGTTAACCGTCGACAATAAATATTATTTATTACTACAGTCGCGCCGACAATTTGAAATTGCCAATACCGGTAAAGATGCCGGTAAAAATATGTAATTATATATGGAAAATAAAAAAATTTTCGGGTTTGATATGGGGGCCAATTCCATCGGCTGGTGCGCCCAAATAATAGATAAAAACGGCATAACGAAAGAAATTTTGGGCATGGGGGCCCGGATTTTCGACAACTCGCGGGACCCAAAAACGCGCGTTCCGCTCTCGGTGGAAAGACGCCTCGCGCATTCGGCTTCCACGCGCAGGGACAGGCAGATAATGCGCACAAAACACCTGTGCAGCCTGCTGCGAAAATACGGCCTGCTTCCCGCGCAAAGCGGATTCAGCATAGCCGACAGAAATCCCTACAAGCTTCGCGCGAATGCCGTACACAAGAAAATAGACCTCTTCGGAATAGGCCGCGCAATACTGCACATAAACAAGCGCAGGGGATTCAAATCAAACCGAAAGACGGACAAGAAAAGCGACGCCTCCGAAGCCGCAGGCATGAAGGCCGGCATTTCAAAGCTTCGCCAGGCGATGGGAAACAAAACGCTCGGCGAATTTCTCTACGAGCGCAAGAAGTCGGCGTTGCCTGTGCGCATGCGCGCCGAAGTGATAAAAAGTAAAAACCAATATGAAATCTATGCCGAGCGCGCCATGTATGAGGACGAATTTCGCCGCATATGGGAAACGCAGCAGAAATTCCACAACAGCCTGACCGCCGAAATGCGCGACAAAATTTTCGACGCGCTCTTTTTCCAGCGTCCGCTGCGCGTGCCGGAGCGGGGATTTTGCCAATTTGAGGCGAACGAGAGGCGGGCGTACAAGGCTTATCCGATTTCCCAAAAGTTTAGAATCCTCCAAGAGGTGAACGCGCTCGAAATTGCCGACATAGGCAATCAAAACAATCGCCTTGCGCGCGAACAAAAGGAGAGACTTGCAAAAGCGCTGCTCGAAAACGACTCCAAGCTTGCGGACAAGAAGTCGTTTGCCTCGTTTTCAAAAATAAAGAAGTTTTTGAACCTGCCGAAAGCCGCGACATTCAACTTTGAAAACGAGAGCAGCAAGGGCTTTGAGGGCGATTCGACGGCGCGAATCCTGGCTTGCGACGACTGCTTCTCGGATTCATGGAACGAACTTCCGGACGACGTGCGCGAAAAAATAATAGATTTGATTATAGCGGACAAGGAAGAGGAATTTCTGGCCTTCACGGCCGAAAAGTTCGGCTTTGATCCGCAAAAGGCGAAATTTATTTTAGATGCGGGAGCCGCCCTCAAGGAGGGAACGGTCTCGCTCTCCTCCAAGGCGATGCGAAAGATTCTTCCGTTCCTTGAGGAGGGCGAACTTTACCACAGCGCGTGCGCTCGCGCGGAATATAACTTCAACGCCAACTACGCGGGAGAAATTCTGGATTCGCTGCCGTATTACGGAAAGATTCTGCGGACCTCGGTTTTGGGCGGAAACGCGAAATTCGATCCGGAAAAAGAGCCCGAAAAATACTACGGAAAAATAAACAACCCGACGGTCCACGTCGCCCTCAACCAGCTTCGCAAGGTTTACAACAAGCTCGTCGAGGTTTACGGCAAGCCGGATTGCGTCGCAATTGAAACCGCAAGAGATCTCCCGCTCGGAGAGAAAGGCCTGAAAGAATTAATTTCGAAACAGGGAAAAAATAGGACAAAAAACGAGGAAATAGCAAAGGAACTCGAAAAGCTCGGAGTGGCAAACAATGCGAAAAACCGCATGAAATACAAACTCTGGGAAGACTTGAGCGAAAACGTCGAAAGGCGCGCATGCCCGTTTTGCGGGCGTCAAGTGGAGCTGTCGAAATTGTATACTCCGGAATTTGAAGTGGAGCATTTGCTCCCATTTTCGGAAACCTTCGACGATACGAGGGCCAACAAAGTCGTCTCCTGCGCCTCGTGCAACAGAATATTCAAGGGGAAGCGCTCTCCGTACGACGCGTTCGCAAACCGCGCGGGCTTTAACTGGGAGGAGATTCTTTCGCGCGCGCTTGAGCTGCCGAAAAACAAGCAATGGCGCTTCAAGCAAAACGCGTGGGAGATTTTTGAGGAAAAATACGGGGATTTTATCCAGCGAATGTTAAACGACACCCGCTATATGTCAAAAGTCGCGCGGGAATACTTGACGTGCGTTTTAAGCCCGCAAAATATTCTCACAATTTCCGGAGGCATGACGGCCATGCTGCGCGGACGCTGGGGGCTTAATGCGATACTCGACGCCAATTCCGAGTCCGGAGAAGCCGTAAAAAACCGGGAAGACCACCGCCACCACGCAGTAGACGCGTTCGTGATATCCTGCGCAAACGGCAAGTTGGTCAAAAAGATTTCCGAATCCGCCAAACTTGCCGAAGAAGCGCATATCGAAAACGTCTTAAAAACGATTCCGACGCCCTATAGCGGCATATCGTTTGAAAAATTAAAGGGTATTGTGGAGAAAATAAGGGTATCGCACAAATTGGATAGGGGCGACGTAAAAGGCGCGTTGAAAAAAGGCGCGACAATCGCAAAACTTCACAGCGATACGTCTTACGGACGCATAAAAGCAACCGAATCGGAGTCCGGGAAAATCACTTTGGCAAAGCGCGTCCCGCTCTCCTCGATAGAATGCGATTGGGACAATATATCGCAAATTGCAAACCCCAATATAAGAAAAGACCTATTGGATTATTGCGACGAAGTCTTTGCAAACGCCCTGACGGAAAAATCCAAAAAAGACATGTGGACAAAATTTTTGTCGGAATATCAGGCGGATAAAAAAATTCGCCGCGTGAGAATACACTTGCCGAACAGGGAATTGAAAAAGCTCATACCCGTATCCGACAAGAACGGACGCGTTTATAAATACATGGAAAATACCGAATCCTACTGCATCGACATTTATAAGCCTTACGGTTCGGACAAGTGGCAGTTTGAGGTCATCAACATGTACGCGGCACATAAAAACGAAATTCCGGACTGGCGCAAAAACGATTCGCGAGCAAAACTCATAATGCGGATTTTTAAGCGCGATACGATTGCATACGAAGAAGACGGCGAATATAAGCTCGCAATTATAAAAGGCATTGAAGGCAACGGGCAAATAGTTTTAGCGCCTTTAAATCAATCGAAAGTAAAAGAAAATTCGGACGTAAAAAGACCAATAGCCTCCTCACTTCAAAAATTGAAGGCGCATAAAGTTTATATCGACGAAATTGGAAGGCTGTACGATCCTCAAAAAAAGATGAATGAAGGAGTGTAGAATCGTAGAAATAGCGGAAGACGGACGCGCTATTTCGACAGAGCGCGGCTTTATGCTTGTGAAAGCTGCGGGAAAGGAAATCGGGCGCATAGAGCTCGATTCGATTGCTGCGGTAATTTGTAGCGCAAATTGGACTATGCTCGGCACGCCCGCAATTTCAAAGCTTTCCGAGAACGGAATACCGCTCGTCATATGCGACAAAAAAACAAAAGTTCCCGTTAGCGCAATCATACCGCTGGATTCGCATTGGCGACAGGCCGACATCATGGAGGCGCAAGCGCGGTGCGCATTGCCGAAAAATAAAAGCGCGTGGCAGGCAATCGTGAAGGCAAAACTCGCGCAACAGGCACAAACCTTAAAATATCTTGGAAAAACTCCGGCCTGCGAAATTTTGGACAACTTGTCCGACGGCGTAAAGTCCGACGACTCCGGAAATGCCGAGGCCCAGGGCGCCGCGATTTATTGGCGCGAACTAATGGGAAAAAATTTCCGGCGCGATCGCCATGCGGAAGACGAAAATATACTGTTCAATTACGGATACACGATATTGAGAGCCTGCGCAATACGCTCAATATGCGCCGCCGGATTGAATCCGAGCATAGGAATACACCATTGTTCGCCGGCAAATACCCACAGGTTGTCGGACGATATTATGGAACCGTTTCGCTGCTTTGCGGATTTATGCGTAATGGAGATATCCGCATGTTCGGATATAAGCCTTAGCAATGAAAACAAGAGAAAGCTAAGCGGCGTTCTAACCCAAAGATACTTCCGCGGCGGGCAAGCAATAAGCGTTACGCAGATGCTGATCGATACCGCACGCAAACTTGCAAAATATTATTTGGGGGAAATAAAAACTTTCCAAATAGAAACCGTGAAAAGCAAATACTTGAATGGGGCAAGAAATGAATCTTAGCGGATACAAGCTCATGTGGATGATGGTAATGTTTGATTTGCCTACAAGCACCAAAAAGGAAAGAAAAAGGTATTCGGACTTTAGGAACGTATTGCTTGATAACGGATTTAAAATGTCGCAATTTTCCGTGTACTTTCGATTCTGCGGCCAGCGCGAATGCTGCGGGAAATACGTAAACACAATAAAAAGAGCCGCGCCTCCCGACGGAAATATATCGATATTATTTTTTACCGACAAACAGTTCGGGCAAATAATAAATATAATCAAACGCGAATTTGTAAAGCCGCCCGATATTCCCGAACAATTGACTTTGTTTTAAAAAACAACAATTTTTTCTAAAAATCCATAAAAAAACGTCATTTTTTAAAAGGCTAAAAAGGGGCTAACCCGGTAATACACACGAAGTTATATAACCCCGATTGTAGAAATCAAAGAACGGTAGTCAATCCGCAACACGGATTCTCCGGTGTTAAAAATGATTCTTATTGTAGAAATCAAAGAACGGTAGTCAATCCGCAACATTCTTAAGCTTTGGCCCCGACGCGGAAACATTGTAGAAATCAAAGAACGGTAGTCAATCCGCAACAATACTGGCCGCCATTCGATGGGAACGCTGATTGTAGAAATCAAAGAACGGTAGTCAATCCGCAACCGGCGCATCACCGCGAAACTGGGCATGCGCATTGTAGAAATCAAAGAACAGTGGTCAATAATTATAAGACAAAAATGGGTCGAACTAATGTTCGACCCTTATTTGGTGGACTATTGTCCTTGTTAACGGATATGCGATTTTCATCGCAACAGAGCTTACGCCCCTGACTCCATTCTTTGATTTCTACAAACTTTCTTTTAGAAAGTATTTTTCACTCTCACACATTTTTTTATTTTGTCAAGGCCTAAATAAAAAATACCCGATTAAGCAAAAAACTATTAAAGGATAGGTTAAAAAAAACCGCAAAGAAATATTATCCCTCATTGAAAGGAAGAGGCAATTAGGATTGCCTTCATTTATTTGTCGAACTTACCGCCAAGCGCCGTCGCATTGGACAAAAAGAACTTCGCGCAGATATTATAACGAACGCCCGCCCCAACAAAGGCGGACGCTCGCGTAAAGAAGAAAACTCGCGCGCCCAAAGCGGATTTCGCCTGAAACGCGAGAAGTCTTTTCGGAACTGCCTTACAACTGCGCGTTGCGCATATCTTTTGTCGCCAAGAAAGCCTCGTGGAAGGCCATGGCTTTGGAAAGCGTCTGGGGCGTATGGCCGGTCGGATTCTCCCTGACAAATTTCCTGAGCAAATCGCGGTATTCCGGATGCGCGCACTTTTCGATCATGAGTTCGGCGCGCTCAAGTGGAGTCTTGCAGCGCAAATCCGCCACGCCGTACTCGGTAATTATGACGTTGACGCTGTGCTCGCTGTGGTCGCAATGCGAAACGTTGGGAACAATCGCGCTTATCGCCCCGCCCTTTGCGACCGAAGGCGTTGTGTATATGGAACAATACGCCGCACGCGTGAAATCTCCGCTCCCGCCTATGCCGTTCATGAGATTCTTGCCCATGATGTGCGAGCTATTGACGTTCCCGGAAAGATCCACCTCTATCGCCGTATTGATCGAAATGACGCCTATGCGGCGCACCACTTCCGGATTGTTGGATATTTCCTGCGGGCGCAAAACGATGTGGTCTTTAAAGAATTTTGCGTTGTGGTATATCTCCTGAATTTTTTCCGGGGTTACGGTGAGCGAAGTTGCGCTGGCGACATTTATGTGCCCCTCCTCGATGAGGGTTATAACGGAATCCTGCAACACTTCCGAATACATGGAGAACGCCGGAATATCGGCGTTTTCGCCCATCGCTCCAAGAACGGCGTTCGCGATGTTGCCCACGCCGCTCTGTATGGGCAGGAACTGTTCCGGGATTCTGCCGGCCTTCATTTCCGCGGCGAGGAAGTTGGCCACATTCTCGCCGATTTTCTCCGTAATGGGATCCGACGGCTTGAAAGGCTTGACCTCGTCCGCCATATTCGTGCGCACTATGGCCGCGATTTTTTTCGGATCGACCTTGACCACTTGCGAACCTATCCTGTCGCCCGCCGAATAAATCGGTATTTCGCGGCGGGTTGGAGGATTGGAAATTTCATAGATGTCGTGAAATCCGCGAAGTTCGGGCGAATGATATTCGTTGAGCTCTATTATGATTTTGTCGGCGAGCGCCAGACCCGTCGGGGCAATTCCCACGGAGGTCGTAAGGAGTATCTCGCCGTTTTCGGAAACCTCGCGCGCCTCGACAATCGCCCAATCTATCTTGCCGAGAAACCCGTAATTCATGTACTGCGCCATGAGCGACAAATGAAGGTCGCAAAACTGAATGGTATTCGCGTTCGCGCCGGCGCGAAGATCCGCATTGGACTGGTACGGATAGCGGCGTCCCATCGCCTGGGCGCGCGAGAGAACTCCGTCGCAGGAATCCCCCGTCGACGCGCCGGAAATGATGTCAACCTTGAAGGGCCGGCCGGCCGCGTGTTCGGCCTCGGCCTTTCTGGCGATTGCAGAAGGCAACACCTTTATTGCGCCCGCGGGAGTAAATCCGCTAATCGCTATTTTTTGTCCGTTTTGAATGAGGCCTGCGGCCTCGTCCGCCGTCATATATGTGTAGCTCATTTTAGTGTGTGCAATTGAATTGAATGATAAATTTCTTCGCCCCCAAGAAATAAAAAAGGGGCTTTAACTTCCGCCCCCAATATGGATAGATTCCGTCAATGTCCCGACAAAGTCGCAATGAAGAATCCCGCGACCATCGCAGTGCCTATTACGCCCGCGACATTCGGCCCCATGGCGTGCATGAGCAGAAAGTTCGACGGATCGTACTTGACGCCCTCGACCTGCGATACGCGCGCGGCCATCGGAACGGCGGACACGCCCGCAGACCCGATGAGCGGATTGATTTTTTCCTTGAGAAATATGTTCATCACCTTCGCCATTACCAGGCCCGCCGCGGTGGAGATGCTGAACGCGACAACGCCCAAGATGAGAATGCATATGGTGTCCATTCTAATGAACCTGTCTCCGGTCATAGTTATGCCGACGGACGTTCCGAGAAATATCGTCACGACGTTGATGAGCTCGTTTTGGGCCGCCTTGCTGAGGCGGTCGCAAACGCCGGACTCCCTTATGAAATTGCCGAGCATCAGCATTCCGATGAGCGCCGAGACGTCCGGAACGAGCAATATGCACAAAATCGTCACGACAAGCGCAAACACGAGCTTCTCCAAACGCCCCACTTTGCGGAGGCTGCGCATCTTGATTTTGCGCTCATGCGCCGTCGTCAAAAGCCGCATAATCGGAGGCTGAATGAACGGGACGAGCGCCATGTAGCTGTATGCCGCCACGGCAATCGGCGCCAGAAGGTGCGCTGCCAGTTTGTTTGTGATGAAAATCGACGTCGGCCCGTCCGCTCCTCCAATTATGCCGATTGATGCCGCCTCCTGCGAAGTGAATCCGAGCGCCAAAGCCCCGATGAAAGTTGCAAAAACTCCGAACTGCGCCGCCCCGCCCAAAAACAGCGTTTTCGGATTCGCAATCAACGGGCCGAAATCGGTCAGCGCCCCGACTCCCAAAAATATCAGCGGGGGAAATATCTCAAGCAGCACCCCCATCTGTATATAGTAGTATAGCCCCCCCGTGCGCGCGCTGTAAACGCTCGCGACCTTGTCGCCGGCCTGCAATTTTGCGCCGACTTTCGCGGGCTCTTCATTCACGGTTCCGGAAGCGTTCGCCCATACGAACATGTCTCCGCCCTTGAGATTCAGCAGCTGCCCCTTGTAGCGAACCGCAAAAGCAGTCTCCGCCTCCGCAACGCCCTTTTCGGTCACTACCGCGGGGCGGTCCGGACGAAGCATGCCCACCAAGTCCGGAATGCCGAGCGCCCTCTTGAGGGCCTCGCCGCGCGACTTCTCCGAAGTGACGTCGGCAACTTTGTCGAAATACGCCTGCACGTCCGCCGCCGCAGTTTGGGGACTTGAAACGATGTCCGAAACCCTCGACGGAAGATACTTTATTACGCGGGGCGCCGTAATCCTGTCGCCCGACTTGACAAACACCGCCTCGACAATTCCGGCCTCCGGGGCAATCAAGGCTCCCGCGGGCTTATTGACCACGCCTTCGGTCGGAAGATTGGCCAACAGCGCGCCAAACGCTATGGGGACCAGCAACAGAGGCTCGAATTGGCGGAAAACCGCCAAATACATAAGAACAGCGACAACCGCCCACATTACAACCATGCGCCAATCAACATAGGAAAATCCCGTATCGGCCGCCAGATCTATTAAACTTTGCAACATAATATTATCGCTGCTAATAAAATAAATACTTACGGATTGCGGCACCGTCAAAACCGGCGCCGCAATCCGCTAAAAAACCTTCCAAATTAAGAGAGACTAATGAGAACCTGCCCTTCCTCGACGCTCTGCCCGGCCGAGACGCAAATTTTGCCCACCGTACCCGAACAAGTCGCATTGACCGGAGTGTTCATCTTCATTGCCTCCAACATGACGACGAGATCGCCCTCGTTGACCTGCTGTCCCTCCTTGACATTCACGGACACAACCACGGCCGCAAGCGGGCTGGCTATGTCTTTGGCGCCGGCCGGAGCCGCGGGAGCCTTTGGCGCGGGAGCGGCGGGAGCCGCCGGAGGCACTATCGGCGCGGGAGCCGGAGCAGCCGCAGGAGCAGCCTGAACCGCGGGAGCCGCCGCGGGAACGATCGAGGATACCTTGCCGCCGAGAACTTCAACTTCGACGTCGTATGTTTTTCCGTCAACTGTAATGCGTAGTTTTTTCATAAAATTTCCTTGTTTTAAGTTTGTGGGGTTGATTGGCAAAAAAGTTCTACATGCGCTTGGGCACGTAATTTTTGGACGCAAACAGGGCGAACCTTCCCTGCATGGCGTAGGACATATCCACCGGTTTGAATGAGACCACGCGGACGTCCGCATCGAGCGCTTCAGAAGCCGCCGCCGCGATTACGGCAATCAGCTCCCCCTCCTCCGGAGCGAGGTCGGGAAGCACGGCGGCCACCGCGGCCGATATGGCAAACGCGTGCCCCTCGTCTATGGCGGGAGCCCCCGAACGCGCAGGAGCCGACGAAACCGCAGAAGGAACGGCCGCCGCAGAACTTCCGGAGCGGGCCGACTTCCCGTCTCCGCCGTCGAGCGCGGAAAACGCCTTCCCTATCAGGGAAGTGGCAAGCGAAAGCCCCGCCAAGACCGCCATCACCAAACAGAATCCCGTAAGGGAAAATACGAGAATCTGGTTTATGTCCGGCCTGTCGGGAATCAACGTTGCAATCATCAGGGCGTGCATGTGCGTCCTCCAAAATTACAGGGGAATATTGCCGTGCCTCTTGGGAAGGCGCGTCTCGCGCTTGCCCAAAGTGGCGCGCAGAGCCATGGCTATGACGCCGCGCGTCTGGGCGGGTTCGATTACGTCGGTAATCATGCCCTTGCTCGCGGCCTGATAGGGGTTGGAAAATTTATCGGCATACTCCTGCTGATACTTTGCCGCAAGCTCGCCCGGATTTTCGGCGGCCTTTATCTCCTTGCCGTAAAGAACGTTCACGGCGCCCTTCGCGCCCATAACGGCTATCTCCGCCGTGGGCCAGGCAAACACGGCGTCGGCGCCCATATCGACACAGCACATTGCCAAATACGCCCCGCCGTAGGCCTTGCGCATGATCAGGGTGATTTTCGGAACCGTCGCCGAAGCGTACGCAAAAAGCATTTTCGCCCCGTGGCGTATTATGCCGCCGCGCTCCTGGGCCAGTCCGGGCATAAAGCCGGGAACGTCGACCATATTGACAATCGGCACGTTAAAGGCATTGCAAGTGCGAATGAAGCGCGCGGCCTTGTCGGAGGCGTCGATGTCCAGACAGCCCGCCTTATACGCCGGCTGATTGGCTATTATGCCGACCACTATGCCCTGAATCCTCGCAAAACCGACGACGATGTTGCGCGCAAAGTTGCGCTGTATCTCGAAGAACGACCCCGCGTCGGCGACGCGCTCTATAACTTTGTAAACGTCGAGCGCCTCCTGCGCGGAAGCCGGAACTATGTTGTTAAGCTCCTCGTCGTAGGTTTTTTCGACCTGCACGCTGAAGTCGTGCGGGGGCTCCTGCATGTTGTTGGAGGGCAGATAGGAGAGAAGCTTTTCGGCAATGGCGATCGCCTCCCTGTCGTCCTCGGCGACCAAGTGGATATTGCCCGACACCGTGGCGTGCGCGTCGGCCGTCGCAAACATTTCAACCGACGCCTCCTCGCCCGTGGCGGCCTTGATCACTTGCGGTCCGCAGATGAAGAGATTGGCGTTTTTGCGCGTCATGATGATGAAGTCCATCAGCGCGGGACTGTACGCCGCCCCGCCCGCGCACGGGCCGGCTATTATCGAAATCTGCGGCACAACCCCGGAAATGGAGACGTTCTGATAGAAGATCTGACCGTATCCGGCCAGCGATTCCACGCCCTCCTGAATGCGCGCGCCGCCGCTGTCGTTGATGCCGATAACCGGCATGCCGTTCTTGCCGGCAAACTTCATCAAATCCACAATCTTCTTGGCGTGATTCGACCCCAGCGAACCGCCGGCCACAGTAAAGTCCTGGCTGAACGCCGCAACGGGACGGCCCTGCACATATCCTATTCCGGCGACGATTCCGTCCGTCGGGAGTGTCTTGCGCTCCATTCCGAAGTTGTGGCAGTTGTGCTGGACGTGCATTCCGAACTCCATGAAGGTGCCTTCGTCAAAGAGGGCCTCAATCCTGTCGCGGGCGGTGAGAAGCCCCTTTGCGCGGCGCGCCTGAAGCTTGTCGTTTCCGCCCGCCGCAAAAGCCTCCTCGCGGCGGCGTTTGAGTTCGTCCATCAATTTTTGAGATATAGCCATATTCTTAGATTAACGTTTAAATGTGAATCGCCGGGAAACGTCCCGAAGCATGCGCCGCAAAAAAAACGGCGGATTATGCGGGCTTGGAAAATTGCGCGCTACTTGGCGCAGGAACAGTCTCCGTCCTGACAAAATTCCGTCAGCACGCCCATGGTAAATTTGGGGTGCAGAAACGCGATTTTCTTCGCGTGCGCGCCGACTTTCGGAGTCTCGTTTATCAGGCCGATTCCCGCCTCCTTCGCATGTGCCAAAGACGCGGAAATGTCCGAGACGTTGAACGCCAAATGGTGCACTCCGCCGCGGGGATTCTTTTCCAAAAATTTGGCGATGGGACTGTCGGGAGAGGTCGGCTCCAAGAGTTCAATATGCACGCCGCCGACGTCGAAAAACGCCGTCCTCACCTTTTGATCGGCGACCTCCTCAATACCTTCGCACTTCAGTCCGAGGGCTTTTTCATAATACGCAACCGCGTCGTCAATTGAAGCCACCGCTATGCCGATATGGTCGATTTTATTAATCATGGAGAATCCTTTTTTTAGTAAAAATCCCCTTGATTACCTCACAAATGGGGGCGGATTGTCAAACTTTTTTGAAAAAAATGCGCATTGAAAACGGAGGAAAGCGCATATTGAAACGTTTGAACGCCGCAAAAAAAAACGGCGGCGTTCGGCGGGGATATTTGGAAATTTGCGCGGGCGTTTACAAAAGGCGCAAGTCGGCGAATTTTTTTTAGGAATCTTCCCAGGCAAACTTCTGACCCAGCCATTTTCAAACGCCGTAAAAGCTTCTTTTCGGCACGCCGCAAAATGGGCGGAATCTTTTTAATATCTATCGTTTCAGTGCGACAAAATCTCCCTTCGATACGCTCCCGAAGGCGATCGAAGACAAAGCGTAAGAAATCCTGCAAAAGTCCTTTGAACGCGCAGAAAGGCTCCGCGCATGAAAGACTGCGCATGAAGAGCGCATACGAAAGATGCGCCATGTAGCGTGCACGCGAAAGCGAGAACTTTTTCCCCTCGCGAACATTCGCACTTTCGCCGTCGCATTCTTTTTTCGTCGGCATGCCCTTCACGGCTTCCCTTTGCGAAAATTCAATTTTCCGCATGCCCAAGTGCGAGCTTCGGATTTGCAAAACGGGCAGGCTTCCCCGCTTCGGACGCGCCCCGACAGGCGTAAATTTCGTCCGATAACGCTTGACGCCGGCGCAAAAAAGATTGAATTGAAAATAGCGGGCCTTTACCCGAAGGCAAATACTGCGCATTGCGATTTTCTCCGCGGCACGCGTTTGCCGCGATAAATATGTGCGCAGTCGAAATCGGCCATTGCGCGCGCAAGCGCGCGGCAAAGCGGGCGGATTTTAACCATAAGCGCATTTAATCATACATACATATCCGATGAAAAACGAAAACGACAAACTATTCCCGGAATTCAAAGAAGCCGCTTACCAAGAGTGGCACGCCGAGGCCGTGAAACTGCTCAAAGGCGCGCCGTTCGACAAGAAGATGCTTACAAACACGCCTGAAAAAATCACGCTCAGGCCGATATACAACAGGGAGGACGTCGATTTTGAAATCTCCCTGCCCGGAACCGGAGACTACGTGCGCGGCACAAGAATAGACGGCGACAAAATCGAGCCGTGGAAAATCTCCCAAGAGCTCTCCGCGGGACTTCCGGAGGAATTTAACGCAAAGATTTTGGACGCGCTCAACAAGGGCCAGACCGCCGTCGAAATAGTCCTCGACAAACCCTCCGGCTGCGGCGCGGACGCCGACGAGGCGGACAAATCCGCGGTCGCCCGCGGCGGACTCTCCGTTTGCACGGCAAAGGACTTTTCCAGGGCGCTCGACGGCGTGGAGACCGGCTGCGTCGAGATAAACGTCCACACCGGCTGCAAGGCCGCCGCAATCGCGGCAATGCTCTACGCGTCGCAGAAGGGCAAAAAGCTCTCAGGCGGAATATACTTCGACCCAATCGGCCAGCTGGCCAAAAACGGAAAAATTTGCCGCACTCTTGACTGCGCCTTCGACGAAATGTTCGAGCTTGCCTCATACAACGCCGCCAACATGCCGGAGTTCGGGGCGATAGGCATAGACACGATGCCCTACTCTTCCGCGGGCGCCAGCGCGGCGGAGGAGCTTGGCGCGGCGATGGCAACGTCCGTAGCCTACATCAGGCAAATGCTCAAGCGCGGAATGAAGATAGACGACATCGCAAAGCTCGTCCGCTTCCGCTTAAGCCTGGGCTCAAACTTTTTCATGGAGATAGCCAAGCTCCGCGCGGCGCGCAAGCTGTGGTCGAAAATCATATCCGAATTCGGCGGAAACGACGAATCCCGCAAAATCAGGGTGAACGCGCGCACCGCGCTCTTCAACAAGACCGTTTACGACCCGTATGTCAACATGCTCAGAACGACCACCGAAGCCTTCTCCGGCGCAATCGGCGGCTGCGACAGTATGACGGTCGGCGCGTTTGACGAAATAATACGCAAGCCCGACGAATTTTCCGAGAGGATAGCGCGCAACCAGCAGATAATCCTCCAGGAGGAATGCGAGCTTACCGATGTAATAGACCCGGCGGGCGGCTCGTATTTTGTCGAGGTTCTCACGAAGGAGCTCGCCGAAAAGGCCTGGGAATTTTTCGCGAAAATCGAGGCGAAGGGCGGAATGGCGGCGGCTCTCGAATCCGGCGAGGTTCAGGCGGAAATAGCGGCGACGGCCGCGGGCAGAAAGAAGCTGTACGACACCCGCAGAAGCTCCGTAGTCGGCACGAACAACTATGCAAACAAGCTCGAAAAGCCGCTTGAGAAACCGGCCGACTATTCCGACGAATCCATTGAAAAGCGCGTCAAGCAGGCGGCGGCGGACAAGGCCGGCGCGGAGCCGTCCCCCGTCGGAAAGGCGAACGGCGGCAAAATGGCGGAGGCTGTGGCCGCGGCGGAAAAGGGCGCGAGCCTTGCGGCGTTGGCGCGGATATTCTGCGATTGCGGCGGGGTTGAAACCTCCGTGCCCGCGCTCGGCATTCACAGGGCGGTCGAACACTACGAGGCCCTTCGCGCGGCCAGCGAAAAATTCAAGGCCGAAAAGGGATTCGCGCCAAAGCTGTTCCTTGCGACAATGGGGCCGCTCCTGCAACACAAGGCGCGCGCGGACTTCATTCGCGGCTTCTTTGAGGTCGGCGGATTCGACGTTATATATCCGAACGGATTTCAGACTCCGGAGGAGGCCGCAAAGGCCTTCGCCGAAAGCGGCGCAAAATACGCCGTAATCTGCTCGACGGACGACACCTATCCGGAATTGGTTCCCGCCGTCACAAAGGCGCTGAAGGCGGCCGTGGCAGACTCGACCGTATTCATGGCCGGCGCGCCCGCGCCGGAAGCCGAGCCCTCCTACAAGCAGGCCGGCTACGACGGCGCAATCAGCATCAAGAGCAACAACTATGAAACGCTCAAAGGCATACTTGCCGCGCTGAACGTTCTATAACAAAAGAAAGGAATTTTTCCGATGAGCAACAATCCAGATTTTACGAAAATAGCGTTTGACGACGGCGCAAAAAAGCTCTCGCTGAAAGAGTGGCAGGAACGCCTCGAAAAGAAAACCGGGCGCAAGTTTGACGACTTGATGACCGAGACTATGGAGCAGATAAACCTGAAGCCGCTCTACACGGCCGAGGACTACGCGGGCATGGAGCACCTGGGCTTCACGGCGGGAATAGCGCCAAACCTGCGCGGGCCGTACGCGACGATGTATGTTGTGCGCCCGTGGACGGTGCGCCAATATGCGGGCTTCTCAACTGCGGAGGAATCCAACGCGTTCTACCGCCGCAACCTCGCCGCCGGGCAGAAGGGTTTGTCCGTGGCCTTCGACTTGGCCACGCACCGCGGGTACGACTCCGACCACCCGCGCGTGATAGGCGACGTGGGAAAAGCGGGCGTCGCGGTGGACTCCATCATGGACATGGAGGTTCTCTTCGACAAAATTCCGCTGTCGCGCGTGTCCGTTTCGATGACGATGAACGGCGCGGTTTTGCCGGTTCTGGCCTTCTACATCGTCGCGGGCCTCGAACAGGGCGCGAAGCTCGAACAGCTGACGGGCACCATACAGAACGACATTTTAAAGGAATTCATGGTGCGCAATACGTACATCTATCCGCCGGCTCCGTCCATGAGAATCATCGGGGACATCTTTGCGTACACCTCGAAGAATATGCCGAAATTCAACAGCATATCCATATCGGGCTACCACATGCAGGAGGCGGGAGCGACCGCGGACCTCGAAATGGCGTACACGCTGGCCGACGGGCTTGAGTACATTCGCGAGGGCGTAAAGGCCGGGCTGGGGGTCGACCAGTTTGCGCCGCGCCTGAGCTTCTTCTGGGCGATAGGCAAAAACTACTTCATGGAAGTGGCAAAGATGCGCGCGGCAAGAATGCTGTGGGCCAAGATTGTAAAAAGCTTCGACCCGAAGGACCCCAAGAGCCTGGCGCTGCGCACGCACTCGCAGACAAGCGGCTGGTCGCTGACCGAGCAGGACCCCTTCAACAACGTCGCCCGCACGTGCATAGAGGCGATGGGAGCCGCATTGGGCCACACGCAGAGCCTGCACACAAACGCGCTCGACGAAGCCATCGCGCTTCCGACGGACTTCTCCGCGCGCATAGCCAGAAACACGCAGCTCTACCTTCAGGACGAAACCGGCATCTGCCGTGTGATCGACCCGTGGGCGGGTTCGTACTACGTCGAGAGCCTGACGCAGGCGCTCGCCAAGCGCGCGTGGAGCCACATTCAGGAGGTCGAAAACTACGGCGGCATGACAAAGGCGATAGAGGCCGGCCTGCCGAAGCTGAGAATAGAGGAGGCCTCCGCGCGCCGGCAGGCCAGAATAGACTCCGGCCGCGAAACCATCGTGGGGCTTACAAAGTACCGCCTGGAGAAGGAGGCGCCCCTCGACATTCTCGACATCGACAACACCGCCGTGCGCGAGGCCCAAGTCAAGAAGCTTGAAACTCTGCGCAAGAACCGCGACAACGACAAAGTCCGCCAGATACTGGAAGAAATCACCAAGTGCGCGGACACGGGCAAGGGAAACCTTCTCGAACTCAGCGTGGAGGCCGCAAAGGCCCGCGCGAGCCTCGGCGAAATATCCTCCGCGTGCGAAAAGGTGTTCGGCCGCTACAAGGCGGTCATTCGCTCCATCAGCGGCGTGTACGAAAAGGAACTCTTAAAGGACAAGAAAAGCATGGCAATCGTCGGAGAAATAGAGCGCAAGATAAAGGAGTTTGAGGCCAAAGAGGGCAGAAAACCGCGCATACTCGTCGCAAAAATGGGCCAGGACGGACACGACCGCGGCGCGAAAGTGGTGGCGACGGCATATGCGGACCTCGGCTTTGACGTGGACGTCGGCCCGCTCTTCCAGACTCCGGAGGAAACCGCGCAAATGGCCGTCGAAAACGACGTGCACATCGTGGCGATGAGCTCGCTGGCGGCGGGGCACAAAACGCTGCTTCCGGCGCTCGTCGAGGAACTGAAAAAGCGCGGGCGCGAGGACATAATGGTCGTATGCGGCGGCGTAATTCCCGCCCAGGACTACGACTTCTTGTTCAAGCACGGAGCAAGCGCAATCTTCGGCCCCGGAACCGTAATACCGGAAGCCGCAAAGAAAATGCTCGACCTCCTCATGGCGTAATTCCCGCAGCGGCGACGCTACGACGCGGCAACGCTGTACAACGCCACACAAAACGCCTCCCATTGCGGGGGCGTTTTTTATTTGGACGAAGGAAGGTCTTTATTGGGAATTTGATATTTGGAATTTGAAAAGTCCAAAAAAAAGCGTTTTGAGAATGTCAGCTTTCCCCGCGCCTCGAAAAATTTGATTTTGAAAAAACGAAATGCGATCTTAGAAACGCCTTCCGTTTCCGGCGACTCTTTTTCGGAAGGCGCCGCGATGAAGCCATTTTGAAAGCGCAACTTAAATTTCAGGGCGCGGCCTCCCCTCCCCCATTTTCGCGCCCGCGCGCAGGAAAAAAGGAAGTGCGAAAAATCGCGCCCGCACTCTCTTCCGAACGACCGCCCCTGCGACACTTCCGCTAAAAAATCGCCGAAAAAAAGCTAAGACATTTAAAATCCGCTCAACTTTTGCGACTTCATTTTTACAGAAGCGACATTATCCATAACTACAAATTATTGCGCAATCGCGCAAAAAAATCCCGACAACATTCTGCCGGGATTTGAAAAAGACGCGAAGCAATTGAAGTCAGGCAACGTCGACTTCCCGATAGGCGCGCAAGAGCTTCTTGTCGCCCTCAAGCGACCTGTCGCTCTGGCCGTGCTCCATACCGAGTATGCCGCGATACCCCTTGTCCCATATGTGCTTGAAGACGTTTTTGTAGTTTATCTCTCCCGTGGTGGGCTCCTTGCGGCCGGGAACGTCGCCTATTTGGAAATAGGCAATCTCGCTCCATGCGGCATTGATGTTGTCGATGAGGTTTCCCTCCGTCACCTGTTGGTGGTAGAGGTCGTTCAATATTTTGCAAGAGCCGCTCCCGACAGCCTTGCAGAGCGCGTAGGCCTGCGGAATCCGCTTCAGCCAGAGGCCGGGGTGGTTCTTTATGTTGAGAGGCTCAAGCACCATGATAAGCCCCGACTTCTCCAATATGTCCGAGGCGTACTTCAAGTTGTCGGCGACATTGGCAAATTGATATTCGGGCTCAAGCGAGGGATCCTCAAGGCCGGGAACGACAGTGCACCACTTCGCATTCACGCGCTTGGCCACTTCCGCCGCGGACTCCATTCTATCCTTTATAAATTCGCGCACCGCCTTCGGGTCGCGGGAGCGCTTCTTTTTGTCGATAATATTTCCCGACATCAGCGGCCTGCCCCACTCCGCAAGCGCGACAAACACGCCCATCTGCATTCCAAGCTGCTCCATCTTCTTCGCAATGGCTTTTTGCTCCTCGACCGGGCGCCCCATCATGGAATTGTCCTCAAGCCCCCTGAATCCGCAATCGTAGAAAAACTGCACCTTATCGACATTTGAAAGCCCCTTCGTGGACTCCCTGCACTGCCCGAAATTCGGAGAGAATTTGCACTTGTACGGCTTGGAAGATTCCGCAACCGAAGATGCCGGGACCTGCGCCGAAAGCGTCCTCGCCGCCGCAAGCGCCGCTCCCCCCAATAATGCGCTTTTTGCAAAATGCCGTCTATTCATCATATATCCTTTGTTCTATTTTGTGTTTGCCGGTTAATTATGTTTGCCGGTTGGATTCGCAGACAATCGTTAGACGCGTTGCGGCCTCTTGTAAAGCCCAAACTGTTCTGAAGAAATTTTGCCGGCTCATCTTCCGAATCCGCCCGCAATGTTGCGCCTTCAATTTTTACGGACAAAAAGCGGCCGCGCGAAAAGTCGAAATTGGACAGACACACAATGCCTATTTGCTTCCGCGGCGGAAGAGATTTTTCAGCTTGCGATTTTCCGCTTGCCTCGACGCCCCGCATCGGATAGAAAATCCCATATGAAAAACCTATTTCTCATGCCGATTGCCGCACTCGCTCTTGCGTTCGTTGCGGTTTCCTGCACTTCAACCAATACGGACAACAGCCTGAAATTGGCCCAGGAGGGAAAAACCTCCTTTACCCGCGCATACGGCGGCGTATCCAAAGACGCGCTGCACGCCGCCGCCATAAACGCGCTCAGACTGAGAAATTGGCAAATAGACAATGACGGGAATCCCATTCTGGCCCATTACGACAAGGGATACCAGCACGCGGTGGTTTCCATAAGGGTGTCGGACGGATCGCTGTCCATAGACACCAAAGGCTCGACATGGCAGAATAAACCATACGTCCCAATGAATTATTTGAAGTATCTAAACAGCACCATAGACAAAACCGTTCGGGCTAAGTAGCGTTTCCGCAACCTATTTCAACAATGGGGCAAACGCGCTAATCTTACATTAAAAAACTCTCCGCTTTCCGCAATCGGGACGGAGAGTTTTTTTGCGTCAGAAACGTTTTCTGCGCCAATTCGCAGGCGGACTCTTTTTGGCGTTGCGGCGAAACATTCGCTAAGGGCTCTTTTTAATTGCATCAAAACGGATAATCCGCTCATCGGTTAATTTTCCCGCGCGCATACTTCGGCGCATGCCTTATCGTAGAGTCTGGTCTTATAAAAATTAGACCTAACTTTTGGAACCTCTCCGTTTCTCGCCGCCTTTGCGGAATGTATAAACGGGACAAATTTTGGAACGGCGGGTTTGTTGTTTCGAGCTTTTTTGCGCGGCGCACAAGAAGCTTTTGCAAAAGTCTCCAATGGCGCACGCTTGCCGGATATAAAGTTCATCGTTCCTTTTCCTCACCCCCAAAAAGAGTCCCAAATACTGTTTTATCTTAAGATACAATTTAGGATATGGACGAAAAAATATTTCCAACTTCAAATCCGAAATCCCAATTTATCGCAATCCCTTTAGGTATATAAAAAACTTCCCGTTATATCTCCTCATACCCGCATTCCGATTCAAAACTGATCTTACAACTGCCCCCGCTCCCGTTTCTGCGCAACATTAAAGTTGTCCCGAAGGCGCAATATTGCAAAAGGCCAAATGTTTTTTGCAACAGTTCAGTTAAAGCGTCTAAAAACAACTGCGAAGCCTTTGCAACAGCAGCAAGTCAAGCGGCAAATTCCGCTCCGTCCAATCAGTACAGCATGTTCAAATTAATTTCTTCCGGCACATTGAAAAATATCCATTCGCCACAAAAGCGGCGCGCATCTTTGCGGGCGCATATCCACGAACGCCACATTACAAATAACGCAATCTCCAAAAACGCAACCGCCATATCCGCAAATAACCGGCAAAAAACAGTTCAGTTTAAACGTCTAAAAAACAACTGCGAAGCCTTTGCAACAACAGCAAGTCAAGCGGCAAATTCCGCTCCGTCCAATCAGTGCAGCATGTTCAAATTAAATTTCTTACGGCACATTGAAAAATATCCATTCG